>JAUNSB010000028.1:0-43041 GCA_030539375.1 Prevotella sp.
TTAACTCCGTTGGCAAAGTCAGTTAACTTCGTTGGCTATATCAGCTATATTCGTAGAAAAAATCATTTATTTTGGATTGAAAGGCCATGAAACTGCCACTTGTTTTTCTATTTCAAGAAAAATTTAAGCGGTTATTTTTCAGAATTATATTTACATAATATATTCTTTGTATATAATATAATGCAGGTTAAAATTGAATTTTTTCATCTATTTATGCAAAAGTCTGCAATTCTTTTTGTAATTTTGTGGCGTGAAATAGATAATTCATTAAAACATACAATAAACTGTTCTTAAACAGCATGGATAAGATATCGCATTTTCACTCGTTAGAAGAACTGATACGTGCCCTTGACAGGGAGCGTAGACTGATTCATGCGCTTTTTCAAGACAGGAAGAAACTGTCATTCCGTTATGAACTTGCACGCGAATTAGCAAGCAAGAATGATGAAAGTATTTGAATTCTTACACACCCTCTTTTATGCCCATTTACTTAATTGTTGGCTATCAGGCGTATTGGCATGGATCTGTATATGCCAGTGTTTCTGCCGTTGCTGCCGCTGACGAAGCGTAAGTTGGACATTGTGCATATTTTGCCGTAGGCATCGAAATAGCGATACCAGAAACCAAATTCAGGACTGGTGGGGTCGAACCCCTGGTTGCCCGAGAGCAAGGTGCGCGTCCAAAGATTGGCATGAGTGGCATTCTTGAGGTTCTCTCCCTCCACATAGCCGCTGGCAGGCAGATAGATGACAGGCAGCACCGAGTCATCGCAAGTCTGTATCTCAACACTGTTGTAAGCTTCTCCCGACAGGGTGTAGCGGGTCACCACTTTCAGGTTGTCACCATCAATGAGATCCTGTAATACATCATTCTCAGGTATCTTGAAACCTATGGGAAGGTTGCTGATGAGATTGCCGGCCACAGTCTGGCTCTGCTTCTCTGTGGCTATCTTGAAGTAGCCACCAATAGCAGTTTTGTTGCCTTCCAGCATCTTAGTGTCCGGTACATAGCTCTTGTCGTTTGAGGCACCGAGGTTGCGGTCGAGCATCACATATGTCTTTGTCTTTCCCTTCACCTTCACCACACCATAGTAGAAGCGTCCGCTCACCTTTGCCTGCTGCATGCCATTTTCGTTTACAGGAGTCTGTTGATTATTTTCGTCTATCTTGTGGAAAATGCCGCAGTGGTAGACAGGATATTTGATGCTGATGTCATGTCCGTCTTCGGTGTAAGATATGGTGAAGTCGCCTTTCCAGATATTATAATTGTTGACGCTGGTGTTGTTCAGCGTCACTTTCCAGTTTGAACCATCCTCTATCACTGTGAATCTGTCGCTCTTTTCGCCAAGAGTCACCTTATCTCCAGTTTTTTTTGGTATCAAGTAGCTGAATGTGTTTGTTCCCACACCGAAGTGCAGTCCGTCATTTCTCACGATTGCCTGCTGCATATCCTCTGGCTTGATGCCTTGGGTGTTGGCAAGGAACTTATTGAAGTAGTCGGCATATTCTTCCTCTGTGCCCAAGTCGCTTGACGACACCAGTCTTACGGTTCTGTCGGTTCGCTTGAAGTCTTTGCCCGCCTGCGTCACGGTGATGGTGCAGGCAAGGTCGCCCGACTTCACGGTGACAAATCCCTGTCGGGACTCTTCCCAATAGGCATTATTGTCTACATGAATAGTAATATGATATTTCTTGCCTGCCGAAGAATTAGAACCTTCTGCTTCAGGAACATTGATGGTTTCTCCCCAGTCGATGCCTGTAATCCAACTGCTACCAGAAAAGTCAACTTTAGGTTGCTCGCCGCTTTTTATGGTGGTGACAATCGTTGCGCCAATGGTTCCAGCATTCCAAAGACCGCTCACTTGGTCGCTCACACCGAGATGGTAGTCCTTGCAGGCTATCATTTTGGTCACCAAAGGATTGTCGTCTTTCACTACTACTCTCATGCGATTTTCTGGGTATGGATCAGCAGCAGCTTCCGCTTCCGTCTCCCAGCCATAGGTGTTGACGTATGTAATTTTTACCATGTAGGCATGGTTACGTAGCAGATTTATGAAGTTACCATCTGTATCATAGAATGCCACCTTATAGTAGCCTGTCTTTCCCTTATATTTTCCCTTAACAATAAGGAATGACAGATCGGCTTTTGTTTCCGACTCGTAGAAATCAATATCTCCAGTTGTAAAGCTGATGCCGGTGTTGTCATAGCTGGCGTCTGAAGGCAATGTAGGAGCTGTGACTTCCCATGTTGCGGAGTTCCAGTTCCCCTCCGCAGGAGCTATAGTTCCGCTGCTGGCAGCCTTGTAAAGCTTGTAGCCGTCCAAAGAGAATGTCTCTTTGTCGATAAACTCCGAGCTGCTGTTGCTGGTTGGTCCTATCACTTTCACCTTACCGAACTGACGCAAGAGCGTAATGGACGGATTAGTGCCCATCAGTGCCGACACGCTGATCTTGCCCCAGCAAAGAGGAGTTGCTGTGTTTATTGTTCCACTTACAATGGCTTTGTCCAGGCCGGCGACGCACTGACTGTCGCTTAAAGAGCCGGCATTTGCCACCAAATGTATCATTGATGCACCAGGACTAACGGGCACTTTTACCTTGTAGGTGTTGCCGATGCCTGCTACGAGCTCCCAGGCAGATATGCTTGTGTTCGACAGTAATGTCCCGTTTTCCTTGTAAGCCACCACGTTCAGGCTCTCCAATCCTGCATCTGTGTCTCCCGCTCTGGTAAGCTCCTCGCGGGTAAAATCCGGCAGAGTGATGGTGAGCGTGATGCCGCCATCGTCCAATCCGCTCACGTCAGATGAGCTTGAGCCACCGTTCTCGTTCAGTGTGTCGCTGCAGCCGGTTATCACCAGCAGCGTAAGCAAAAGTGATAATATCTTTTTCATCTTTCTTCGTACTTTAATCTTATTGTCATTGAGGTTTGCCGGGATGCCAGCTGGTGTTGTCAAAATATCCCACATCGCCATATCTCTCATAGCTGTTGCCGCCAAAGATGGTTTTGTTGATACCTGTGTCTTTTTCGTTAGCCTGAACCAGTATCGACTTTTCATGATATCCGTCCACTGCCTTCAGCCTAATCTTTGTCACATGCCATGTTGTGCCGTTTATATTTTCTGTTGAGAATTCCATGCTTTTGGCGGTATGTCCGTTCCATCGGTTGTCCCAAAAGGTGAATTGTGCGTTTTCGCTGCTGCCAGATACAGGATTGTCTGTTGCCACGCCAAATTGGCACATCCATCCCTTAATCTCATATTTTGTATATACTGTATATGTGACATCTTTCACAACAGGTTTTTCGTCGAAGATGCGGTAATATGGGTCGGAGGTCGGGTCGTAGAGAATCCATCCTTCCCTATCTTCATAGTTGAAAAGGGGAATACCAGGCGCCATGTGGTGCGGACAGCGGTGCAGGTCGGCGCCCTCGTTGTTGAAGCTGTAGAATATCATAAAGGTTTCGCCGGGTTTGATGGTTTTCTCTGAGTTGTCGCCTTTCGACCTTATTCCCTGGGCATCCACTGCCATGTCTTTATAATACCAGCCGGGATTGTTGGGGTCGCCCGTCATGTGTTTGTTATCTGTATCATCATAATTGCCATTAAAGAACCATACATTTTCAACAGGTATTGCCGTTCCGTAGGTCTCGCCTATTTGCGAATATATGTATACATTGTGTTTGGCAGAATTGATATTATTGTTCCAATTTTTCCCGTCCCATCCGTCTTGCCAGTTGTTATTGTTGTCGCCTGTTCCATAATATTCGTCAAGAATGCCGTTAAACTGGTTGACCTGAAACTTATTTTCATGCATACTAATAATACCGTTGTAAGCCATGTCATTGATGGCACGGAAATATATACGGTAGGATCCTACTGCAGGCTTTACGATTACTCTGACGAGACGCTCTTCCCGTTTGCCGGTAAGAGGATTTATATCTTTCGAATATGCCTTGAACTCATGTACCGTGGTTGTAACAGGGTTTCCCGCTGTCACGGAGAATGTTCCTCTTGCGTCTGAACTTGCATTATCCAGCTTGATGCTGATGGTTGACGAGCCGATGGTGGAGGAGTATTTCTCCAGTTCGATGCCGCCAAGGTTGGTTGTCCATGTGAATTGCTTGGTGTTGGTGGCAGCGCCATCCTGCCAATAGATTGTCACTTCCAGCGGGTCTACATCGAAGAGAGGCTGTATGTTATACTTCACATCAAGATACTTCACCAGATTGTTTGCCTTTATCCACACTTTGGCTGTGCCTGTCAGCTCTTCAGCTTTGTAAGCCGAATATGGGATGTCGGGGTTGATGGTGAAAGTTATTCTGTCATTATATGTCTTGGCAGCCACAATAAAGTCCTTGCTCTCTCCTCCGTCGATGCTGATTTTCTTATCGCATCCAAACTCCACTTTAGCAGCATTGGTCTTATAATAGATAGAGTCGGTGGTGAGTGATGTGAGCTCAGCCATTGTCTTGTCCACCCATAGTGTGGTGTGGCAGAAGTCGGCATCTATGCTTACAGGCTCCCATGCTTTTATCAATGTCTGGCAATCGAGGGTGATGTTGCCCAGCGACTTCAGACTGCCTATTATCTCGTAGTATGTGCTGCGGGGAAAGGTACGGCGGGGCTCGGTTTCCGGGTTGTCAGTATGTCCTAACGGAATGGTGTAACTGTTGTCTTTGCCGCCAATTTTGCCGCTTAGGGTGAGGAACGACTGTTGGTCGTTGCTGATGATATAGCGCTCGGGCAGATAGTAGGTGCCCTGAAACAGCCATTTGCCTTTTATATTGGTTGGAGCTGCCGCGGCTGTGCCTACGGCTCCGATTACATCCTTGTTGCTTATGTTCATGTTGGCATCAGTGCGTGTCCAATCGGCGTAATATGAGCCGGCGGTGCTGGCCTCTGACGAGGCGGTATACATTTCGGATGAGATGCCTTTGCCTACTTCCTCATCATCAGCGGCATAGAACTTTCCTTTCCATACGAGGCTGGTGGATGATGAGAGTTTTTTTGCGGTGATGCCTTGAATTTTGATTCCGTTGTCCTTCAGGGCTGCCTGCATTCCTGCGTTGGCAGGGTCGAAGATCAGGTTCAGTCTCACCTTTACGCAGGTGAACTTCATGTTTGCTATTATGTCGGTGGTCTTCGTGTTGCCTGAGATTTCGGTGTTCTCCATTGGCTCATATATCATCGGTATGTTGCCGGCTGCGGGCATACCCGGCTTGGTGTCAGGGCTATAGCTGAGCACCACGGCGTTGAGGTCATCCTCGGTATTGATGGTCTTATCCTTAAGCACCTCCTCCATGTTTGCCACCACGTAGATACGGTAGGTGCCGGGCTTGATGTCGAGCTGGTAGGTTGCCACCTCTACGCCGCCATCAAACTTTCCCTTGTCATAGAACGAGGTGCCTGGAACGCCGAGAAACTCGTTGAGCAGTTCACCATGACCGTTTTCGGGAAATGCGAAAAGCCGGAGGCTGTTTATGCGGCACTCTTCCTCTGTGGCATTGTAGATGATATTGTTGCCCTCGCCGACACGGGTATTGTCGCCATGCAACAGAGGTACTGTGACCTGCAAATTACCCGACGCACCTGCGGTGGCTTTGTCGTCACCCAGGTCGTCGGTACAGGCGGCTGTCATAGTCGCCAACAACAAACTAACAATATAATAAAAAACCTTTCGACTTCTCATCTTTTTTATGTTTACATTATTGTTGTTATTCCTTTTTAAAATGTTATCCTGAAAAAACAATCTTTATAACTCTTGAAAAGAGTGAACCTATGATTATAGTGCTTTTATTCTGTATTTACCTTTTGTCTAAAAATCGACGCGCTGTATGCGCTTGCTCCAGCTGAGCACCGATATGCTGAGGTTGATGTATTGCCACTGGCCTCCTTTGAGGAAGAAATCGAGGTGGTAATCGTATTCTCGGTCGAGGAATTCCTGAGGGGAGTAATTGAGATGGGCGAAGGCCCCGCGTCCCTGCGCCAGACAGTCGGTAAGGTTGATGCGTGCCACTTCCTCGCCTGTCTTTTTGTTGAAAATGGAGAGCATGGCGTTTTTATCGTTCTGCTCCGCAGGATAGAGCACCAACCTTGAGAACATCATCGCCGCATGGGCTGTGCGCTCTTTCACGTTGCCCCCTTCATCGCGGAAGTCGGTGTCCCAAGTATAGTATGGGGTGTATGTCAGCCGCTCGTCGTTCCAGAGGCTGTTGTCGTGACCTATGGTACCGTTAGCACAGGTAATCTCGAAACTGAAGTCATCGGCAGTGATACCGGCCGGCTCATCTATCTGGTGCAGACTGACGGTGAGCTGCTTTGTGTCGCGCACAAGGCTGATGGTGTCGTGCACCATTCTAAAATCCTTTACCTCCAGTACTCCTTTTGACAGTCCGTGCCAAAGGGTGTCGAGAGGCATGCCGTGGTGTTCCACGATGCCCTGCTGGCGGTCCAGCGTGGCATGCAGGTGCTCCATGGCATCACCATGCTGGGGCATTTCTATTCTGAATTTTGCTCCCGGTGCGGTCAGTGCCTCGTTGTAGGCTTTCTGATAGGCGAAGGCTGCAAAGCGGTATTTTCCCGACCGCAGTTGCAGGTTCATGGCGAAGTCATGATGCTTGAGCGGCTGGATAAAGCTGCTGTTGACTGCTTCCTGCCGGCTGATGAACTTGCCGTTCTCATCGTAGACGAAGACAACTAACCCACCAACATGATCATTGAACATATCGGCGCGCTGGATGTTATAGTCGTAGACAAAATGCAGGTAGACTCCTGTGTCGCAAGGGGGCAGGTCATCGTGCATCAATCCGTCGCAGCTGTTCAACACGCAACAGGCAAGCATACCCAGCAGTCCTGCCTTCATGCCATGATACCAACCGAAAGTCATTTTCTTTGCCATAATATAATTGTTGATTATTAATTGTTGTTTTGGTGTAATTGTCCTCACATTGTAGCGGGCGGCAGCCTGGCGCTCCAGGCAAGCCCGATACCCGCTACCTGTGGGAAACTAACTTCTACTGTATGAATATTATTTATAAAACCAATCCAATTAATTGTATTAGAGGTCAATATTGTGTACACGCTTTGCCCAAGAAAGAATCCTTACAGAGCAGTTGATATAGTACTTATCGCCTTCGTCATCTGGAGTGTTAGGATTCACTTCAGGAACATCAGGAGAGCCTGGATTGCTGACTGAGTTGACAGTCAACTCATACCAGTTGTTGCGGACCACACCATAACGGCCAAGATACCTCTGTTTAGCTTCCTCGCCAGTTCCGTAAGTTTCTTTATTGCCATCTTTTGCAGGCCATGGTGTCAAGTCGTCACCGAAGTGCTTGATTCGGGCAATGTAGTAAGAAACACCATTTTTGTATGCGGAGATTTTCTTGTCGCCGCTCAAGCCAAGGGCTGCATTTACGTCTGCCAAGAATTTAGCGTCAACGCCCACCTCACCTGAAACCTTAGTGATGTCATTAGCTGTAAGCACATGCTTGCCTGCAGTCTTCATATCAGTAAGAGGTAAAGAGAAATCAGTTGCTGTATATCCAGCGTTGGTGATGGCTGTCTGGATTTGGGTTGTAAGTGTAGCGTCTGTAAAGTAACCGCTCTTACCGTCAATCATATAGAATGTCTCACCCTCTGTCAAACCGTTTGGTATGTATGTTGCCTTCATAATGACGCGGGTTGTCTGATTCTGATACATGTGTCCGAGAGAGAAGGTGTTTTCCAAACAGTATTTCGGGGCACTTGCATTACCGGCATCAGTAAAGTCGTAAGCATTTGTCTTGTAGTTGAACTCGTCGGTGTATTCTTTGTCATTGCTGACTGTGCTGTAGTTAGGATCTATACCCCAGTGGGCACGGTTGAATGCTGTATGACCGCTTGAGAAACGGGGTGTTGCCCAAACGTTGTCCCAGTATTGCTCAAAGCTTTCATAATTGTCTACATTGTGTACAGGATATGACTTTTTGTTGGTCACGTCAAGGTTCCATGCTTCTATAGTCACCTTGTCGCCATCAATGCCTGTAACGTCCATTTTGCTGAAAGTGGTCATTGTAACCTTGGCTACACCACGCTCTACATAGATGGTGGCAGCAGGCTGTGCAGCACTCTCTGTAGTTGTGACCTTACTCTTGTCTATTAGTACCAGGGTGCTTGTAGTCGTTTCTTCCACTTTCACGGCATTCGCCATGTAGAAACCGTTTACAGTGCTGGTCATGCTGTTGGTGACGTTGGCTTTCTGCCAGTCGCTAAATTTATTTCCGTTCACAGGAAGTTTCACCTTCTTATCGCTACCAGTCATATTGTTGTTCAACAGAATAACTGCATAATAATTTCCCTCATAATCACTTTTGAAATTGTTAAGCTTTGCAGTTATATTAGCCTCTGTCGTAATGGCGTTAGGGTCATCATCAACATTAGTCCAAGGTTTCATGTCGCCCAACTCTACACTCTCAACAAATGTAGCATCTTTTTCTGCCCCCCCCGTTTTCACCCTGGAAGATAAGGAGCGTAGCGTTGTTAACCGCATACTCATTAGGTGTTCCGTCCTCATAAGTCGGATTACCTGCACGTGTGCCATTGGTTGTAGGCAAAACGATGGTGAATGTTGCATAGCGTGGACCTGCCGCAGTTGCGCCGTTGTTGCCGTTTTCCGCAAGATCATTCTCACTGCTGCAGCTTGCCGTCAATGCGACCATAGCTGCCATTCCTAATAAATGCTTGATTTTCATAATAATTTTTTTTAAAAGTTTTATGTGTATTATTTGTATATTGTTATTTTAATTCTTTTAGATAGTCATCACCATACTCAGCACGGTATTTGCGGAGCTGCTCCACTGCCTTGCGGGCTTGATTTGCCTCGGGACTGTTTCCTGCCTTAACAAGGTGACGCTCAGCCTGTTCTATATTGCCTTGCTGTATATATGTACAGGCAGCATTGAGGTTGGCTGTCTCATCGTTAGGGAAGAGACGCACAGCTATGTTGAACACCTCGTTGAACTCCTGAGAACCTGGCTCGTAAGTTTGTGCCACGAGGAACATCTCCTGCAATGAGAGCATCTGTGGCTTGTTCCTGAGCAGCTCCTTAGCCTCGTCGATGGAGAATGGACGCACGGTGTAGGTCACGGTGTAGTCGGAGTGGCGCAGGCGTGGATATATAGTATTCAGCATGATGGCGTAGGCCTCGGGATAGATCCGGCGCATCTTGTGGTCGCGCTCGTCAGGATTAAGGCTGTTGTCGCCGGCAATCTTCAAGAGAGCCTGCCGTTCTTCCAGACTGCTCTCGGCGAGCTTAGCTTTAAGACCTTCCCAGTCCTCTGGTGTTGCGTGATGGGTGAACAAATTCGAGTCTATCCGGTAGAGGTTCTTCACGTAGTTGCTCACGGCAGCGGCGCGGTTGTTGGCGAGCTTGGTATTGTTGGCGTATGAGCCTTCAGGTGAGGCATAGCCGTGAATGTCGATGCCTGTTATCTCCACGTTCTTGTCGTTCTTCACCAGGTCGATGGTTGAGGTAATTTTGTTCAGCTCAGTGGTATTCTCGTGGAAGTTGGTGAGAATGTCCCATTTGTTCACAGGGAAGATGATGTATGCCTGTCCCTTCTCAGCGCGGGTCTTGATTGCCTCAGCCTTTGGCTTCACGAAGCTCACCTCAGGACGTGCAGGGCGATTGTCAACATGCTTGATAGGAGTATTGTCCTCGCTCAACTTGTTGCCACAGCCGCAAAGGTCCTCATGCATTGCAAGGTCGAACTGGCTCATCCATGGTTTATAGTCAACCTTTTGGCTGTATTGCAGCTGCTGGCTCTCTCCGTTCTGGCGGCGTACCACCGTGGTGCCCTGATCCTCCTGCTTAGGATTGCGCAGATAGCGTATATGCTGAGACTTGCCGTTCACCACAATGGGACTAAGGGCGAGAGTATCGGTACCGTTCACCATCAGCGGCGTGAAGCGTAGCTTATGTTCCTTTTTCAGCTTCAGAGTACTCATGTCGAGGTAGAAACTGATATCTATCTGTTTGCCGTCCTTATTCGTCAAGATGTTGTTTACCAGCACATTGCCATTAGCTATGGTCTGCGCTGAAAGTGTCTGAGGACTTCCCACTGCCGCGAGCTCTATGGCTGCAACAATGGCATAAAGTGATACTTTACACATGTTATAAGTTTGCTAAATTTGTTGTTTGGTTTTTCTTTTATCCCTAAACCTCTGCTTAAGGCTTTAGAACATATACATCAGGCTAAGTCCGAGCTTTGTGGGTCCCACGTAGTTGCGGTTGTCTTTCAGCAACTCTTTCTCACAGTTGCCATAGAGCTTGTAGGGACTGTAGGCATAGCCCACACCAATCTCCGCCTCAAAATTGAGATGTTTTGAGAGTAGCCACTGATAGCCATAAGTTATTCCTGCTCCCAAATACCAACCTTCGTAGTGGCGCCCCCTCTTTGTCTTGGGCAGAGTGCCGAAAGGCAGGTCGATATTCTTGATGTTATACTCACCACCCAGTGCATGCACACCGAAGAAGTGACCTCCGAACTTCTGACAGGTCCACCAGCGATACTCGGGCATCACATTCCAAAAGTGCAGCTTCTTGTCGTTGCCGAAGTTCCATGGGTTGAGCGTTCCGAAGAGTTGCATCGTCTGCTTCTTTCCCGTCGACATCTCAAGTCCCACATTGCAAGATGTGGTAACCCAGCCTATCAAGTTGGTCTTTAAGGCAATGTCTTGCGCTTTTATCGCAACTGCCGATACTGTCAACAACAGTGCGATGTTTGCTGTTTTAACAATCTTGTTCATCTTTAATTTGAAAAATATAAGTTTCAGGTCTTTAACCCCGTTTTTATTTACTGAGGGTAAGCCTCTATATAAGTTTAAGTTTTGCTACGTTAGCTCTGTTTTCTGGTGCAAAAGTATGAATTATTTTTATAGCCACCCTAAAATTCTTGTAAAAATCTTACATCATCCGTATGCAAACGTTTGCATCTATCATGTGCGCCAAATTCTGCGTAATGCTGTCTCTTTTCTTTATTTCGTTATGTTTCTTATATATAGTTGACGAGGAAGTTTTATATATGGGTACTAAAAAAAACAAAAAAGGTAGCCTCAGCCACCTTTTATGCTTGTTGTCCTTGAATAACAATCTTTATATTACCTTAATTAAAAACTAATACCCCCTTAACCCAAACAATCACTGCTTAGGTTAAAGACCTAAAACTTATATTTTTCAGCTGCAAAGTTACAAGTTTTTTCCAAAATATCGCAATAGTTTGCTTATTTTTCCTTCCACCTTAACTTTTTTTAGTTTCTGTCATTTGGTCATATCTATTCTGATATCATGCTTTTCATAGGTGCAGATTCACATACGAAAAAGTTTTTTCGCAAAATTCACTTTTCTCACAAATCCTTAGCATCTCATTGACAGGCAAGACTAACCAGAGAAGCACTACCCTCATATCTGATATATTCTTATGTGAATAATATATAAAAATGTTGTGTAATCGGAAATAACTCCGTACCTTTGCCGAAAATAAACTTACTGATAAACGAAACATAAAACAAAAATGAACATCAAACTCCTCTCCATAGCATGCCTTATGGTGCCTGCGCTGGCACAGGCACAAGACAACAGCATCAATGACTCGAACACCCCTCTGCACCTGCTTAAGCCCGACTACAAACACGGGTATGGAGTGTCGACAAAGCAAGATGTTAAAAAATCTATCGACAAAGTGTTGGGATATATACTCGACAATCCACAGCAATTCAGAACCACAAGCTATGAATGGGGCGTGACCTACAGCGCATGTCTTGATGCCGCAGATGCCTCGGGCGACAGCAGATATGCCGACTATGTGGCGGATAACTTCAAGACCATAGCTGATGCTTTTCCAAAAGCAATGAAAGACCTGAAAAATGGGAAAAAGCTTGATACCGCCATCCGTAAAGTAGTAGACCCGCATGCCCTCGACGATGCAGGCGCAATCTGTGCGGCTATGATAAAGGCTGAGCTGAAGGCAAGGCAAAATGCCCAAACGCATCTGGCGCAAGCTATAGAGACGAAACCCGTGATTGCCAACTACGCCCAATACATTATGGACAAGGAATTCCGGCTTGCCGACGGAACATTTGCCCGCAAGCGTCCGCATAAGAACACGGTATGGCTCGATGATATGTTTATGGCAATACCGGCAATAGCCTATATGGGCGCATACACCGGCGAGCAGAAATATTATGACGAGGCAGCACGTCAGATTATGTTGTTCAAGGAGAAGATGTGGGTGCCAGGGAAAAAACTTTTCCGCCACGGATGGGTGGAGGCCATGACGCCACACCCAGCCTTCCATTGGGGACGTGCCAACGGATGGGCCGTTCTTACCATGTGCGAGGTGTTGGATGTGCTGCCGGAAAAACATCCGCAACGTAATGACATTCTCCAATTGCTGCAGCAGCATATCGAAGGACTGGCAGCCCTGCAGGGTGAAAACGGATTCTGGCACCAACTGCTCGACCGTCAGGAGTCGTATGAGGAAAGCAGCTGCACAGCCATCTACACATATTGCATAGCCCACGCCATAAACAAAGGTTGGATTTCTGCGCTTGCCTATGGTCCTGTGGCACAATTGGCATGGCATGCCGTGGAAGCATCGATCGACGAGAAAGGAAGAGTTACAAAAACCTGTGTAGGTACCGGTATGGGATTTGACCCTGCATTCTATATGTTCCGTCCTGTAAGCACGGCGGCAGCCCACGGTTATGGTCCCGTGATATGGGCTGGCGCAGAGATGCTGCGGCTGCTCGACAAACAACATCCGAAGCTGAACGACAGTGCCGTGCAGTTCTATCCCGAGGCTGTTGACACCGATGAGCCAATATTCAATTATGACGGGGAAATAAGGTTTTAGTGGTACACATAACAAATAAACTATTTGAATAAAATGACAACATCAAACACAATAAAAATCATCACATACACCATCGCGACAGTGCTCACCTATGCAGCAATGTCTTATGCCTCAATATGGTTGGAACAGTTGGGGATGCAGAACAACACTTTTGGTAAGTTCTCATGTAGATACATCATTTGGAGCATTCCTGCAATAGTGGCGACATTTGTAATCATTCACCCGCAGAAAAACATTCTTAAGGCACTTGGACTTGACGCTAATCTGCCAAAGGGATTCTTGGTGGCGTTAATCAGCACAATCCCTTTATTTGTCGGATTTGGAATTATGGGAACTCTGCGCGATGGTTGGGACATAGAGTTTTTATGCAGAAAGGCACTCTTTCCCGGTTTCTTTGAAGAGTTCATTTTCCGTGGTTTCCTGTTCGGAATGTTGTTCCGTTACTGCAAATTAGGATTCATCTGGTCAGCATTGATACCATCTGTGTTTTTTGGTATCTGCCACATATATCAAGGCTCTGATTTTGTCACTTGCCTGTCTGTATTTGCTGTCACTTTTATTGGGGCGATATATTTCAGCTGGATGTATGTGGGTTGGAAATTCAACCTCTGGGTACCGGTTTTCCTGCATATTTTGATGAATGCAGCTTGGGTGACATTCTCAATGGAAGGAACGGATAATGCAGCAGGCAGCTTGATTTCCAATGTGTTGAGAGCCTTAAGCATCGTCATAGCCATCGGCATAACTGTATGGTATAGAAAGCACAAATGTTAGCACAACTTTTAATTGCATAAAAAAATGCAATTTTTATGGGATTATGCATCTTTTTCGTGCAAAATTCGTATTTTTGTGCACAAAAACATCAGCATTATGAAACATTTAAAGTATATATTTATAATTCTCGCCATACTGGCACTGCTTCTGATCGGAGCCTCAGAATATTTTTTGCGTTATGCACTGCAACCGACATTGAAGAGTGTTCCGCAACGTGAATGGATAGACTCAGTGATGAAGCGGCATGCCCTGCGCGACACTTTCATCGTGAGCCGAGAAACGGGCGACAGCATACATGCCTGGTATCTAAGGGCAGACAGTGTGACCGACAAGGTGGCGGTGCTGGTACACGGATATACTGACAATGCACTGTGGATGGGTGATATAGCAAGCATCTACGACCGACAGCTGCACTACAACATACTGCTGCCCGACCTGCATTATCACGGGCAGTCAAAAGGCAACTATGTGCAGATGGGATGGAAAGACAGACTGGATTTGCTGCAATGGTGCGCTCTGGCAGACAGTCTGTTTGGCGGCAACACCTGTCAGGTGCTTCACGGCGTGTCGATGGGAGCAGCCACAATAATGTCGGTGAGCGGTGAGGCGCTGCCCGATTACATAAGGTGCTTTGTGGAAGACTGCGGATATACCTCAGTGTGGGAAGAATTCAAAAACAGTATGGATGACCAGTTCTCGCTTCCTCCCTTCCCCCTACTCCACACCACCAGCTGGCTGTGCAAACTGCGCAACGGATGGTCGTTCAGCGAGGCATCACCACTAAGCCAAGTGGCAAAAGCCGACCGTCCCATGCTGTTCATACATGGCGGCAACGACTCATTTGTAAACACCGAAATGGTATACCGTCTCTATGCCGCCAAGCACGGCGTGAAACAACTATGGATAGCGCCAGGGGCAAAACATGCCAGATCATACTATGACCATCCATCGGAATATGCAGCAAGAGTTTGCGCTTTTGTGGAAAAATACAACTCACTTAAATAAATGCAGATATCTCAACCAAGCATAATGTTTACGGCATTTCAAATAATATTTGTCAGCCTGATTAGAATAAGCCTCACGCTCAAATGATATGTTTTCATAAGCGTTACCGTTGCCCAACAGCCTCAACAACCACTCGGCAACATACCACAAATAAAAAAACACATAAAGCATCTCACGCATCTGTGCAGTATGGATGCTCTCATGGTTAATAGCAGTTCTGTCAAGAGTATAGCCACGGCGCACAAATATCACGCCAAAGAGATTTATCGCCATAAAACCGCGTAAAGGTATGAGGTTGTTGTATATCACTTTCATTATTAGATAATCTAAATTAAACGAGACTCACCTGTTTCAGAAATGCAAATAGAAATCCTTTAACAGCATGCGGAACTCCTCGCTGTCGATGAGGAGACTGCCGGTAACCACTGGCAGCTGTTTTTTGGTGAATGAAAGGAGGAAACGCTTGGGAGGCCGCTTGGCTGAGGTGAATACCTGGCAGGAGCGGTGAAGATGGAACCCGACAATGGCGGCATCAGATTCTAAGCGCTGACGGTAGTCAAAGGGAATAATAACCGACAGTTCACCGTCGGCATCCAACATCCGATAGGCAGCGTGCATAAGCTCATGATAAGAGAGTGTGGAGGTGTGGCGCGCCATGGTGCGGCGGTCGTCAGGACATTCAAGGGCATCGACAAAGAACGGAGGATTGCTCACAATCATGTTGAAAGTGCCTGAATAATTCTGCACAGCCCCCTGCACGGCAGTGACACGGGTGGCAAAGGGTGAGGCGGCGATGTTTATCTCTGCCTGGCGCACGGCAGCCTCATCAATATCCAGCGCGGTGACTGCGGCATCGGGAAAACGCTGCGCAAGCATCAGACTTATGAGTCCTGTGCCTGTGCCGATGTCAAGGATGCGCACCGGAGAGCCTGCTACAACAGCAGGAGCCTGCGCCCATGCGCCGAGCAGACACCCGTCTGTGCCAACCTTCATGGCACACATATCCTGCATCACCGTAAACTGCTTAAAAGAGAATCCTTTATCCATACTCTTCGCTAAACAATAATTCTTATAAAATTTATTTGCCTCACACTTTATCCTGTTTTCTTTTGAAATTTTGCCTTTAGGCTTTCCCACAACCGTGTCTTTTTCCTCAGAATATTTAAAGACGCAGCAGTACTTATGGCTATAACGACAATTCCCAACAGCCAGTACAACCATGGTGTGCCGGAGAGTGTAACAAGATATGCCGCCAATCCCAACGGCAACTGTTGCAGCATGACGGTGATGACATCAGATGAGAGACAATAGCCGTATTTCCAACGCATATAGCAGATAAGAGTGCAAACCTCGGCACATGCAGACACAAGAATACCGAGACCTGTTCCTGTAAGTCCGCAGGCATACCAGCCTGTGATTACGAAAAGAACGATAGTGGCAGACGAGGCTCCCTCCATGAACAGGAACGACCATGAGTCGCCCTTTGACAGCGGCAGATAGGCTATGGGCAGGATTATTGCACGCAGGTACATGGCGAGCACAGCTGCCTGAGTCATTGGCAGTACTTCAATGAACTGCCCCGTGTAAAGCAAAGGGAGAATGACGGGCATGCCTATCATAAAACATGCCAGCATGGGCGACGCAAGGAGCAGCGAAACCTCAATTTGCTTGTTTACGCAGTCATTGAGTGTTTTGCCTGTGCCGTGGATAGCTGAAAGGCGCGGAAAATAGTCGGTCTCCATTGCCGAGAATATCATTCCGGCGTATGTCATTGTCATAACATATCCGGCATTGTAGAGCCCCAATGTTGGCAAATCGGCGTTGATGTTGAGAAAAGTGCGTATCAAAAACTCGGCACCGCTGCTCATAATTCCTGCAAGAGTGAATGCTATGCCAAGCCTCACCATGCTCATTCCTTCGCCAAGTGATGATTTTGAAAAGGAATAGCGCAGCGGAAAGAGCCTTGACGTAAGCCTGACAGTAATACCCCATTGCAGCACGGCAAGCAGTACAAGTGACGGTACGATGGCTGCCTCACCCCATACATAATAAAGCGGCACGGAGAATACAAACAGTCCGAGTACGGTGAGCAGCGATGTTCGTGCCAGCCTGCGCAGTTCGCGCATACCTTTTAATATAGCCAGCTCGCCGCCACCCAATGCCGTAAACAGTATTGCCGGTGAGAGCAGTGCAAAGTGCAGGGTGTGGTCGCCCCATGTGAATATCCATTTGTTGAGCAGGGGAGAGAGCAGCAGCATTATCCACATTCCTGCCAGTCCGGTGAGCAGACTCCATGAGCGTACCATTGCCACAGTGCGCTCTTTGTGTTGCCGGTCACGGTATGCTTCGTCATGAGAGAGATTTTTCACTGCTGATACGGGAATGCCCAGCGATGTGGAGTCGCTGATAAGCTTGACCGTGGCGGAAAATAGGGACATCAGTCCCATGCCGTCAGGTCCAAGAATCATTGCCACCAGTTTGTTCCTTATTATATTTATAAGGATGTTCAGCCCTTGCACTCCGCCAAACAGCCCGGTGTATTTCAGTATATGTGAATATGTGTCTTGTTTGCTCATTTTCTACAGTCTGCCGCATTATGGCATACTCTATATTAACGGCAAAGGTAGCGAAATATTTATTAATTACCAAACATTATGTGAGAAAAGCCTTTGATTTATGGTTAAAAAAGATAAAAAGAAAAGCATTCTCTTGTTGTATTCAAAAAAAATGCCTAATTTTGTAAACTACAAACGTAGATTTACGAAAACATAAAACAAGACATTCAAGAACAAATAATAAAACTATAAAAAACTATGGAGAATAAAGCAGAACTTATTGCCCAGTGTGAGGCAAAGGCACAGCAGTGGCTCTCGCCGGCATTCGACGAGGAGACACGCAAGCAGGTAGAGGCAATGTTGAATAATGAGGATAAGACAGAGCTCATTGACTGTTTCTATCAGGATTTGGAATTTGGCACCGGCGGTCTGCGCGGCATCATGGGTGCAGGCTCAAACCGTATGAACGTGTATGTGGTGGGCATGGCGACACAAGGCTTTGCCAACTATATCAACAAGGCTTTCCCGGGACGCAACGACCTCAGTGTGGTGGTGGGTCATGACTGCCGCAACAACAGCCGTCTGTTTGCTGAGACTGTGGCAAATATTTTCAGTGCCAACGGCATCAAGGCTTATCTCTTCGAGAGTCTTCGCCCTACGCCTGAAATCAGCTTCGCCATACGTCAGCTTGGCGCACAGGCTGGTGTGAACGTGACGGCAAGCCACAACCCACGTGAATACAACGGCTACAAGGCTTACTGGGCTGACGGCGCACAGGTGCTGGCTCCACACGACACAGGCATCATCGACGAGGTGAACAAGGTGAAGATTGACGATGTGAAGTTTGAGGGCAATCCCGACCTTATTAAGATTATCGGCGGTGAGATGGACTACGACTACATGATGGCAGTGAAAGAGGCGCTCATCGACCAGGAAGTAATCAACCGCCAGAAGGACCTCAACATCGTTTACAGCGCCATGCACGGAACAGGCCGCGTGATTGTGCCTCTGTGTCTGCGCAGCTGGGGATTCCAGAACATCAACGTGGTGCCTGAGCAGATGGTTGTTGACGGTAACTTCCCGACCGTTGTAAGTCCTAACCCTGAGAATGCCGAGGCAATGACTCTTGGCATGAAGCTCGGAACAAAGCTCAATGCCGACCTTGTGGTGGCAACCGACCCCGATGCCGATCGTCTTGCCATTGTATGCCGCGACCCGAAGGGCGAGTGGGTGATTATCAACGGTAATCAGACTGCAATGATGTTCTGCTATTATATCATAAAGAACAAGATTGCGCTCGGACAGCTCAAGCCTACTGACTTCCTCGTGAAGACCATCGTAACGACCGAGGTTATCGCAGAGATTGCAAAGAAGAACAATGTGGAGCTGCGCGACTGCTACACCGGCTTTAAGTGGATTGCACGCGAGATAGCTATCAGCGAAGGCAAGCAGAAGTATATCGGAGGCGGCGAGGAGAGCTTCGGATTCCTGCCCTACGACAAGGTGCGCGACAAGGATGCTCCAGCTTCCATCTGTCTCATCTGCGAGATTGCGGCATGGGCAAAGGATCAGGGCATGACTCTCTACGACCTGCTGATGGAGATTTACCGCGAGTATGGCTTCAGCCGCGAGTTCACCGTGAATGTGGTTAAGCCAGGCAAGACCGGTGCCGACGAGATTAAGCAGATGATGGCAGACTTCCGCGCAAATCCTCCAAAGGAGCTTGGCGGTTCGGTTATCACTCTTTGGAAAGACTATCAGACACTGGAGGCTACTCGTGCCGACGGCACAAAGACAAAGCTCGACATGCCTACCACAAGCAACGTGCTGCAGTGGTTCTGCGAGGACGGTACAAAGATCAGCGTGCGTCCTTCAGGCACGGAGCCAAAGATCAAGTTCTACATGGAGGTTAAGGACCCGTCGTTCAAGTGCGCCGGCTGTTACGACCGCTGCATGGAGAACGCCACAGCCAAGATTGAGGCTATCAAGAAGAGTCTCGGATTGTAATTGCAAAACAGAAATTAGCTAAAACCAAATAAAAATCCGCGGAACCGTAATACTTCGGTTCCGCGGATTTTTTATTTTTCTTCATACCGTGTGGGCTGTAACAATCTCCACCATTTTCCGGTGATTCTCAAGATTGTTTGCCGCCACTATTCCTGTTGGCTTATTGAAGTTCAGGTTACTGCCGTCAGCTGATGTGATTACTCCGCCAGCCTCGGTGACAATAAGCGATGCCGCGGCAAAATCCCATGGACTCAGCAGATATTCAAAATAAAGCTCACACCTTCCCATGGCAATATAGCACAGTTCAGGGGCGCATGCTCCAAAACGCCGCAAGTCGTTGCATTGCTTAAACGTATCCAGAATTATGGCAGAGCACACTTCGGCATATTCCTTGTGATAAACAGGCAATGCCGTGCATAGTACTGCATTGCCAAAAGGGCGGTCGGACACGTGTATCCTCTTTCCGTTAAGATATGCTCCCTTGCCTTTTTCGGCATGAAACATCTCATTGGTGCGTGGCAGGTAAACCACGCCAGCCTCCATCTCGCCCTTATGGCACAGCCCCACGCAAATGGCGCATTGGTCTATGCCGCGGCTGTAATTGGCTGTTCCGTCAATCGGATCTATAATCCATGTGTAGTCATGAGGAGCATCCCATACATCCTTTTCCTCACACAAAAAGCCGCTTCCCGGCAGCAGATTTCCAAGACGGCTGCACAAAAAATCCTGTACTGCCACATCCGATGATGTCACAATATTCTCATAGCCGCCTTTTTCCGTTATCTCAAAATTATCGGCTGCCATCAGTGCCGATGCCTCTCTTACGATACTTATAATATCATTTACCGTTACCATAATCTGAAAATCGTTTTTTTATTCGTCAATATCCCAGTCCGTGATGGTTCTCTCCTTGGTGCTGAAGTTTATGCCGACTTTCACCACTGGCAGGTTCTGTATGGCAAAGCGTGCGGGATAGTCTTTCAAGTTTATCTGATTCATAGCCTTTGCTGCGCTCTGGTTTATCTTCAGCTCAATGAGATAAAGCTTGGTTGCGGTGCGCATCACCATGTCAACACGGCCTGTGGCAGTGCGCACTTCCACGTCAACATATCGTCCTAACAGCGAGAAGATGATGTAGAACATCTGCTGATAGTGGCCTTCGTAATTAGTGTTGTCGCATTCTGGCACGGTGAGCAGGAAGGCTTTCAGCAGTTCAAGGGCTTCCTCCATTCTGTCCTGACGGATGGCATCGTACATTTCTGCCACGGCAACACGGCCCTCCATCGACTTGTTCTGCACATAATAGGGCAGCAGACTGTTCATAAGTCCCACACGTATCTCGCCGTTAGGAATATCGAGGGTATATAGCTCCGCAAACTCATTGTATTTTTTTATTGTCACATATCCGCTTTGATACAGCAGTGGAACAATGCTCGTAATGCGTTCCGTAGGGGCATCGAAATCGGCAGCCATCGCAGTGATGTTTCCTATGCGTGATGGAATTATCTCATATTTGCGAAGCATTTCAATGAGATAAGTTGGAGTGCCGCTTTCAAACCAATAGTCTTCAATACGGTTAAACGTAAACGCTTTGAGAAGGCTAAACGGATTAAACACGTCGGGCGACGGCCAGGTAAAGTGATAGCCGTCATACTTGGCGGTGAGTTTGGCGATAGTCTCCTCGCGGCTTATTTTCAATGCTGCTGCAAGATTGTCTATATAGTCGCTCATCTGTGTGAGCAACTCTTCCTTGGTAATGCCGCAAATACCCGCATACTCAGGAAACATACTGATATTTGTTATGTTGTTCAGTTCGCTGAATATGCTAAGCTGCGAGAATTTTGTAATGCCTGTTAGGAATACACATCTCAGATAAGGGTCGCATGCCTTCAGCGGCGAGTAGAAGTTGCGCATTACGTTGCGGAGCACGGGCAGATTCTCCTCCTCGTGCATCACGTCAAGCAGTGGAGCGTCATATTCGTCAATGAGCACCACAACCTTCTGTCCAGTCTGTTCGTATGCTCTGCGTATCAATGCTGTCAGACGGTCGTTATTGTCCACGGCAGGCTCAGTTATGCCATATTTTTCTTCATGTTCGGCTATTCTTCTCGCCAAATAACGCTCCAAGGCATCCTTATCAAGGTGTTTGCCAAGACTCATGTCGAAATGCAGCACGGGATATTGTGTCCACTCTTTTTCCAACTTTTCGATAGCCAGTCCCTTGAACAACTCCTTTTGTCCGTCAAAATAACTGTGGAGCGTGGATGTTAGCAATGACTTGCCGAACCGACGGGGGCGGCTCAGGAAAAAATACTTTGGTGCACCATGTGTAAGGTTATACACATACTCAGTCTTGTCGATATAGAGATAGTTGTTCTCTATGATTTCCGAGAATGTTTGTATGCCCACAGGGCACTTCTTTAACTTTTTCTGCTCCATAGTTATTGTACGTTTTTTTATCTTTCTTTTGCAAAGTTACGAATAAGCGAGCACAAAGCCAAATATAAAATAAAATTTTAATATTTTTTGTCGAGCGGGAGGGTAACCGTACTTATCTCAAGTGTAAAATGTAATGTGGTGTTAAATTACTGCAAACGTGGTTAAATCTCTGCTGTAAATTTAACAAATATGAAATTTTAATATTACCTTTGTCTGAAAATAATACGTTATTAATACCTTATATTAAATATGAAGAATATAGTTTTTTCTATTTTGCTCTCATTTGCAGCAGTACTTAATGCTTTCGGTTACAATAAGGCTGTTTTCCCCTATTTTAATTATAGTGGAAATGATGATTATTATAATGCCAATAGACTTACTGATGAAGGAGATTATTTTAATCCTGTCATAAGTGGCTGGGCTTCCGACCCAAGTATATGTAATGTCGGGAATGATTATTGGTTGGTTACATCCACATTTGGCTATTTCCCGGGAATTCCTCTTTATCATTCGAAAGACTTGTTGACATGGAAACATGTTGGTAACATTCTCTCGCGCAAATCACAGCTTAATTTCCTTGATGGACTTTCAATTGATAAGGGAGGGTTATATGCACCATCCATCACGTATAATCCGCACAATAGGATGTATTACATGATAACCACATGTGTTATGAATGGAAAGGACGGAAGTACAATGAATTTTTATGTAACGGCTGAACATCCATTGGGTAAATGGAGCGATCCCGTTGTGTTGAAGCAAGTTGAGGGCATAGACCCGTCATTCTTCTTTGACAGTGACGGAAAGGGGTACATTGTATATAAATCTGATGAACATAGCAAATTTAAATGGAGCAATCACAGAGCTCTGTCTATAATAGAATTTGATGTTAAAACAGGTACAACTAAGGGAAATCCTGTAAAGTTCAAAGAAAAGGGTGTTGGGCCAGAAGAGAGACTGGAACGTGATGAAGGACCGCACATTTACAAGATTGACAATAAATATTATCTGCTTGCAGCGGAAGGAGGCACTAATTGGGTTCACTCTGAAGTTTGTTATCGCTCAGATTCTGTATTTGGTCCATACGAAAGATGGAGCAGAAATCCGATGCTGACACAGAGACTTCTAAAAACTTATCGTAAGCTACCTGTGACTTCGTCAGGTCATGTTGATATGGTAAAGACTTCCAGCGGTGAATGGTATGCAGTGTTTCTCGGATGTCGTCCGTGGAATAACGGGGAAGACCATCTTGGACGTGAGACTTTTCTCATGCCGGTGAAATGGAGTAAAGACGGATTTCCTTATATAACACAAAATATTGATACTGTCAGCCTTAGAGCAAACCGTAGTAGAGTACAGGCAATTCAGCAACCTGTAAATGCCGGTAATTTCACTTGGTCTGATGATTTTAAGAATACTACCCTGCGTCCAGAATGGATGTCTCTATGGGGAACTGCTGAGGATTACTATTCTTTAGGTAAGGGATTAGAATTGGAAACAGTCCCCATAAATACAAAATCAGGCAGGACACCTGCATTTTTAGCAAGACGTATGCAGCATCATAAATTTGAAGCTGAAACAGAATTGTTGTTTAAACCCAATAAGGGTGAAGCTGCTGGTATATTGCTTTTCAAAAACGAATATCGTCAATATATGTTTGCCGTGATGACTGATAAAATAGTGCTGTTGCAAATTGGCAAACAAGATAAAATATTGGCTTGTCAGCCTATTCCAACGACAGGTGAGAAAATAAAAATGAAAGTTATATCTTTGGGAAACTGTTATAATTTCTATTATAGATTGAAGGAAGCAGGAAAGTGGATACTTCTCAAGGAGAATGTTCCCGCTGACTATATTGCAACTCAAAGAGGTGGATTTACTGGTTGTACTATCGGACTTTTCGCGACATCAGCACTGGATTTGTAGTTTTTTGCCGGTTTCCTTGCACGTATAAAGTAAAATGTGTATCTTTGCATTAACTTTGCAAGACAATGATTGACAGAGCGACAGTAGACAGGATTATCGACGCCGCCAACATCGTGGATGTGGTGTCCGATTTTGTGACCCTGCGCAAGGCGGGAGTCAACTATAAGGGATTGTGTCCGTTTCATGACGACAAGAATCCCTCGTTTATGGTGTCGCCCACAAAGAACATCTGCCACTGTTTTGTTTGCGGCAAGGGTGGTACACCTGCCGGGTTCCTGATGGAGCACGAACAGATGAGCTATCCCGATGCCCTACGCTGGCTGGCAAGGAAATACAATATTGAGATAGAGGAGCGCGAACTGAGCGATGACGAGAAACGAGCAGCCTCAGAACGCGATTCTATGTATATCGTAAATGAGTGGGCAAAGGGATATTTCCACGACCTTCTGCTTAATGATATTGACGGACAGACCATCGGACGACAGTATTTCCGCAGCCGTGGCATACGCGATGATATCATTGAGAAATTTCAGTTGGGATATGCTCTTACAAAGCGCGATTCTCTGTCAAAGGCGGCAATAAGCAAAGGTTATAAGGAAGAGTTCCTTGTAAAGACAGGACTGTGTTTCCGCACGGATAAGGGAGAAATCATAGACCGCTATTCGGGGCGCGTCATCTTTCCGTGGTTTACTCTGAGCGGTAAGGTGAGCGCCTTTGGCGGCAGAAAACTCGACAGTGCCACAAAGGGCGTGGCGCAAAAATATGTCAACTCTCCCGAGAGCGAGATATATCACAAGGACCACGAACTGTACGGACTGTATCAGGCAAAGAAAGCCATAGCCAAGGAGGATTGTGTGTATATGGTGGAGGGCTATACCGACGTGATAGCCATGCACCAGTGCGGACTTGAGAACGTGGTGGCGAACAGTGGTACTGCCTTAAGCGTTTATCAGATAAAGCAGCTGCGGAAGTTCTCCAACAATATCGTGCTGCTCTACGACGGTGATGAGGCCGGTATCCATGCGGCAATGCGTGGTACCGACATGCTGCTTGCCGAGGGTATGAACATAAAGGTGCTGGTGCTGCCCGACGGCGATGACCCCGACAGTTTTGCACGCAAGCACACGGTGGAGGAGTTCAAAAAGTATATCAACGACCACCAAAAGGACTTTATACAGTTTAAGACTGACATGCTGCTGCATGGTGTGACCGACCCGATAAAGCGGTCGGAAGCCATCAACAGCATACTGAAAAGTGTGAGCGTGATACCTGACCAGATTGTGCGCGACACTTATTTGCGTGAGTGTACCAACCGTCTGGAAATAAAGGAAGCAACGGCAGTGTCGGCGGTAAACAAGTTCGTAATACAGTCGAAGGAAGAAAAGGCAAAGGAAATAGAACGCGACAAGGCAAGGACGGAACGGCTTGCTGCGCAAGGCATTGCAAGCTCTGCCGACAATGCAGCAACGATTGCCGGTGATGGCGGTAGTGGTGTTACTGTTACAGAACCAGTTGCAAAAACGTTGCACAATGTACACCTGTCGCCCGACGAGTCAATAGAGCGTATGCTGATAAAAATGGTTGTGTGTCATGGTGAGGCGGTGGTGATGCGCGATGTGGAGATGGACGACGGCAGCCGGCTCAATCTGACAGTGGCACAATATATAGACATTGATCTTGGCTGCGATGAGTTGATTTTCCGCAATCCACTCTATAACCAGATACTTGCCGAGGCTGTAGCACATTGTGGCGATGAGAGTTTTAAGGCTGAGCCTTATTTCATTAACCACCCCGACATTGTGGTTGGACAATTAGCATCGCAGCTGACAATGGACGAGGTGCCGTTGCCGCGCAGCTTAGAGATGAAGACCACAGAGAAAACAATGCAGCAACAGGTTGAGCATCTGTTGCTCGACTTCCGTATGTCGGTGGTAAAACAGCATATAAAGGACTTGCAGGCTCAATTACGTTCGGCAGGCAGCGACATGCAGCTTGTAATGCAGCTTATGCAAGAGCTGAAGTCGGCTCAGGAGGTACGCAATGGCTTGGCACAGCGTTTGGGAAATGATGTGGTGGTATAGAATTTTGAATTACGAGTTACTAATTACGATTTGTCGGCAAAAGCCGATGTGGAATTATATTAATTACGAATTATTTGCTGCACCATCATTTGCTGAGGTAATTCATAATTATATAATTCACAATCGCAGCGAAGCGAGAACAATTCGTAATTCGACATTCATAATTCGTAATTGTTCTACTTAAATATTGAGAAATTTACACTGCCGTAGGCTCTGTGCTCCACAAATCTTGGATGCTGTGAGAAGTCATTGTTCTTGCCATGCTCAAACACCAGCAGTCCGCCTTCTTTCAGCATACCCTTGTTAAGAATCATTTCCGGAATTTCGGGCAGTTCCTTCAGTGCGTATGGCGGATCGGCAAAAATGAGGTCGAACTGCATTCTGCACGCCTTGATAAACTTGAACACATCGGCGCGTAATGGAGTGCAGTTTCTGTCGCCAATCTTTTTAAGACATTGGCAGATAAAGGCATGGTGGTCGCGGTCAATCTCTACGCCAATCACCTGCGAACATCCTCTTGAAAGCAGTTCAAGCGATATGCTTCCCGTTCCCATGAACAAGTCAAGCGCCACGGCTCCCTCTAAATCAATGTATCCTCCAAGCACATTAAATATGTTTTCCTTTGCAAAATCGGTAGTTGGGCGTGCCTTGAACGAGCGTGGCACCTCAAACTGCCGTCCTTTGTATTTTCCTGTTATTACTCTCATCTGCCTTTGGTGTAAAGTGTCATTATGTCGTAGGGCATACCCTCAATCCGTGTGGCTGGGGCACGGTTGAAGTCGCCCGAAGGATTTATCACGTAGACTCTCTGCAGGTATTTCTTCAGCTCGTCGGTCAGCTCTGTCTTGTCGGGCACCTCGCCGACAATGTGCAGCTCATCGTGAGTGGGACGCAGTCCAAGCAGTTTCCACACATATAGTATAAAATATATTGCATCGTTGTAGTTTCGCACCTCAAACTGGTTGCTGTATTTGAAACGGTTTTGGTGGAAGTTGAAGATGTCAATCATATTGTCGTGAAAGTAGGCATACAGCTTGTTGCGTGCTCCCGTGAAACTCCTGCGGTGAAGATAATGCCACACGGGAGTCAGGGCTGCAATGTAGATGACATTGGTAAAATGGTCGTCAATAACCATTTTCAGGTCCTTATTGATGGGAAACACTGCCACACTGTTGAGATATGGCAGGGTGTTGTAGAGTATCTTGTTGGGATTGGTGTCTCCCTCAAACGAATGCTTGTAGAGAGTCTCCATTTCCTCTTCTTTGAACATGTCGATAGGCACAAGCAACACTGGCGACTCAACCATCACCTGTGCCATCTTGTAGCCTTGTACTGGCAGCGTGGCTGTTTTCAGCGCCTCACGCATGTTGGCAGCCATAGATATGCCACTTTTCACTGCGTATGGCTCAAACGTTATGGGCTGTTCGGTATTCACGGGCGTTACTGTCGAGAACGAGAGAGACTTGCGGCTCACTCTTATCGTCAGGCGCTGTCGTAATGTATTTAGATTGTCATTCCCAGTTTCCTGCATTGTTGTTGGGTGTTATTATGTTTCCTATTTTCAGTCCGGGGTATTTATTGCTCTCGGTGGCTTTCAGTGTTATGCGTTCTATCTCCTGTCCGTCGAGTCCGTGCAGATATTCATTGTATTTGGCTCCGCATTCCATCAGCGGTACAGGCTTGTTATTGCTGCCCGGCACCACTGCGGTCTGTATTTTCCATTTCTTGTTTGCCGACCCAGGTATTAGCACTGTGTTCATTGGCAGGCGCATCTCCTTCACCAGCCTGTCTATGCTTCCGCAATACACTCCGTGGCGTGCGCGATAGACCTCTTCCGCCTGCCTTATGCCTATCAGCCGTTCTTTCACCTGCTGTTCACGCT
The DNA here is from genome assembly GCA_030539375.1 of Prevotella sp. Classification (GTDB taxonomy): domain Bacteria; phylum Bacteroidota; class Bacteroidia; order Bacteroidales; family Bacteroidaceae; genus Prevotella. The sequence continues at coordinate 27,561 of JAUNSB010000028.1, forward strand.
GTTCGCGCTGCCTGGCAAAATTCATGGGCGACCAAACGCTGAAAAAACACAGCACAATGAGCATGATTGTGCTTATTATAAGTATAGTATTTGTCTTGTTCTGCATTGATTTCCCGCTGACCTATTTTATATTTTATGGTGCAAAATTACGATAAAAAAATGGATTGACAAAATTTTCACCTGACTTTTTAGTAATTTACCTGTGCCACAACTTCCAATCTCTGAGAATTACTTAATCAGGCTATTGGGGCGATAAAGAAACGAGCCGTACTTGCAAACAAATACAGCTCGTTCATAATTCCTGAAAATTTTTTTAAAAATATTTCAAAGTTATTTTAAAATATTACTTAGAATATAAACATTCTTTCAGCCCAGTAAACCACCATGCCGGCGAGATAGCCCACGAGAACAATCCATGAGATTTTCTTCATGTACCAGCCGAAGGTGATTTTCTCAAGACCCATGACAACAACGCCGGCTGCACTGCCGATGATGAGCATCGAGCCGCCCACGCCTGCACAGTAGGCGAGGAGCTGCCAGAAGATGCCGTCGACAACAAACGGGTCGCCCATGTCCATGGTGTACATACCCATGCAGCCAGCCACGAGGGGCACGTTGTCGACAATGCTCGACAGTACGCCGATGATGCCGTTAATAAGGTAGTAGTTGCCGTTGAACACGGTGTTGAGACCGTCGCCGAGGAGAGTCAGCGCACCGATGGTCTCAAGACAAGCCACAGCCATGAGGATGCCGAGGAAGAAAAGAATGGTTCCCATGTCGATGCGGGTGAGTATGTTGGTGACGCGCTTCTGCATGCCGTCGCCATCGTCTTCGCCAAGATGGCGGTAGAATATTTCGGTGACTGTCCACAGCACGCCGAGCACCAGCAGGATGCCAACGAACGGAGGCAGATGGGTGATGCTCTTGAAGATAGGCACGAAGATGAGACCGCCCACGCCGAGGAAAAACACCGTCTTGCGCTGGCTGGCAGTGAGGTCGCCCTCTGATGTTATGACTTTCTCGCCTGTTGAGGTGTCAGCCACAGGCTGCATGTCGCCTTTGAGCATGAGCGACAGCATATAAGCCGGGATGACCATCGACACAAGTGACGGCACCAGCAGCTCCTTGATTACACCCACGGCGGTGATTAGTCCCTTGTTCCAAATCATGATGGTGGTAACGTCGCCAATCGGTGAGAACGCACCTCCCGAGTTGGCAGCAACCACCACGAGCGAGGCATAGACAAGGCGGTCCTGACGCTCATCCACCAGCTTGCGCAGAATCATAATCATCACGATGCTCGTGGTGAGATTGTCGAGGATGGCGCTGAGGAAGAACGTGAGGAAGGCTATGCGCCACAGCAGTCCGCGCTTGCTCTTGGTCTTGAGCATGTCGCGCACAAAGTTGAAGCCGCCGTTCTGGTCGACCAGCTCCACAATGGTCATTGCTCCCATGAGGAAGAACAGCGTTGTGGCGGTGCTTCCCAGATGATGCTCAATGACCGAGGTCACTGCCGCAGGCACAAGGTCGTGACCTATGTTTCCGATTGCCGGATACTGCGTGGGGTCGATCATAAAGATGGTCCAGCACCCCACGAACATAAGCAAGGCGACTGCCGCCTTGTTGACTTTTGTCACACTCTCGATGGCTATGCACAGATAGCCGAACACGAAGACGGTGACGATACAGATAGATAATGTTGACATTTTGTTTTTAAGTTATTGTTTTTGTTTCGTTTTCGGGTGCAAAAGTACAAAATATTTTCTAAACACAGCATCATAAAACCTTAGAAAAACCACAGAAACGTGAATTTTCCCCCTAAACTTTGATAATCAGCCAAAATTTAATGGCTAAAAATCAAAATTTCCTGCCCGATTGTCGATTAAAAGTTGTAATTTTGTAGCCGAAACAATAACTAATCAAAAAACAAACAAATTTTCATGGCTAACAAGAAATACTATTTTTCTGTTGATTTGGGAGCTACAAGCGGCAGAACGATAATCGCAACACTTGCCGACGGCAAGATGGAGCTTGAGGAACTCACACGTTTCGACAACAATCTCATAGAGACCGGCGGCCACTTCTACTGGGACATCTACGCCCTGTACAACGAGATTATAAAAGGCTTGAAGGCAGCAGCCGCACGCCAGTTGCCCATCACCTCGATAGGCATCGACACATGGGGCGTTGACTTTGTGTGCGTGGGCAAGGACGGTGCCCTGCTGCGCAATCCGCTCTCCTACCGCGACCCACATACCTTCGGCATGATGGAACAGTATTTTGAGAAGGTGGTTGACAAGAAGAAGGTTTACGACATCACCGGCATTCAATTTATGAACTTCAACTCGCTCTTCCAGCTCTACGCCATGAAGGAGGCAAACAACAGCGCACTGGAGAATGCCGACAAGATTCTGTTTGTGCCCGATGCACTGAGCTACATGCTCACCGGCGAGACTGTCTGTGAATATACCATAGCGTCGACCTCGCAGATGCTCAACCCAAGAACAAAGGACCTCGACGACACCTTATTAAATAGTATAGGACTGACCCGCAACAAGTTCGGGCGCATGGTGCCCCCTGCCACAAAGATAGGCACGCTCACCGAGGAGGTGCAGAAGATGACAGGCTTGGGAGCCATCCCCGTGATAGCCGTGGCAGGTCACGACACCGCCAGCGCCGTGGCAGCCGTGCCGGCAAAGGACAAGAACTTCGCTTATCTGAGCAGCGGCACATGGAGCCTGATGGGCATAGAGACCCAGGACGCCATCATCAACGAGAAGAGCTACGCTCTGAACTTCACCAACGAGGGCGGCATCGAGGGCACCACACGATTCCTGAAGAACATCTGCGGCATGTGGCTCTATGAGCGTTGCCGCAAGGAGTGGACCGACGCGCCGAAGAGCCATCCTGAGCTGCAGGCAGAGGCAATGAAGCAGCCTGCATTCCAGAGCATCATCAATCCCGACGACAAGATGTTTGCCAACCCTTCGTCGATGGTTGACGCCATTCAGGAGTATTGCCGCAACACGGGACAGCACGTGCCCGAGGGCTACGCCGAAATTTGCCGCTGCATCTTCGACAGCCTTGCCCTGCGCTACCGTCAGGTGTTCGGCTATCTCAAGGACATGGCTCCGTTCCCCATCGACGTGCTCCACATCATCGGCGGCGGAAGTCTCAACGGCTATCTCAACCAGTTCACAGCCAATGCCCTCGGCGTGGAGGTGCTGGCAGGTCCGCAGGAAGGCACAGCCATCGGCAACATCATGCTGCAGGCAAAGGCTGCGGGCGATGTGAGCGACATCTGGGAGATGCGCAAGATTATAGCCGACAGCATAAGCATGAAGGCGTTCCACCCCACGGACAAGGAATTGTGGGACGAGGCTTACGAGAGATATTTGGAAATTACAAAATAATTATTTACTAAAAAAATCAAGAAACTATGAAATCAGAATTAGTAGAAAAGGCATACGCCGTGGCGAAAGAGCGCTACGCTGCCATTGGTGTTGACACAGAGAAAGTATTGAACCAGATGCAGGACTTCCACCTCAGCATGCACTGCTGGCAGGCTGACGACGTGGCTGGTTTCGAGAATCAGGGCGGAAGCCTCACCGGCGGTATCCAGGTGAACGGCAACTATCCCGGCAAGGCACGTAACATCGACGAGCTGCGCGCTGACATTCTCTATGCCAAGTCGCTCATCCCGGGAACTCACCGTCTGAACCTGCACGAGATCTACGGCGACTTCAAGGGTAAGGTTGTTGACCGCGACCAGTGCGAGGTGGAGCACTTCCAAAGCTGGATTGACTGGGGTAAGGAGAACAACACACTGCTCGACTTCAACTCTACATCATTCTCCCACCCGAAGAGCGGCGACCTGAGCCTCGCCAACCCCGACAAGGGCATCCGCGACTTCTGGATTGAGCACTCAAAGCGCTGCCGTGCCATCTCCGAGGCTATCGGTAAGGCACAGGGCGATCCTTGTATCATGAACACATGGGTGCACGACGGAAGCAAGGACCTCACCGTTAACCGCCTGATGTATCGCGAGCTGCTGAAGGACTCTCTCGACCAGATTTTCGCACAGAAGTATGACAACATGAAGGACTGCGTGGAGTCGAAGGTGTTCGGTATCGGTCTGGAGAGCTACACCGTTGGCTCAAACGACTTCTACACATCATACGCTGCAAAGAACAACATGATGATAACTCTCGACACCGGTCACTTCCACCCCACAGAGAGCGTAGCCGACAAGGTGTCTGCAATGCTGCTGTTCGTTCCTGAGCTGATGCTCCACGTATCACGCCCAGTGCGCTGGGATTCCGACCACGTGACAATCATGGACGACCCGACACAGGACCTCTTCAGCGAGATTGTACGTGCCGGTGCTCTCGACCGCGTACACTACGGACTCGATTACTTCGACGGCACACTCAACCGCATCGGCGCTTACGTCATCGGAAGCCGCGCCGCACAGAAGTGCATGCTCCGCGCAATGCTTGAGCCAATCGCAACTCTGCGCCAGTATGAGCTCGACGACAAGAAGTTCCAGCGCCTCGCCCTGCTCGAGGAGTGCAAGAACCTGCCTTGGAACGCTGTCTACGACGAGTTCTGCCTGCGCAACAACGTTCCCGTTGGTGAGGAGTACATCGCTGCCGTTGAGAAATATGAGGCTGACGTAACAAGCAAAAGATAAGTTACTATGGCAGAAAAGAAAAGCAGTTTGAAGAGTACCATAGCGGTCTCTCTTACCAATTATCTCGATGCAGGTGCCATCGTGGCAGGCGCCAGTGGTCTGACCCTCTGGCAGGAGTATCTCGGCCTGTCTGAGATACATCTCGGATGGCTCAACTTCATCAGCGCCAACTGCCTCGGTGCGGCTCTCGGCGCTATCATAGGCGGATTCCTTGCCGACAAGTACGGCCGTAAGTTCATATACACATACAATCTCCTTGTCTATATGCTCGGTGTGCTGCTTGTGATGTTTTCGGTAAATTTCCCCATGCTTCTCGCAGGCTTCATGGTGACAGGCATATCTGTCGGCATAGGCGTGCCGGCATCCTGGACATACATATCAGAAAGCTCAGAGATAAACAACCGCGGGCGCAACATCTGCATCTCACAGATGTCGTGGGGCGTGGGTCCGATGATAATTCTCCTGCTCGGCATGTTCTTTGCTCCCGGCGGCTACCTCTTCGGATGGGTTGAGACGCTCGCCACAGGCATCTTGGGAGCAGGAGCGCCAGAGCCGGCAGTCAATGTGTTCAGCTCGCGCATCGTATTCTTCTCGCTGCTTGTTGTGGCTTTCATAGCATGGAACCTGCAACGCCGTCTTGAAGAGAGCGCGGAATGGAAGGCAAGCAAAAAAGAGGCCGAGGCAAAAGGCGAGGAGACCGGGCTCATTCACTCTTTCTCGGTGCTCTTCTCCAACAAGACAGCAGTCAGGACACTCTGCTTTCTCGCAGGCATATATCTGACATGGAACCTCGTTGCCTCTGTAATGGGATTCTTCCAGCCGCACATCTATGAGACGGCAGGCGGTGTGTCTAATGAGCAGGCAAACTGGATGAACTGCATACAGTGGGCAATAATCGTGGGCACAACATTCATCACCTCCCAGCTCATAGACAAGATGAGCCACAAGGTGTTGTATGTGATAGGTCTGCTGGTTGCGCTGAGCGCGTGGCTCATCATTGTCGGTATTGGCGTTGACGGTCTTGCCGGACTGTGGACATTCGCCATACTATGGGGCATACAGGGTGGTATCTCAGTGCAGATATTCTATGCGCTCTGGGGCACAGAGCTGTTCCCCGCCAAGTTCCGTGCCGGCGCACAGGGACTCATGTTCTTCATCGTGCGCGGGCTCTCTGCTGTATGGGGACTTATCTTCACATCAATCTATGGTGAGAACGGCGAGGGCTTCACCATCGCAGCCTGCTGCATGATTGTACTGCTTCTAATCTCGCTTATAATAGGTGTCATAGGATGTCCTGCCACACGCGGCAAATCACTTGATACTATCACGAGAGAGAGATACGGCGACAATGTGTGAGAGGCATTTAACTCCGAAATAAGAAATAACAAACTAAACAAAACAACAATGAGCATATTAACAAACAGACCACAACTGGAAAAGGAAATAATGCAGGTGGCTGAAGTTGCCGGCTACCTGTGGGAGAAAGGTTGGGCAGAGCGCAATGGCGGAAACATTGTGATCAACATCACCGACCTCGTTGACGATGAGATAAAGGCAATGCCGGCAATCGAGGCTGCACGCCCCATAGGCACTACCCTGCCCTATCTCAAAGGCTGCTACTTCTATTGCAAAGGTACGGGCAAGCGCATGCGCGACCTCGCCCGCATGCCTATGGACAACGGCTCCATCGTGCGCATCTGCGACGACTGCGCCAGCTACGAGATTATCGCCGACAAACCGGTAATCCCCACAAGCGAGTGCGCATCCCACTTCACCATGCACAACTATCTCATCGAGAGCGGTTCCACCTACAAGGCGAGCGTTCACACCCACCCCATTGAGCTGGTGGCAATGAGCCACTCGGATAAGTTCCTCGCAAAGGACGTGATGGGACGCACACTGTGGAGCATGATTCCCGAGACTCTCGCCTTCGCGCCGCTCGGACTGGGCATCGTGCCCTACGCCATGCCAGGCTCCGTGGAGCTTGCCGACGCCACGCTTGAGCAAATCAAGGACTACGACGTGGTGATGTGGGAGAAGCATGGTGTATGTGCCGTGGGCAAGGACGTGATGGATGCCTTCGACCAGATTGACGTGCTCAACAAGGCTGCAAACATCTACATGTGTGCCAAGAACATGGGCTTTGAGCCCGACGGCATGACCGACCAGGCAATGAAGGACGTGCAGGATGCATTCAACCTGCCGAAGAAACGTCCGTGCTAAATCTAACATCGGAGTTATTCCGTTTTTTCAGCGCTGAAGGAGACTTCGGCGCTGTTTTTTTGCTGCTGTTCCAGCTATAAAAAACATTAATCCAAAGGAGAGAAAAGAGCATCCGACATCAAGGAAAAAATCCACAAGTCGCTCTAAAAAACTCCCGTAACAGAAATGCTATGGATAATGCTGCCTAAACACTGAACACCGACGCCAGTCCGCCCTCAGAGGTCTCACGATAGAGCGACGGCAAGTCGTGTCCTGTCTGTTTCATCACCTCCACCACCTTGTCGTAGGCTATACGGTGTACTCCGTCGGCGAATGTGGCATATACATTGGCGTCAAGGGCACGTGCCGCAGCATGTGCGTTTCGCTCTATGCAAGGAATCTGCACCAGTCCGCAGATAGGGTCGCAAGTCATGCCAAGATGATGTTCGAGTCCCATCTCCGCCGCATATTCGATTGTGGCGAGCGATCCGCCAAAGATATAGTTGGCAGCGGCGGCAGCCATGGCGCACGCCACTCCCACCTCAGCCTGACAGCCAGCCTCAGCTCCCGAGATTGAGGCACGGCTCTTGGCTATGTTGCCTATCAGTCCGGCTGTGGCAAGGGCATGAAGCACCCGACGTATTGGGAAGCGGCGGGTTTTCTGTATATGGTAGAGCACCGCCGGCACCACACCGCTTGCTCCGCACGTAGGAGCAGTCACGATGGTTCCTCCCGATGCATTCTCCTCACTCACAGCAAGAGCGTAGGCAAACACAAGTCCGCGCGACTGGAGATTAGAGCCATAGCCAAGGGCGCGGATGTAATAGTCGGGAGCCTTGCGGCGCAGCTTCAGTACACCAGGCAGCACACCCTCGTGCTCTATGCCGCGCTCCACAGCACCACACATCACGCGCCACACCTCATCAAGATAATCCCAAATCTCAGGTCCATCGCATGCCTCAACATACTCCCAGTAGGATTTCCCATTTTGCTCACACCACCGTTTGATGTCCGACAGACGGTTCATGTCATACACATCCGGAGTGGCAGGCTGCTCCTTGCCCTCCTCCACCAATGCGCCGCCACCCACGCTGTACACAGTCCATCTGTCAATATATTCTTTCTGCGGCGTAAGCGTCTCAAACATCATACCATTGGGATGGAATGGCAACACCGTTTCTGCTTTCCAAACTATCTCCGTGCGCTCCTTTCCAAGCACCTGCAAGATGGCGGCATCGGTGAGGTGTCCCTTTCCCGTAGCGGCAAGACTGCCGTAGAGAGTCACCCTAAAGCCTGCCGCACCGACATGTTCACTCAGATATTTCGCAGCAGCGTTGCGCGGTCCCATAGTATGGCTTGACGAAGGTCCCTGACCTATACGATATAGTTCTTTTAACGATTTCATATTATTTTGTGATTCACTCATATTTATTTAACGTTTTGCCTGTTAGGGGTATTACCACGTGAAAATGTTATTTTTTGCGGCGGTATTTCTGATTTCTGTCTTTGGGATTTTCAGGAATGGTACGTTCCAATACTCCAATCTCTATCAAAGAAGTTATATATTTCTGACGATTCTTCGATTGATTGGTCACCCCTAATCTGTCCATAATCTCTTGGGCCGTGCGTGGTACAGAGCAAAAATTGCGGATATCTTTCTCTTCTTTTAATTACTAAACGCCACCATTTCGCAACCGATGTCATATTTATCTGTAATACGCTCCTTGAACTGTACCTTGCCGTCTTCTGCCAAGTCTCGCATCTGTAGTAGTTCTTGCTCCGTCATATTCTTTCTTTTAATTTTAAACGTTTTACCTGTTAGTGTTATTTGCAGTATGTCGTTATCTCTTTGTTGAGAATTTCCCAATGCCCTAATTTTCGGCCTTCTAAACGTTTGATATATCCTTTTTGCTTCAACTCAGTTATTGCTCTATATATTTTTGAAACAGATACATTTAATTGTAAAGACATTTCCTTCCTTGTTATATTCGGATTTTCTTTAATATATTGGAATACAAGTGATGCAGCATCGGATAATTCCACAGTTTCACCTTTTGCTTCAAGAACTTTTTGGGATATATTGACTTTTACAAGAAAAGCGGTTTCAAGATCAAGTTTGAAGTCTGCTTCACCATTGGCATTTGCCCTTAATTCTTCTTGCACGCGTTGTACGCCACGACTAAAACGATTGACAAATCCCATCACTTTCATTGCTTCAGCAATAACTCCATTACGATAATCATTTACCCATGGGAAATTATTTGGATTAGCTTTACCATATAGTCCTCCGGGATTTAGTATTTCTATCCTATCATCATATTGGTAAAATTGAATGGGGCCGTTTCCCTCATAATCGCGATGGCATACAGCATTCATTAGTAACTCTCGTATAGCCCACGACGGATAATCCATTATATTCTCTTCTCTCAATGCCGTTACTGGAACCGGACGTTTTTTGGCTATTGATGTTGAGACAAATGTATCAAGTTGATTTAGAATAATCATCAGATTGCCGGAAAACTTATAGTCATTAATAATGTCTGCCCCTCGAGTATTGCCACCAAAACGTACATACTGAACGTATGCTCCCGGCAAGCGACGCTCAACATTAATACCAAACATCAATATTCCTGCAAATGTTGGACAATCGTACTTCATGTCATAAAAGCCAAGAGATTGCAATTGCAGGCGCACATCACGTTTGTCTATTTCTAAAACTTCCTCAGGATAAGCCTTCGGAAGATATATTTGTCGGAATACGCTCACGTCTAAATCCGATAAAGAGCTATCAAAACAGGGCATAGCATCAAAAGTAAGTACATGAGAAGCTCTTTTCTCATATAGTTTACGTTCATCATTCTCGTTAGCGGTTCCACGGCGTGGTCCCACTCGTACACAGATTTTTCCTTTGTATCTTACTGGAGGAAAAAGTGCAGGCTGAACCTCTACAACGACAACAGGGCCATCATCAAGTTCTATTTTCTCAACAGTCATTGAGGGTTGTGGCTGTATATTTCCCTCTGTTCGTATTGCCGCGACATTTTTCAATAGTGCATCTGTGATATTAATAGGCATCACCTTACCTGTCTTATCATCCGCACCGATTATGAGATAACCCGGCTTCTGATTGTCTGGCAAGTCATTAGAAAAAGAGCAGATAGCCTCACCAAACTTATCTATATTTGTGATTGATACAGTTCGCTCTACTCTATCACTTTCTATATCGTGAAGCAATGCTTGTATTTCTTCCTTTGTTATCATTGTTAAATTATTTTATAGTTTTTATTTTTTGACTAACTCCATTCAAACAGCCCTTACATACTTATTCTATCGTTTGATATTTCTGATTCTGACTGTTAGGCTTGTCAGGAATAGTCATTTGAAGTTTTGTTCCTATAAACGGGGTGATATATTTCTTACGCACCCATTTCCTGTCTTTTACTCCAAGTATATCTGCTATTTCGGCAATGCTCTTGGGAGATTTGCAGAATGTGAACACCTTATCTTGGGGTGAAATGAGTCTTGACTGGGGGTGCGACCCTTCGTCACTTGGGGTGTCACTTGGGGTGTATATGACGTTTTGTCCGTCAATTTTTAATGACGGAGCAATTCCAAATATCAGCCATCCACCATCAGAATTAAGAAACGCACAGGCCGTTTCCATGCCTTTATGGAGTTCACCCGTAGTCTTTTTTAACTCCAAAGTACGTGTCTCGTTCTTTGAAATCAGTTTATTTATATCGTCTATTGTCATCATATCTTTGTTGCCTTTGTTTTATTATTTAAATGTTTTGCCTGTTGGTGTTATTGCTATATGTCGTTATCTTTTTGTTGAGAATACTATTGGGAAAATTCTCAATATTTCAAACGGTCCTTATTTCGTGGTTGTTATATATGTATTGATACCATAGCTTATGGTTATATTCTCAGCCGTTATACTTCTTGAAGTTTTCTGCTTGCTCAAAAATTTCCTTGAACACCTCATCATTAGTTACAGGAGGATATCCATATTTATCAAGAACAAGAATCAAGTCCATCTTCAGCTCTGATTTGATGTCATCACGTGTTGCCCAATCGGTATATTTTGACTTATCTTCTACAATTGTCTTTATTTCTGCGGCAAGAATCAGCAATTTGTCTTCTGGATATTCAAAGCCAAATTGTATTGCAATGCCTTTCAGTATATCATAAAAAGCTTTCTCCTCATACGTAATTCCTAACTGCTTGAATGAAGCCTTTTCTTTATTGATTTCTTTCAATAGGGCTGCCATCTGATTAGCAACTTCTGTCAGAACTTCATCTGCAAAAATAGCGCTGTCGCTTCGATCGTTATATTTTTCCACTAACGCATTGAGACGTTTGGTAAAGTCCACACCTTTCATCTTGTTTACCTTTTTGAACTCTGTGATAACCATCTTGAGCAGTCTTTCCATCAGTTTCACCTTTGTGTTAGGGAACTTTAGTTTTGCAAGCCGTTCCATATATTCCTCACTCAGCACATCAAGGTTCTCCCTGTCGTTCCCAATCTGAATGATTTCTTCTACACTTTCCGACTGGATAGCTTCTTCTATCATACGGTTTACCCGCTTGTTCATCTGTGTGGCATCGGGTGTCTCGCCTTTTGTCAGTTTATAGATGATAGCTCTTACACCGCAAAAGAAATGAATATCTTCACGCTCAGCATCCGTTATCTGTTCGCTGTTGCTGCAAAGATTAAAAGCAGACTTCAGTTTCTTCGTATGCCCCATAAACAGAGTCTCCTGTTCCTTGGTTGTCTGAACAAATTCCGCTCCACGATTCAGGCAATCAAGTTGCTCTAATGGCATACCTTTAGTAAACTTAGAATAATCGAACTTGCCAAACATACGGCGGATAATATCGAGTTCGTCTTTCACCATCGTTATTGATTGCTCCACACTTTCCACTGAATCCTTGTCGCTTTCACCTGTGGCATAACGCTTTAATGCTGTGTTCATGTTATTCTTGATACCGATATAATCTACTACCAGGCCCTTATCCTTACCAGGATACACACGGTTGACGCGTGATATGGTCTGCACCAGCGTATGCTGTTGCAAAGGTTTGTCGATATACATCGTGTCAAGACATGGCACATCAAAACCGGTAATCCACATATCCACCACTATGGCAATCTTGAAGTTTGATTTCGGATTCTTAAACTGCTCGTCAAGTTTCTCCCGTTCCTTATCTGTACCCAGCAAGTCATATAAATTCTGTTCATCATCCTTGTTACGGGTCATCACTAATTTTATTTTCTCCAATGGCAAAGGCTGATTGCCATAAACGGGAATTGATTCTGCTGCAATACCTACTACCTTTTGGTTGCCTGTTTCATTTGACATTTCGGGAATAACCGTCCATTCTGGCCGTAAGGCAACAATTTTCTTGTATAGATTATAGGCAATAGTGCGGTTGCTGCACACGAACATCGCCTTCCCCTCCACCGTACTTCCTTCCGCCACGCGCTTTTCGTAGTGAGCAATAAAATCTTCAGCTACGGCTTGCAAGCGGTCAGAGTCTCCCAAGATTCTCTCCATCTGGGTTACGGCACGCTTACTTTCCTCTATCTGGTATTCGTTTGTTCCTTCTTCTGCACATTGTTTATAATATTCCTCTATTTCCTGCAATTTTTTATTGTCAAGCAAGACTTTTGCTGCCCGTCCTTCATAAACAATACGCCGGGTTATTCCATCTGCCACTGATTCAGTCATGGTATAAGCGTCAACTACATCACCGAAAACGTCTATTGTGGCATCAATAGGTGTGCCAGTGAAGCCTACATACGTGGCATTGGGCAATGAGTCGTGCAGGTATCTGGCAAATCCGTAACTTCTTCTGACACCCTTGTCCGTTTGTTTAATTTGTTGCTGAAGATTGGTCTGTGAGCGGTGTGCCTCGTCTGAGATACAGATGATATTGGCACGCTCAGACAATAGTTGCGCGTCTTCTGTAAATTTGTGGATAGTAGTCAGGAATACGCCGCCACTACTGCGTCCTGCAAGATGTTCACGCAGTTTGGCACGGCTCTCTACTTTCACAATACACTCATCGTTGATAAAATTCTTCGCTTGTGCAAAATATTTCTCCGAGAGTTGTTTATCCAGGTCTGTTCGGTCGGTAATCAGAATAATCGTCGGACTGGCAAGTTGCCTGCTCCGCATCAGCATACGGGTAAGGAACAACATAGTGAAACTCTTGCCGCAACCAGTAGCACCGAAATAAGTTCCACCTTTCCCGTCACCGTCTTCATTCTGTTTGGAGTGGCGAAGAATATTGTTGTAAAGTTTGTGTGTGGCAAAGAACTGCGGATAACGACACACTATCTTCATTTCTCTTTTTGAGGAATCTGGCAGGAAAACAAAGTCCTTCATGATACTAAGCAAACGTTCCTGTCGGAACATTCCTTTCACCATTGTCTTCAGCGAATTGATGCTGTCTGCAGGTTTGTCGTCAGCCTCAGCCTTACGCCATGCGTAGAAATATTCATAATCGGCAAACAGCGAGCCATACTTGTTGTTTACTCCGTCACTTATCACTACGAAAGCGTTATATTTGAACAGTTCTGGGATATCGCGTCGATAGCGCACCGTCAGTTGTGTATAGGCATCATTAATGGTGGTATTTTCCTTTACGGCACTTTTAAATTCCAGTACAACCACTGGCAAACCATTCACATATACAATGCCATCGGGGATTCTCGTTTCCCGTCCCTGTATCTGCAACTGGTTGACGATACGAAACAGATTGTTTGTCGCTCCATCCTCACTAAAGTCTATTGGTTCAATAAATAAGTTCGGCAACGCCCTGTCTTCACGCTTCAACGAAAACCCTTCGGTCATTAGCCTATAGGTATGCACATTATTTTCATACAACGAGAATCCCACGCTTGCCGTCAATTTTGCAATCGCACTTTCTATCTCAAGCGGAGTAATTCCCTCTTCACGATAGCGGCATCGGAGATACATACGTAAGTCATCGCGCAGCAACACATCGCCTATTTCTTTGTGAATCTCTTCACCATTGGTATATGTATATCCCTCCTGCTGAAACAATTCCATAATCGCCATTTCGAGGGTGTGTTCGTTAAAGTGTGTCATAATCTTTGTTTTTTCTTGTCCTAAATAATTGCATCAATATTATAAAGCATCTGCGGACGGTTCACTTCACGTTCGCCTTCAATTTGAACTATCCCAATTTTTCGGATAGTTGCGACCGTCTGGTTAAAATGGTCATTCACGTCCATGCCTTTGCTCTTAGCCACCTCAATAGCTTTGCTTATGACACGACTAACCTTTTGGTAAGTGCTGTACCCCATTGCCATATACAGCTCTCTCGAAGTCCAGTACTCTTGTCCGTCCGCCGTCTTTTTCTTTATCCGTTCAAAATCGGATTGCATTGGGGATATGTTATTGTTCATCTTGTGAAATATCTCTATTACAATATTTAAAAAATTACAGTTTAAAAATATTGCTATTAACTGTAAAGAACAATCTATTTTTTATATTATCGTTACTATCATCTTCTTTATTTATACCCATGCGCTCCTTTATATTTGCAATTTGTGTTCTTTCTAATTTACCGATTTTCTGCCGAGTTGTAGGAGTTATGGCTCCAGGAGTATACAAATGTTGTATAATGGCAAGTGTATTTCGTTTTTTAAGTTGATTGCCAATTAAATTCCACCAACGAATATCTGTATTACCCAGAGAAACACCATATAAGATTATTAGATTTGCATTCTCTATCCATGATTCACAGGTTATCTGTCTTGTTTGCTTCATTGCTATATTTGATTGATTCTTTATTAATAAATCCTTCACATCCTCATCTTTACAAAGTTCTTTATTTGCAATTTGTTCTTCATTATCAACTCCAATAATTATAGAATTATCTAATGTTCCATGCAAATGAATAACTCCATGTAAAATATTACGATTATCAAACCTCCTTTCTGATATTTTATTGTCCAAAAGCTTTTCTAATGTATTTGTGTAATTTAGAGTTATTACATATATCTCATTGTCTCCACCGAATATATTTCTATAATTACTAAAGCGTATCTTATCCAATGGGCTTAATGAACCAGAGACCGAAATAAAGTCTGATTTAAACTTATCTTTCAATTGCTGTGATATGAGAAATTTTCCCTCTTCCGACTTTAGATATTCTTGCAAAAGCTCACTTAGTTCAAAATAAAAATCATCAAATATTTCTATATTTTTTATCTTTTGCGTAAAAACGCCAAAAGCTTCTTCCATATCAGACCATAATTCCTTGTCTTCTTTGATGTCTTTCTTTAGTTGTTGAAGAAGCTCACTGCCATTGTTAGTATTGTCCATAAGATATTTATAAAACTCTGGATAACTTGTTGCCATTCCTTGAGCTTTATCAAAGCCATTACCTAATATATATAAGATATTCATCACTGCATTTTTTATTGTCCCATCTTCGCCAAAAGCAAAGACTGTAATTCTGTTAATTTATTAGCTTCTTTATCTAATAATTCTATTATTTTATCTGCTGTTTTAACAATATTCTCAAATTCTATTATTTTATCTACCGTAG
>JAUNSB010000137.1:0-7422 GCA_030539375.1 Prevotella sp.
GTAAATCCTACTTCCAAGGAGGAAGAGCGAGCATTTTGCTGATGTGCTGTCAGTTTGGGTTCGCAGTAGGAAAGTCTATGAATAATGCAGGTTAAAGACCAAGTAATATATGTTCGACCGTCTAACAGCCGTTAGACGATGAGCTTTATAGTTTTCTCCCTGTTTTGTATTACTATTAAAAAGCTTGCTAAAGTAGATTTATACAATACATAAAAGAGGAAAAATATCTCATAACATATATTTTTTATGATTTTATTTGTCTGAATACGAAAAAAGTGTTATCTTTGCAAGCGAAACCGTAGTCAGCCTGGAAAGGGAGACGAGGGGACATTTACTGGTAAAGGACGTTTACGGACGTTATCTTCTGACATCAAATCTCGCAAATTTGACCAAGCAAGGAAGAGACGGCAACGAGACGTCCACGTGGGTGTATTATATACAATAGTATGTATATGGAGCATCATTATGTCGGAACGTCACAGTTCTGCTATTGTGTTCTTTATATACATTATAGTTACATAATACGTCATGGCGTGGGCTCACTGCGTTGTCTATCCTTTGTGAGGGCAATGCGAGAGCCTGATGTCGGGATAGACAGAGGTAGAAAACTCCACGCCCTTTTGATTTACAGTGAATTATAAAGAATAACTATAAATAACAACATTAAAAAAAATTTTCGTATGAAAAAACAAATTTGTCTATTTTTTATGTGTTTTCTATTTTCCATCAATGGCTTTGCCATACACGACGTTGTGATTGATGGAGTTGGCTATACACTTGATAAAGAAACACAGACGGCAAGAGTTGAGGATGATAATCAGTTTAATGCCGAAAAATTCAGTATACCTGAAACCATCACAGTTAATGGTGTTGAGTATACTGTGACAATCATCCAAAGAAGTGCTTTTTCTTATAACTCTAAATTGCAGGAGATTATCATTCCCAAAACAGTTAAAACTATTGGCGAACAGGCATTTTGTCAGTGTGGAAATCTAACATCTGTCACATTATCAGAGGGTCTGGAAATTATTGGCAATAATTCATTCAGTGGAACAGCAATAGTTAGCATAAACATTCCGTCTACGGTAACACAGCTTTCCACCACATCTTTTCCGTATGATACATACAATTATGGAGAGGTGTGTAAATTTGAAAACTATACTGTTGCAGAGGGAAACACTGCATATGCGTCATATGATGGAATTCTTTATGATGCCGCAAAACAAACAATAATAAGTGTCCCACCATACATCAAAGGTGACATTTCACTCCCCACCTCACTAGTAGAATTTAACTATACAATATCCTCACCATATCTTATATCTCTCACCATTCCACGCGGAGTAAGGAATATAACAAATTTTCCTACAGGTGCAAATTTTGAGCGATATATCGTGGATAAAAACAACCAATATTACCGCAGCTATGACGATGGAATATTATATGGAGTTGACAACGGCTCGCTAACTCAAATAATGCATGTACCGACAGCTGTGTCTGGAGCAATCAACATTGCAGAAGGGATTACCGAGATTGACACATATACATTTAGCGGACGCACAAAAATAACATCTGTGAATTTGCCCCAAAGTGTGGTTTCAGTATCACAAAATGCCTTTACAGGATGTGCCTCACTCACAGCAATAAATCTTGATAATGTAAGCTACATTGGAGGAGATGCGTTTTCTGAATGCATATCGCTAACAACAATATCAATAAATAAAGGCTATGTCAGTATGGATGCTTTTAGAAATTGCTCAGGATTAATAAAGGTATATTATAATGCTGAAGAACTTCTGGCAAATGTATTCAACGGATGTACAAACCTCACAGACATCACGCTGGGAGACAATGTCAGTACGCTTCATTATGGTGCCTTTGAAAATACCGGATGGCTAAACAAACAAGCTAACGGACCGATATACTTCAATGATTTCTTTTATGGCTTTAAGGGACAAGTACCAGAAACTCTGAAGCTTAAAGAAGGTACAAAAAATTTTGCAAAAGATTGGTACAAGAATGTGCCCTATCTTACCACACTTGAACTCAACAGCGATATGGAGGTGGTCAATACAAATATAGGCGATTTACCCATAGATAATCTTGTCATCACAGGTCCGATATATTTCAGCACAGGTACTCTTGTGGCAAACAAAAATATGAACATACATGTTAAAACTGCCGCCATGCCTTTCCTCAATGCCTACAATAAAAGCTCTGACGGCGGCGGCATGGGTACAGCCTATCCAACCCAAACCGTTTTTGGAGCAGACATTACAGATAAAAATATCTTGGGTACACTTTATATCCCCAAAGGATTAAAACAACGTTATATTGATGTCATTGAAAAGAAAACCAATAAATATGGTGAATTCTATACGTTTGCCTATTTTGCATCTGACATACAGGAACAGTATGATGTGACAGACTATATGGAAGATACTTCCGATGGACTCAAATATTCTTTTGACTATTCCATTAACCTTGCAACAGTAATTGGTGTTGAAAACGAGACAGTGGAAGAAGCCAATATCGGTGGCATCATAACACATGATTGCCGTAAGTTTGAAGTGAGAGTGATTAATTCCAATGCATTTGAAAATAATGCGAGTCTTAGGAAAGTAAGCATTTCAAACTCCGTGGTAAAAGCAGGTGCAAATGCATTCCGACGCTGCACAGGACTTAAGGAAGTTACCTACGATTGTAACATAAATATAAACAGCTACAATCAAGAAGTGGAAGAGGGTGAGCATTTTGGCGTACAATCAATGTTCCGTCATTGTGTGCTTGATAAGATGGTTTTAGGAAAACATGCAACACGTCAGTTGGAGTATCTCTATGATATAGGAGAGGGCAGATATTTTCCTGAAGGCTGGCTGTTGGTGAAACATTTTGAAGTGGATAACGACAATACAAGATATGCGGCAGTTGACGGTGCCTTATACAGCAAAGATATGGCAACACTTATCCGTGCTCCATACAAAGAGAGTGTGATGCAGACAAGAAGTGAAAAAGAAACTCCAGAACTGCACATTGCAGAAGGGGTTTCAGCAATAGGTGAAATGGCCTTAACCTCAACAAACTACGATATCTATGTACCATCTACTGTTGCAACCATCCACATGGGTGCTTTTAAGGATTGTAGCGCAACACTACATGTAGAGTGGAGTTCACCATTAGAGTTTTCCAGCTCCTACACTTTAGAGAATATGACAATCATAGTTCCAGATGAGTATATCAGCAATTACAAAAACTCCACAACATGGAAGAACGCAAAAGAAATCATTGGAAATGAAAGTTATACAGGGATTGACTCAAAATTCATTGAATCACAAGAGACAACTACAAAATGCTATGATTTCTTGGGAAGAAGAGTGAAAAGAAGTAATCAATCTGTTCCTTACATAATGAATAAGAGAAAGTTTATTCCATCACGTAAGTAGTGTGTGGGGAACAGATTGTTACGATTACATTTTGTGTCCACAAAAGAATGCTTCTATGTTGGCAGAATCACAACAGACAATGTTTGATTCTGCCAACATTTTTAGTTAAAACAATGGATATACCCCATCTCTATCCATAAGAATACAAATGAAGTTATACATCCCCATATACTCTATTTTGCCCTTTCGTAACAATGTTTTTTCACAGCACTGCCACTGTGTCAGCGCACAATCTTGTATTTTGCAAACTTCATCAGTAATTGTTTGGTGCCGGTGTTGCGGAACTCAACCGTTGCCTTGGTGTTCTCGCCCGTTCCCTCAACCTTTATCACCGTACCTATGCCGAAACGCTGGTGCTCTATCACGTTGCCTTCTTTAATCGGCGCATTCGATAAATCGCTTGGTATATTTGCTGAGATGGTTGTTGAATTTGCAAGATTGTTTGTTGCAGTCGCAGAACCTCTTCTTCCATTCACTGAAGCCGATGGAACCGGTTCTGCATTGGCGCCAAACACTGCGGCATGGAGCCTCTGCATGCGTTCCGCCTGACTGGGCTCATGGTGCGGAGCCACAACACGTGGCTTAGGGTCGGCACGGAACTGTGTTGCCACAGGACGGGGATTCTGCATCCATCTTGACGATGAGCTGTTACTACGCCGGTCATCATCATACGATGAATATCTACCGCCACGCGAAAATCCAGAGTCACTGAAATCACTGCTTCCGTTGCCCTCGACACGCATCAGGCTTGGGTCGATGTCTTTGAGAAAGCGCGACGGAGTGTCGTATTCCATACGTCCGTAGCGGTAGCGGTTCTGCGCACAGGTGAGCGTGCAGCGGTGCTCGGCACGGGTGATTGCCACATAGAGCAGGCGGCGCTCTTCCTCCAAACCGCGCATGCTCTCGCAACACATGGGCGACGGGAAGATGTTTTCCTCCATGCCAACCACAAACACCGTGGGGAACTCCAGTCCCTTGGCACTGTGTATGGTCATGAGCGTCACCTTCTCGCCCTCGGCATCGTCGTCGCTCTCAAGGTCGGTAAGCAGGGCCACCTCCTGCATGAAGTCGGCAAGCGACACGTGCTCGCCGCCGTCCTCCTCGCGGTGGCTCTCCACAAAGTCCTGAAGGGCGCTTACAAACTCCTCCACATTCTCCTGACGCGCCAAGTCGTCGGCATCCTTGCCGCTGTAGATGTCGCGGCTTATGCCGCTCTCGGTCACAATGTCATGCCCAAGTCTGTAGGCATCGTCGGTGAACAGGCGTCCGCCCCACCCTTCTATCTGTGCGCGGAATGCCTGCAGCTTGTTCACCGTGGCGCGGCTTACGTCCAGCCCGTTTTCAACGGGCTCGCAAATAACGTCCCAAAGGCTGACGTCGTTCGCATTTGCCGCCGCCACTATCTTGCCTATCGTGGTGGCTCCTATGCCGCGTGTGGGATAGTTGATGATGCGCTTCAGCGCCTCCTCATCGTTGGGGTTTATCACCACACGGAAATATGCCATGATGTCCTTTATCTCCTTGCGCTGGTAGAAACTCAGTCCGCCCAGTATGCGGTAGGGTATGTTTTCCTTGCGCAGGGCTTCCTCAAAGCTGCGGCTCTGCGAGTTGGTGCGGTAAAGGATTGCAAAGTCTGAATATCCGCACTTGTCCTGCCGCTTGTATTTCTTGATGTCGTTGCACACTATTATCGCCTCTTCCTTGTCGCTGTAAGCCATCTTCAACTGCAACCGCTCACCGTGCTCGTTGTCGCTGTACACATCCTTGGGTATCTGCTCCTTGTTGTGCTTTATCAGACTGTTGGCAGCCTGCACTATCAGCTTCGTACTGCGGTAGTTGCGCTCCAGCTTAAACAGGCGTGCACCGGTGTAGCACTCGTTAAACTTCAGAATATTGTCGATATTAGCCCCGCGGAAGCTGTAGATGCTCTGCGCATCGTCGCCCACCACGCACACACGCTGATGGTCACGGGTGAGCTGCAGCACAATCGCCTGCTGCACGCGGTTGGTGTCCTGATACTCGTCCACGAGCACATACTGGAACCGCTCAGCATACTGCTGCCTCACGCCCTCATTGTTCTCAAAGAGCATGTAGGTGTTTACAAGCAGATCGTCGAAATCCATGGCGTTGGCGTTGTGGCAACGGTCGCAATAGTTGCGGTACACATCCTTTATGGCAGGCATCTTGCGCTGGTTGTCATATTGCACGGTCTCTGCGCTGCACGCATATTTGGCAGGAGTGAGCAGATGATTTTTCGCCATGCTTATGCGGTCGGCCACAGTGGCTGCCTTATACTGCTTGTCGTCAAGCCCCATCTCCTTGATAATGGCTTTCACGAGCGAGCGCGAGTCGCTCTGGTCGTAGATGGTAAAGTTGCTGCTGTAGCCTATCTTGTCTGCCTCGCGGCGCAGGATGTGGGAGAACACCGAGTGGAATGTTCCCATGTTTAGCCAGCGTGCCTTGTCCAGCCCCACAATTTTGCCTATGCGGTCCTTCATCTCGGCGGCAGCCTTGTTGGTGAAGGTCAGCGCCAGGATGTTCCATGGGGCAAGCCCCGTCTGCATCAGATATGCAATCTTGTATGTCAGCACACGGGTTTTTCCCGAACCGGCACCCGCTATCACCAGCTGCGCGCCGTCGCAGTAGGTCACCGCCTCACGCTGGCTGTCGTCAAGCTGGCTGAGCAACGCCTCATTTTCATAATTCATAATTGACAATTCATAATGCATAATTATTAGCTGCGCCGTAATTCAAAATTTATAATTCCTCATCGCAGCGAAGCGAGAACAATTCGTAATTCGTAATTCAGAATTCGTAATTCTTCACAGCCTTACCTTCACTTTCACAGCCTTCCCCTCATTGTGTATCCTGTTGAGCGGCGTCACCACGTAGGTATAGCGGTCTTTGCCGTCCCCGTATGGCAGTTTATAGAACTCGCTGCTCACTATCGCCACAATGTTGCTGCTGTTTTCAAGGTTTATCTTCTCGCCCTTCTCAAAACGGTACACCACATACTGTGTCGCCTCGGTGTCCCACGACTTTGCCTTTGGCGCAGTCCAGAACAACATATATCCGTCGCTGGTCCATACGGGCTTCAGCTTTTTCACCTTGCGCGGCTCGCGGTGTGAGATAAACCTCATCTCGGGCTGCAATGCCGGGAAGCGCCAGTAATATTTCTTAAGCAGCGAGGCGTAGTTGCCCACATTGTCCACGGCAGCCTTGGCATACCACAGCATGGTGCCGCACACGTTAGGATTGTCATCGTGCAGGCGCATCTTCGCAGCCAGCTGATGAGTGTTGGCATTGTCGGGGTCACGGAACTTCACCGTGCGCTCCACGTCCTCGCCGATTATCAGCGGGCGCTTGCCACAATGCCTGTTCCACCACCCTATCAGCTCCTTGTAGTCGGCGGCGCTGTGACCTATCTGCCAGTAGAGCTGTGGCACGCAGTAGTCCACCCAACCGTTGTTCACCCACATCAGCACGTCGGCATACAGGTCATCGTAGTTCTGCAGACCGTTAGTGTCGCTGCCGATGGGCGCATTCTTCAGGTTGCGGTAGATGCCGAAAGGCGACACACCGAACTTCACCCACGGCTTCACAGCCACGATAGTGTCGTGAAGCTGCTCCACAAAACGGTTCACGTTGTAGCGGCGCCAGTCGCCGATGTCGCTGATGCCGTTGCTGTTCTGACGGAACAGCTCTGCGTCTGGGATATTCTCGCCAGCCACAGGATAGGGATAGAAATAGTCGTCAATATGCAGTCCGTCCACATCGTAGCGGCGCAAGATGTCGCCCACCACCGAACAGATATACTCACGGTTCTCAGCCACCCCGGGATTGAGGATTATCTGGTTGTCGTAGGCAAAGCACCACTGCGGATGCTGGCTTGCCACATGATTTGCGGCAAGCTCAGTGGTGGTCTTGGTCTTGGCACGGTAGGGGTTTATCCATGCGTGAAGCTCCATGCCACGCTTGT
>JAUNSB010000029.1:0-41687 GCA_030539375.1 Prevotella sp.
CTTCATTCTTCATTAGTTCGCAAGCTCATCAGCTTCGCAGTCTTCATTCTTCATTTATAAAACGCGCCACTTTCGACACCTCTCGCCTGCGCGCGCTCGGCTGGCAGCCGCAGTACACTCTCACGCAAGGAATTGCCGAATGTCTTCAATCGCTTGGCGGCAGCTGAGGTTGACATAAGCGCGGTTGTGCTTCTCCACCCGCTGCTCAACGGACGGCAGCTGCATGTAGTCGTTGAAGAAATGGCGAAGATATACGTCGTATTGCTCGGGCAGCACCACCTCTATGTCCTCAAACCTGTGGATGCTTCCCTTGCCGAGCCATTCCTTGGGAAACACCTCGCGTGCGCCGTATGAGCCGGTGTGTACCGCCACATTCTTGGCGGTATCGTAGTCGAAGCGGTGGCTTATGGCATCCATTTTCCTTATCAGTGCCTTTCGGATTGTGGCTCGGCATAGCCATGCCGCGGTCTTTATGGCAAAGCGTCCCCACTCCTTCTTGTTTTTGAGCAGAGATATATACTCGATGAAAGTGTTGCGGGTTGACACTGCGTTGAGCTTGTTCAGCAGTTTGGCGTAGCGCGCCTTGGTGCGTATGGCTGCGGCGGTGTCATCGTCGGTAGCGTCGATGGGGAATATGTCAACAAACAAGCCGATTACGCAGGGACGCTCGCGCTCCTCCACAACCGTGGTCGTGGTGTCGGAAATCTTTGCGAAGTACAGCGGATAGTCGCTGTCGTTGTATGGGGTTATTATCTCGTACTGGTTGTTTTCCCTGTCTTCGCCTTTGCCGTTTGTCCCGTCTTTGCCGTTTTCCTTGCCGTGCCTGAGGTGCGGCATTTCGCTTCTGGCAATCTCAAGCAGACGGTCGTAGTCGGGGCGCGGCATCATCACGTCTATGTCGTCGTCCCATGGAATCAGCCCGTTGTGGCGCACAGCGCCTATCGATGTTCCTCCGCAGCAATACCACCGCAGGTTGTGGCGGCGGCAGATGTCAATAAACGCCTTGAGGTTATCCATCAGCCGGGCGTTCCATTCCTCTTTTATATCCTTTATGTCCATTGATGGTCTTGTTTTTAATGCAAAGTTACTGCAAATCGAGCGAAATACAAAAAAAATCGTGATTTTTTTATTTCCGAGATGCAGCGTAACTTATTTAAAAGTAAAAAAACACACAAATTTCTGCAAATTCTCGATTATTTGTTATACCTTATCCTCTATAAAACGTTAACAAATTATTGTGACTAAGGGTACGTTGACAGGTCTTTTTGCAGTTGTAGCCTTGATTTTCCATTTAATAAGGATAAATTTTGCTCTTTTTGGGAAAATAATTTAAGTTTTTTATTTTACTGGCTTATAATTCGAGATTTTTATGTAAATTTGCAGAAGATAAGCTGCATCTCGGCAAAAAATACAAGCAAGCTTGATTATTTTGCTCTCGATTTGCATTATCTTTGCAAAAGAAAACTAAAACTATAAAATATAATGGCAAAAACAAGACAAATTGTGGAGTGTGTCCCGAATTTCAGCGAGGGACGTGACAAAAATGTAATTCGGCAAATTACTGATGTCATAGAGGAATGTGAGGGAGTGAAACTGCTTGACGTTGATCCCGGCGAAGCCACCAACCGTACCGTTGTTACGTTTGTGGGAGAACCGGAGGCGGTGGTTGAGGCTGCCTTCAGGGCAGTCAGGAAAGCAGGAGAGCTGATAGATATGCGCAAGCATCACGGAGCGCATCCGCGTATCGGTGCGACGGACGTGTTGCCCATAATACCTGTCAGCGGCATCACCCTGGAGGAGTGTGCTGAACTTGCACGCAGGCTGGCGAAACGCATAGCCGAAGAAATCAATATCCCGTGCTATTGCTACGAGGCGGCGGCATTCAAGCCTGAACGCCGCAACCTGGCGGTTTGCCGCAAGGGGGAGTATGAGGGAATACAGGAAAGAATCACTGACAGCGATGAGGCGCCCGACTTCGGCGCACGTCCGTTTGAAGAGGATGTGGCACGTACAGGATGCACGGTTGTCGGCGCAAGAGACTTCCTCATTGCCGTGAACTTCAACCTTAACTCAACATCTACGCGCCGTGCCAACGCCATTGCGTTTGATGTGAGGGAGAAGGGAAGACCGTCGCGTGAGGGCAATCCTATAATAGGAAAGGTGCGCAAGGACGCTGACGGAAACCCGATCATGATTCCCGGAACACTGAAGGCTACAAAGGCGATAGGGTGGTATATCGAGGAATATGGCATAGCGCAAGTGTCGATGAACATTACCGACATCAATGTCACTCCGCTGCATGTGGCTTTTGAGGAGGTTTGCCGTTGCGCACAGAACCGCGGGCTGCGTGTCACGGGCACGGAAATCGTAGGCTTGACACCCAAGAGAACTCTCATAGAGGCGGGCAAGTATTTCCTGCAAAAACAGCACCGCTCTGCCGGTATACCAGAGGAAGACATTATAAGTATAGCAATAAAGTCGCTCGGACTTGATGACCTGAAACCGTTCAGGGCAGAGGAGAAAGTGATTGAGTTTATGCTTGACGGCGGCGCAAGGAACGGCAAACGCCTGATAGACCTCACCGTGAAAGGTTTTGCCGATGAGACGGCGCGTGAGTCACCGGCACCGGGTGGCGGTTCGGTGTCGGCATATATGGGGGCTCTGGGAGCCTCGCTTGGAACTATGGTGGCAAACCTGTCGAGCCACAAACCCGGTTGGGACGAGCGTTGGGACGAGTTCAGCCATTGGGCGGAATACGGAATGGAGGTGGAGAGCGAGCTGCTCCGCCTTGTTGACGAGGACACTGAAGCATTCAACAGGATAATGAGCGCATTCGGCATGCCAAAGGGCACGGAGGAGGAAAAGCGCCTGCGCTCAGAAGCCATACAGCATGCCACGCTCTTTGCCGCCCGCGTTCCGCTGGAGACGATGAAGGCTTCGCTCAAGGTGTTTGACCTGTGCCGGGAGATGGTAGACAAGGGCAATCCCAACAGTGTGTCGGATGCGGGAGTGGGAGCCTTGGCGGCACGCAGTGCTGTGATAGGTGCCGGCATGAACGTGAAGATTAACGCATCATCGCTGAAAGACAGGGAGACGGCACAGTCGCTCATAACGGAAGCCAATGCCATCATTGCCGAGGCTGTGGCTGCCGAGGAAGAGATAATAAGAAAAGTTGAGGAGAAAATAACAAAAAACTGACTACTATGATAACTGACAAGAAGACCTACGACAAATCGAAGTTCGCGGCTGAGATACGTGCCGGAATACCGGACGTGCTGCCGGAGCCAAAGCCTTATGACAAGGACATCAACCATGCTCCCAAGCGTAAGGACATACTGACAAATGCGGAGAAGCAGCTGGCTTTGAGAAACGCATTGAGATATTTCCCGAAGAAATTCCATGATGTGCTTGCCCCGGAGTTTGCAGCCGAGCTGGAAGAGTACGGACGTATATATATGTACCGTTTCCGTCCTGACCATGACATTTATGCCCGTCCCATTGACGAATATCCCCACCGCTCGGAACAGGCCGCGGCTATAATGCTCATGATACAGAACAACCTCGATCCCGCTGTGGCGCAGCATCCGCACGAGCTGATAGTGTATGGCGGTAACGGAGCGATATTCCAGAACTGGATACAATACCGTCTGACAATGAAGTATCTCTCTGAAATGACTGATGAGCAGACACTTGTGATGTATTCCGGACATCCGCTCGGACTGTTCCCGTCGCACAAGGACGCTCCGAGAGTGGTGGTGACCAACGGTATGGTAATCCCAAACTATTCCAAGCCCGATGACTGGGAGAGGATGAATGCCCTGGGCGTGAGCCAGTACGGTCAGATGACTGCGGGTTCATATATGTATATAGGTCCGCAGGGTATTGTGCATGGAACAACCATCACGGTGCTCAATGCTGCACGCAAGCAGCTGGCCAAGGCGCAGGACCGTGACGGCATACACGGTATGTTGTTTGTGTCGTCAGGACTTGGTGGAATGTCGGGCGCACAGCCGAAGGCAGGCAACATTGCAGGTGTGGTGAGCGTGGTGGCAGAGATAAATCCCATGGCGGCGCGCAAGCGGTATGACCAGGGCTGGGTTGACGAGCTGCACGACAGTCTTGACGAGCTGATACCGGCAATACGCAGTGCCGTTGAGAGCCGCAAGACGGTGTCGATGGCATACGTCGGAAATGTCGTTGATCTTTGGGAGCGTCTTGCCGTGGAAGGTATAAGAGTGGATTTGGGCAGCGACCAGACCTCACTGCACAATCCGTGGGCAGGAGGCTATTATCCTGTGGGGCTGACACTTGAGGAGTCGAAACGCATGATGGCCGAGGAGCCTGAGCGTTTCCGCGAATGCGTGCAGGAGTCACTGCGCCGGCAGGTGACGGCAATAAACAAGCTTACCTCAAACGGAATGTACTTCTTTGACTATGGCAACGCATTCCTGTTGCAGTCAAAGCGTGCCGGCGCCGACATCACACTGGATAACGGCGATTTCCGCTATCCGTCATACGTGCAGGACATAATGGGGCCGATGTTCTTCGATTATGGTTTCGGCCCGTTCCGCTGGGTCTGCTCGTCAGGAAGCAGTGAAGACCTTGCCGTGACCGACCGTCTGGCAGCCGAGGTGCTTGAGGACATTATGAAAACTGCCCCTGAAGAGATACAGGGACAGATGGCCGACAATATTCACTGGATACGTGAGGCTGGAAAGAACAGGCTCGTGGTGGGCTCGCAGGCACGGATACTATATGCCGATGCCGAAGGGCGTGCGAAGATAGCCCTTGCATTCAATGAGGCGATAAGGCGGGGTGAGATAAGCCGTCCTGTGGTGCTGGGGCGTGACCATCACGACGTGTCGGGCACTGACTCACCGTTCCGTGAGACTTCCAACGTCTATGACGGCTCGCAGTTCTGTGCCGATATGGCTGTGCAGAATGTGATAGGCGACGCTTTCCGTGGAGCCACATGGGTGTCGCTGCACAATGGCGGCGGTGTAGGCTGGGGCGAGGTGATAAACGGAGGCTTCGGCATGGTCATCGACGGCAGTGACGATGCCGCACGCCATATACGTGAGATGCTGTTCTGGGATGTGAACAACGGTATCGCACGCCGCTCGTGGGCACGCAATAAAGGAGCGGTCAATGCCATACGGCGTGAGATGGAGCGCACCCCTGAGCTGCAGGTAACCCTGCCCAACATTGTCGACGACTGTGTGATAGAGAATATATTTGGTAAATAAACTAAGAACTACTGCTTTATGATTCACAAAATAAGTGCCGAGCATCTCACGGTGGAGAAAATCGGTGAGATAATATATAATGGTTATGAACTGGAGCTGAGCAGCGATGCCGTCAGCCGCATTGAGCGTTGCCGTGAATATCTTGACAACAAGATAAGCACCAACAATCAGCCTATATATGGAGTGACCACGGGATTCGGCTCACTGTGCAGCGTGTCCATAGGCAAGGACCAGCTGACGCAGTTGCAGATAAACCTTATAAAGTCGCATGCCTGCGGTACTGGTGACAGGGTGCCTAACGACATTGTGAAGATTATGATGTTGCTGAAGATACAGTCGTTAAGCTACGGATATTCGGGTTGCAAGACCGATACGGTGGAACAGCTCATACGTTTCTTCAACAACAACGTCTATCCTGTGGTTTATAAGCAAGGCTCTCTTGGTGCGTCAGGCGATCTTGTTCCTCTGGCTCACCTTTGCCTGCCGCTTATCGGACTTGGCGAGGTGGAATATGAAGGCAAGTTGATGTCGGGAGCTGAAATATTGCGCAAGAAGAAATGGAAACCCATCGAACTGGCATCTAAGGAAGGACTTGCCCTGCTCAACGGTACGCAGAACATGAGCGCGTTTGCGGTTTGGGCGTTGCTGCAGGCCGACCGTCTGAGCAAGTGGGCTGATACTATTGCCGCTGTGTCGCTCGACGCATACGACGGACTGATAGAGCCGTTCACACATGCGGTTCATGCGGTCCGTCCGCATCAGGGACAGATGGAGACGGCGGCGCGCATGAGGGAGCTGCTTGAGGGCAGCGAGATTATAAGCCGCTCAAAGGGACACGTGCAGGATCCTTATTCCTTCCGCTGCGTGCCTCAGGTTCATGGTGCGGTGAAGGATACCATACGTTATGTGAAATCGGTGATTGACACGGAGATAAACTCAGCTACCGACAATCCTACGGTATGCCCCGATGACGACCTGATTATTTCTGCCGGAAATTTCCATGGCGAGCCGATAGCCCTGCCAATGGACTTCCTGGCGATAGCAATGAGCGAGCTGTCAAACATATCGGAGCGGCGCATCTACCGTCTTGTCTCCGGCACACGCGGACTGCCGAGCTTCCTTGTGGCAACCCCGGGTGTAAACAGCGGATTCATGATAACCCAATATACTGCGGCATCGGTTGTAAGTCTCAACAAGTCGCTTGCCATGCCGTCGTCAACAGACAGTATTCCGTCATGTCAGGACCAGGAAGACCATGTGAGTATGGGAGCAAACGCCGCCATAAAATTATATAAGGTGATATATAACACAGAGCGTGTGTTGGCGATAGAGTTGTTTAATGCCATGCAGGCACTTGAATTCCGCCAGCCTCTGAAATCATCGCCGAAAATCATGAGCATATATGAGGACTACCGCAAGATGGTGCCGTTTATCCTCAACGATGAGCTGATGTATCCTTATATTGACCGCTCCATTGAGTTTATACGCAAATAAATAGTTGACAGTCAAATGAAATCATTGTTGATTAAAAACATATCCCTTCTTGCAGGCATAGAGCGCAAGGGCAGACAGATGCTTGCAGGCAGGGATATGTCTGTGTTTGAGAGCGTGGCTGGCGCCTTCCTGTATGTGGAGGATGGAGTGATACGTGATTTTGGCGATGTCTCGCTGCTTGCAGAAAAAGGGTATGAGGGCGCGCCCGTTGTCGATGCCGGTGGTGGCATGGTTCTGCCGTCGTTCTGCGACAGCCATACACATATAGTATATGCTGACAGCCGTGAGCATGAGTTTGTAAACAAGATACGCGGGTTGAGCTATGCGGAGATAGCCCGCCAGGGCGGCGGGATACTTAATTCCGCCGACCGTTTGCACGAATTGTCTGAGGATGAGCTTTACCGTCAGGCTATGCGCCGTGTTCATGAAGTGATGGGCAAGGGCACTGGCGCCATTGAGATAAAAAGCGGCTATGGGCTGAACACTGCCGACGAGCTGAAGATGCTGCGCGTCATAAGGCGCATAGGTGAGACGGCACCGCTGAAGGTGGTAAGCACTTTTCTTGGAGCGCATGCCGTGGGACGCGAATATGCGGGCAGGCAGAGGGAGTATGTTGAGCTTGTGGTCAATGAGATGATACCGGAAGTGGGGCGTGAGCGGCTTGCCGACTATATCGACGTGTTTTGCGATGAGGGATTTTTCACTCCCGAGGAGACTGCATGTATTCTTGAGGCTGGCGCCAAGTGGGGCATGCGCCCAAAGATTCACGGTCAGGAACTGGCAGACTCTGGTGGCGTGAAGGTTGCCGTGGAGCACAATGCCCTCTCAGTGGATCACCTTGAGAGCATGACCGGCGCTGACATCCGGCTCCTGCAGGGCAGCACGGTCATGCCTACAGCCCTGCCTGGCACGTCGTTCTTCCTGAACATGCCTTTTGCTCCGGGGCGCAGGATAATAGACGGCGGACTGCCTCTCGCCATTGCGAGTGACTATAATCCCGGCTCCACGCCATCCGGCGACATGAAGTTCGCAGTGTCGCTTGCCTGCATAAAGATGCGGCTGCTGCCTGAAGAGGCGCTCAACGCAGCCACTCTTAATTCGGCGTATGCAATGGGAGTGAGCAATGATTACGGTTCAATCTCAATAGGAAAGGTTGCCAATTTCTATATCACGGAGCCGATACCCTCGCTCGACTTCATTCCATACGCATACACTACTCCTATAATCAGCCGTGTGTTTCTGGCAGGAAATGAATATTAGAACTGTGTTTTTTAGTGCTGGCTACGATATTACCGCTACGCTGAAACCGTCGACAATGCTGAACAGCCGCGCCAATGCCGGCTTGTCGGTGTCCTTGTAGTTGAGTCCGTAGACTATCCAGCGCCCGTTGCGGCAGATGAATTTTCGGTAATAGTTGTAGCCTTGCACGGTTATTCCGTCCGTGTCCCTCAGGTCGCCGGCAAGTATGTAGCCGTCGTGGCATTTGCGCACCACGCTGGCGTTGTCGCGCCGTGCTATCTGCGTGATGTCGAGGCGGGCGGTGTAGTTATGGCGCACGCTGTCGGCATAGCATTCCAGCTCGAAGTCCGACACGCCGTTGTATGCAAAGGTCACGTGGCCGATGCCGCATTTTGTCGTGTCCATGTCCATAATGTTGAGATATGGGATGTCACCCATGTCGCAGTTGCAGTATTTGCGGCTGGCCTTGTCGATGACCGATTGCAGTATATCGTCGCGTGTCGTGACGTTGTCGCTTGGCAGCAGTATGTTCACGAAAAATGTCGCCAGCGTGAGGCATGATGCTATGAATAGAAGTTTGCGCATACTTGTCTTCTGTTTATTTGTTGTTGGCCTTCTTAATCTGCCCGCTCTTTGTCTCGGTGCAAAATTAATGTAAATATTCAGAAACAGCTGTATGGAAAGTGAGAGATCATAGTTTTTTAGGGCAAGACAACAGGTTTAAGTAATTCGCCATTGAGCAACTCGCAGATATAACTGGAACTTTGTATATACAGTTCGCCCTCTTCGTTTTGCAATCTCTTTATGGTCTCTGATTTATAAACTTTATCCATAGCCTGGTCTATGGTGCAATTTTTTTCTACAATAAGAAATTCCACCATCTTGTCAATGGCGTTTGAAATCAGATATTCTCTTATTTGTTCTTTGTTTGGCATCGTGCTCATAGTCTAATAACTTTTATTCTTTTCAGATATGATAAAGCCCGTTCTGTCCCGAAAAAATATTGTTGGTCAAGAAATCTGTCCTGCAAGTCTGCGGCAAGCTCCTCTATACTTTTGGTACCTTCATGGAATCGTCCTAAAAGATATATCCTTGTCCGAAATCCTTGTGTGCATTCCCTCTTGACAGGTCTATACACTCGAAATCTTGATTTGTGCCATGGTATAGAATCATGCTAATTGTCCTCCGTTTTTTTTGCAGATTATAATCAGGTCATCAACAGTGTTCTCAATGGACTGCAGATGCTCCACGTCATAAAATTCGTATAGGAAAGCCATGCCTGAATATTTTTTCAGGTATTCGTATGCCTTGTCTCTCGACATAGAAAATCTATGTCCAAAAGCCTTTATGCAGGTATTTATGAAAGGAATTTCATATTTGTCCATAATAAAAATGTTATATCTAATTTGTTGCAATTGCGGTAGGTTGTATGCTGCAAAGTTAGCCATTAAGTTTTAATTTCACAAATATACGGATGTTTTTTTGTAAAATAAAGGATTTATTAACATAGCAAGCCCTTTAGTGTAACCATCAAAAGTTGTTTTTGTAATTAAACGTCCAACGTCACACCCCAATGCCCGCAAAACACCGATAAACAAAGGAATTCTTCGGGGTGTGACCTCTTTGTGGAGGTCACACCCCACGTCACACCCTACGTGACCCCAAGGTCACATCCATTTTATCTATGGCATGAGTTGTATCGTGCGGAATATAAGTTGTTATTTATGCTTATTATGTAACAGGGCAGACGCATCAAATTTCGCTTATTTCCAAAAGTTTTGACAAGTATTCCTCGTCCCATCCTGCCTTCAGTCTTTTCAAGTTGAGGCTTCCCTTAGTCGTCTTGTCATTTTTCAAGATTGACAGAGCCATCTTGCTTATGGCCGAGAAGTTTCTTGCTGCATTTTTGACTTTCCTGCTTTCATCTTCTCTGAAAGTAATGTCCAATTGCCAATGCAGGTTGTTCTCAACGCTCCAATGCTGCCTAATGGCATTAGCTATTCTTTCCGGATCATTATTACTCAATGAAGTTATATAGTATCTGGTTTCCTCCGATGTTTCACCAGTTGCCACAATTGTTCTTCTTGATAGGATGCCGACAACAGACTTCAATCCAACAAATTTGTTTTTAAACATTCTCTGCATGATATCCCCATAGCTTACCACAATGCAGTTTCTTTCTTCCTTACGTCCGTGTCCCTCGTTGAAGGCATAATGCCTTGTCACAATGTTGCAAATATCCGTGTATTCATGGTCTGCAATCAACTCTTTGGCAAAGTCGTAACTTTTCTTCTGATTTTCTTTCAAGGCAATGATATAGTCACCCTTACCTTCTATTATTTTTTCTGTTATAGAAGTCTGGCACCCCATGGCATCCATTGTTACTATGGCATTTGACACGTCTATCGCACTAAGTAATTTGGGGACAACCTTGATTTCATTAGTTTTTTCACCGACCTGCTCTTGTCCAAGTGATATGCTGCAGTCGGCAGACCAAGCCGAAACAATCCATGTACGGAAGTCATCTTGTCCAAGAGTGTGGTCGGAATCACACTTGCTTGAGCCACGCATAAGTTTGCCGTCAATGGCAACAACGCCTTTCACTTCTCCGACTATTTCTCTGACCCAGTTTCTGAAAATCTCTTCAAATCCCTTTGGGTCAAAGATAGAAAAGAAACGGTTGAAGGTGTCATGGCTGGGTATTGACTCCAGACCTGTCAGACGCTCTTTAAAGAAGTCAAACTTGCTTTTTCCAAACTCTGCAATTTCGTTCCAGGATTGTGCTCCGGCAATAACTGCAGCGATTGTTATGTAAATGATATGTTCCATTTTATGGACAGTTCTGCCTGATACCCGTGGGTCGGCAATTTGTTTAGATAACTTAATAATACTCACTTTACAACTTTTGATTGTTAAATTTTTCTTTGCAAAGATACGAAAGATATTTTATATATGCAAATATACAGTATTAATAATAAATAAGTTACAATACATTTTTTAATATGTTAACAAGTAAGATATTTGGTGCGTCTGCCCTGTATTATGTAACTTTAGAACCTAGTCACCTTGGTGGCGAGGGTTAATCACCTTGGTGACGAGCTCTAATCACCAAGGTGATTAGCTTTAATTCCCGCTGTTATTTTTTTCCACTGCGTGCTTCGCACTGACACTGCTGCTCTTCGAGCATACACTGCTGGCTGCGCAGAAATGAAGAGCCACACACTGCATCATCATACGATGATGAATAGCATCCTTCGGATGACACGGCTCGTTGGCGCTAATGATAGGGGCTAAAGAAAGCCGTGTGACCGCTTTAGCGGTTCCAGTCTACTGCCAACGGCAGTGCAGCGTCAGCATGAATTATCACAGCTGTAAGAAAAGCAGTGTCACCCCGCAGGGTGCCGTGTCAGCTCGTCAGAGCGCCGTGGATAAAAATGGGTGGGACCTTGGGTGTGACGTGGGGTGTGACCTCCACAAAGAGGTCACACCTCGCACAATCCCTTTGTTTATCGGTGTTTTGCAGGCATTGGGGTGTGACGTTGCACCTTTTGTTTGATATTCCGTGATTAGTTGTTATTTTAAATCCTTGACAAACTTTTCCAAAATGTTATACCCGGGATCCATCATGCCTCCATGGTCATGTCCACCAAGTTCATAGAGTGTGGTGGTTGTGTTGCCAACAAGCTTCATCATTCGCCAGAGGTAAGCGTTTTCTTCATATCTGCCGAACAGTTCCAGCTCGCGGTCGCCTACTATCAGTACCATTGGCGGACAATCTTTTCTTACCCAATATAGTGGGGCATACTCATCAATAGTTGGCTGCAAGTTGTCGATGCCTTTCATGCTTCGGTATGAGAAGTGGCTAATGGCTTGACCGCTAAAGGGGACATATCCAGCCATGTCATTTGCATCTGTTCCGTAGTGTGCGAGCCACTGCTTGTCGAGAGCGAGCATCATTGTCAGATAGCCTCCCGCAGAATGTCCCGAAACAACCATCTTCTTTGTGTCGCCTCCATATTTTGAGATGTTCTTCTTCACCCATGCCACTGCTTCAGCTGCATCGTCAATGGCTTTGTCGATTGTTACTTTGGGTAGGAGTCTGTAATTTACTCCTACAAGTATGATTCCTTTCTCCTTCAGCTTCCAAGGCAGTTGTTTCTCGCCCTGTACGAGTCCTCCACCATGAAACCACACCATCACGGGGCAATCTTTTGCACATTCGGGGTAATAAATGTCCAGTTTTAACCGCTCTTTTGAATACTCGTCAGTTTTTGATGTATAGCTGATGTTTGTGTCGGTCTTGTACTTCTGTGCCCATGCCATCTGTACCATGAACGCAAGAAAAATAATTAATGTTTTCTTCATAATATATAAAATGACTTGCCTAATAAAACTTGTATAGTTAAACTGCCGCTACGCTGAAACCGTCGACGATGTGAAACAGGCGGGTCAATGCAGCCTTGTCGGTGTCCTTGTAGTTTAGTCCATAGACTATCCAGCGCCCGTTTTGGCAGATGTATTTGCGATAATAGTTGTAGCCTTGCACGGTTATTCCGTCCGTGTCCCTCAGGTCACCGGCAAGAATGTAGCCGTCGTGACATTTGCGCACTACGCTGGCGTTGTCGCGCCGCGCTATCTGGTTGATGTTGAGGCGGGCAGTGTAGTTGTAGCGCACGCTGTCGGCATAACATTCCAGTTCAAAGTCCGACACGCCACAGTAGGCAAAGGTCACCTGACCGATGCCGCATCTTGTAATGTCGCGCTTCATAATGCTGAGGTAGGGGATGTCGCCCATGTCGCAGTTGCAGTATTTGCGGCTGGCTTTGTCGATGACTGATTGCAGTACTTGGTCGCGCGACATGGCGTTGTCGTTTGGCAGCAGGATATTTATGAAAAATGTCGCCAGCGTGAGACATGATGCTATGAATAGAAGTTTGCGCATAACTGGTGTTTTTATTTGTTTCGTTTGCCTATATTTTTTTGTGCTCCAGCCTTCCCCATACAAATCCTCCGATGCCGGCGGCAAGGATTATGAGGATTGGCGACACGCCGAGCGCCCATATCAGCAGGGCGCAGACAACGGGAATCCATATTGTGCGGCGGTTGATGCCGGCACTCTTGGCAAGGTTGAAGGTGGGCACGGCAATGAGAGCCACCACTGCCGGGCGGATGCCGCGGAAGATGGCCTGCACTACGCGGTTGTCGCTGAAGGCGTGGAAGAATATTGCGATGAGAAGGATGATGAGAAACGAGGGCAGGGCAGTGCCGAGGGCTGCGCTCACTGCACCGCGGGTTTTATGGAGCTTGTAGCCCACAAAGGTGCTGATGTTGATGGCAAACACTCCGGGACAGCTCTGCGCAATGGCGATGAGGTCGAGCATCTCCTCCTGAGTCACCCAGCGGTGGCGCTCCACCACCTCCTTCTGTATCAAAGGAATCATGGCATATCCACCGCCAAGGGTGAACATGCCAATCTTAAAGAATGTCTTTATAAGTTCAAAATACATAATTTGTTTAAGGAGTTAAGGGGAGTTAGATGAAGTTTACTCCTTCTAACTCCTAATATAATATCATTACTTCTGCTCCTCAATCCACTTGCGTGCGTTTACAAACGCCTCAATCCAAGGTGTCACCTCGTCCTGACGGCGGTCGGCGGGATACCATGCGTTCTGCCACGGGAAGATGGCGCGCTCAAGGTGAGGCATCATTGCCAGATGGCGGCCGTCGGCAGAGCAGAGACCAGCCACGTTGTAGTCAGAGCCGTTAGGATTGGCGGGATAGCCTGCATGGTTGTACTTAGCCACCACGCTGTAGGTGCTCTCCGCATTAGGCAGCTGGAAGTGACCTTCACCGTGGGCAACCCACAGACCCAGCTTGCTGCCGCTGAGCGAGCCGAACATCACGCTCTTGTTCTCCGGAATGCTGAGACACACGAACTCGCTCTCAAACTTGTGGGAGTTGTTGTGGAGCATGCGGGCATACTGTGCTGCCTTCATGGCGTCGCGGTCCTCGGTGAGAAGTCCCAGCTCCACCATGAGCTGACAGCCGTTGCATATACCGAGCGACAGGGTGTCCTTGCGGGCATAGAACTTGTCGAGAGTCTCCTTTGCCTTGGGGTTGAACAGGAATGCGCCTGCCCATCCCTTTGCCGAGCCGAGCACGTCGCTGTTTGAAAATCCGCCGCAGAACACAATCATGTTGATGTCGTCGAGAGTCTCGCGGCCCGACACGAGGTCGGTCATGGTTACGTCCTTCACGTCGAAGCCTGCAAGGTAGAGCGAGTAAGCCATCTCACGCTCGCCGTTGGTTCCCTTCTCACGGATGATTGCCGCCTTGATGCCAGTGCGCCCGCGGCGGTCGGCACTGATGCCATACTGTGCGAGGGTTCCCGTGAACGACGGGTTGAACTTCATCTCCAGAGGCTGGTTCTTGTAGTTCTTGAAACGCTCGTCGGCGCAGCCGTTGAAGCTCTGCTTGGTGTCGAGCTTGTATGATGTGCTGTACCATGTGTCACGCAGTGCGTCGATGTCGAAGGTCACGGTCTTGTCGCCTGCCTTCACCTCGATTGTGCGGCTGCCTGGCACAGAGTATCCTATCTTTGCGAAAGCGATGCCCTGCTCCTCCATGAAGGCTGCAAACTCCTGCTTGTGGTCGTCGCTGACCTCAATCACCACTCCCGGGTTCTCTGCCAGGAGAGTCTTCACCATGTCGTTGTCCTTGCAGATGTCGTGCAGGTTGATGTGCATGCCGCCCTCCTTGTTGGCGAAGCACATCTCAAGCAGACAGGTGATGAGACCGCCGGCTGAGATGTCGTGGCCAGCCATGATCCATCCCTTCTCTATCATCTGCTGCACAGCCATGAAGCAGTCGGCAAAATATTCGGGATTCTTCACCGTAGGCACATCGTCGCCAACCTTGCCGAGGCTCTGCGCAAAGGCGCTGCCGCCTAAGCGCTGCTCGTCGAACGAGAAGTCGATGTGGTAGATTGATGCGTTCTTGTCGTTTACCAAAACCGGCGACACCACTTTGTGTACATCGCTCACCTCGCCGCCTGCGCTTACTATCACCGTTCCCGGAGAGATAATCTTCTCGCCGTTGGGATACTGCTGGCTGAGTGAGAGTGAGTCCTTGCCTGTAGGCACGTTGATGTGCAGTGCGCAGCAGAAGTCGCTCAGTGCGCTCACTGCCGAGTAGAGACGTGCGTCCTCACCTTTCTGCGAGCGGCAAGGCCACATCCAGTTTGCCGACAGACTGATGCTGTCCATACCCTCGGCAAGCGGAGCCCACACGAGGTTGGTGAGTGATTCAGCCACTGACAGCACCGAACCTGCCTCTGGGTTGGCAAGACCTGCCTGAGGAGCGTGACCAAGAGCGGTGGCGATACCTTTCTTTCCGCGGTAGTCGAGAGCCACAACGCCGCAGTCGCTCAGCGGCAGCTGAATCTCTCCCTGACATTGCTGGCGGGCAATCTTGCCAGTCACCGAGCGGTCAACCTTGTTGGTGAGCCAGTCCTTGCAGGCAACGGCCTCCAGCTGGAGCACACGCTCCACGTATTCGTTTATCTTGTCCTGTGAGTACTCCACGTCCTTATAGTGGCGCTCCACAGTCTCATCGGTCATGATGGTCTTTGGCGAGTGGCCGAACATCTGTGCCACGTCAAGGTCGAACGGACGGATGCCGTCGCCCTGCTCAAACGAGAAGTGAGCGTCGCCAGTGGTCTCGCCGACAACATACAGAGGGGCACGCTCGCGCTCTGCTATCTTGCGCACCTCGTCGATGTGCTGCTCGTCGATGAGCAGACCCATGCGCTCCTGGCTCTCGTTGGCGATAATCTCCTTTGAGCTGAGGGTCTTGTCGCCGATGGGCAGGGCGGTCATGTCAATCTTGCCGCCACACTCCTCGACAAGCTCCGACAGACAGTTGAGGTGACCTGCCGAGCCGTGGTCGTGGATTGAAACCACAGGATTCTCGTCGCCCTCACAGAGAGCGCGCACAAGGTTGTATGCACGTTTCTGCATCTCTGGGTTGGCGCGCTGCACGGCGTTAAGCTCAATGCCGTTGCTGTAGCGGCCTGTGTCAACCGACGACACCGAGCCGCCGCCAAGACCGATGCGGTAGTTGTCGCCACCAACGACTACAACCTTGTTGCCCTTCTTGGGCTCACCTTTCAGACAGTCGCGTTTTGTGCCGTAGCCCACGCCGCCTGCCAGCATTATCACCTTGTCGTAGGCATACTTAGTGTCGCCCTCGTCCTCGTTGTGCTCGAAGGTGAGCACTGAGCCGCAGATGAGCGGCTGGCCGAACTTGTTGCCGAAGTCGCTCGCACCGTTTGATGCCTTGATGAGAATCTGCTCGGGAGTCTGGTAGAGCCATTTGCGCACCGGCATAATCTGCTCCCAGTCGCGGGTGTTGTTGTCAAGACGCGGATAGGCTGTCATGTAGACGGCTGTTCCAGCTATAGGCCATGAGCCAACACCGCCGCCCATACGGTCGCGGATTTCACCGCCCGTGCCTGTGGCAGCGCCGTTGAATGGCTCCACGGTGGTGGGGAAGTTGTGGGTCTCGGCTTTCAGCGAGATAACGCTCTCGATGTCCTTTACCTCAAAATAGTCGCTTGTGGTCTGGTCTTTCGGTGCAAACTGCTCCACTACGGGACCCTGTGCAAATGCCACGTTGTCCTTGTATGCCGACAGAATTTTATTAGGATTCTCCTGTGTGGTCTTTTTGATCATTGCAAACAGGCTGCTCTCCATTTCCTTGCCGTCGATGATGAACGTACCGCCGAAAATCTTGTGGCGGCAGTGCTCTGAGTTAATCTGGGCAAAGCCGAATATCTCGCTGTCAGTGAGCGGACGACCCAGCTCTTTCTCAATCTTGTGCAGATATTCAATTTCCTCGGGAGAAAGGGCAAGACCCTCCTGCTCGTTGTATTCCTCAAGGTTCTCAACGTGCTTGATTGGCTCGGGCTTGATGTTGATGGTGAAGATGTCCTGGTTCAGCCCGTTGTACATGCGCTGCAGCATATGGTCGTGCTCGGCATCCTCACTGCTCACTGGGAAATATTCCTCGATGCGCACAATGCCTTTGATGCTCATGTTCTGGGTTATCTCCACGGCATTGGTGCTCCACGGTGTAACCATCTCGCGGCGCGGGCCTACGAAATATCCATCCATGGTCTCACAGTCTAACAGTTCAGCATTGCCGTAAAGCCAGCAGAGGGCTTTAATCTCTTCTTGATTCAACTGATGGTCTGTCTCAGTTGCAATCACGCTCTTTTGCGGAGTCTGGAAAAACAGTATCATATACCTTATTTATTATTATATTAATTTTTTGGGTACAAAATTACAAAAAAATATTGAATTTTCCACACAGAAACGGCAAAAATGTTAGATTTGTGTAAAAGAACGTACTTTACAGGCTTAAAGCCAGACCTATTGTTGTGGTGTATGCCTTTGGCGAGCGGTTTGTCTTCATCAATGGGGTGAGGGCGCTGCGCATGAAGACGGCAAAGCCCGAATATCCCATCTGCGCCTCAAAGTTCAGACCGAACGGATTGATGTTTATGTCTTTAGCCGGGGTGATGGTGTGCTTGTTGGTCTTATAGCGTGAGTGTTCCTGAGACCTCCATTCCAGTGACACGCCGAGGGTTACGAAAAACTCGTCGTTGTGTATGTTGTGCTGGTATTCAAAGTTTATGGGAACACGCATCGCTGTGTAGCTCAGATAGCTTCTTTTCATCCGCTCACCGTCAGCCAGTTCGATGGGCTGTACGCTCACTGTGCCGTCATTGTTGACAAGGGTGTAGTTGTCGTTAAACCGGTGTTTTATCCAGCCAAAAGTCAAGCCTGTTGATATTCCGAAGGTGCGGAGGCTGTTGAAAGGTACTGCAACCGAGAAAGCAGAGAGTGCAAGGTCCCACGACAGTGAGGAATGTTGCTGCAGGGCATCGTCGCTGGTTAGGCTCATCGGACTGCCGGCAAGTGTTGAGAATCCAATGCTTATCCATGGCGTGTGTGAAACGAATGCGCGGCGTCGTTTTTTGTTCCATTTGTCGGGAAGAAAGGGTGATGTGACATATACCTGAGTCACCTCCTTGCCGTCGACAAAGGTGGTCTCTGACAGTTTGCGGAAACTCTCGCCTTGCTGGTTCTCAACGGTAACCTTTGTGTCGTTCCCTGTCTCAGTCACAACAATCTTTTTTTCGTTGTATGTGAAAGTGGTGTCGGTGACGGTCTCTGCGCTGCACATCAGCGGCAGTGCCATAATGATGAGGGTGAAATACTTTTTCATAATTCCTTTTGTGTATTTATTTTGTTTTATTTATTCAAATTGTACAAGTTGTAAGAACGTAAACCTATTTTTTCCTGACATAGCATAGCGACATGATATCATCCGGTCCCAGTTTTCCTTTTATATAGATTATGGTGCCGCTGTCCTTCGCTCCTTTGCTGAACAGGATATACCGGTTATCGCCGTTGTCGGCAGGCGTCATCTGGTAGTAGCCGCTTTTCACCACACCCTGGTCCACCACTTCGCGAATCTTTTTTGCCTGCTTCTTGTCCTCGGCAAGCAGCAGCTCTATCTGTTTGCCTATTGTCTTGTAGGTCAAACTCTTGTATGTCGCCAGTTTATAGCCCCTCAGTGTGGTGTTGTGCATCTCAACCATCTTGCAGTGGCGCGAGTGCCCGTAGTCTGCAAAGGCTTTGTCGATGGCAAGCCTTGACTGTGCGCAGACGGCAAGTGTGCCTGCAACGGCAATCAGCAGTGTTAAAATAATATGTTTCATATTGTTCTTTTTATATTCCGTTTTGTATCTTCAACCTTTATTTTTCTGCGTCTTCAAATGTTACTCTGTTTCCGCATCTTCAAATGCGTCGAGTGCTCCAAACGACTCGTCGCTGTAGGCAACCATCTGCAGTGCGGTCTCTGCCTCGGTCATCACCACGCTTTTGTCGGTCACTGTGTTTCCGTTTATTACGGCATAGTTGTTTTTGCCCGTGTTTACAGTGTGGAGCACTATTGTTACGGCTATTGCCGCACATGCCGCCGCTGCAACTATCCGTTTTGTTGTAAACAGCCGCCTTTGGGGCGTCATTCGGCTTACGGTCAACGGTCTTTCCACTTCTTTTCCTGTTGTTACAGCCTTTCTTGCTGTCTCGCTGTCTACAAAGGCAAATATTGCCTTGTATGCTGCCCACTCCCGTGGCACGGCGCTGGCAGGATGCTGTCTGAAAAATTCCCTCAGCTCTCTCTCCTCGGCATTCGAGGTCATTCCGTCGTCGTATCGGTCTATCAGTTGTTGTATATGTTCCTTGTTCATTGTCGGTTGTAATTTGACTGTTTCACAAATTCTTCTCTTATCTTTCGGCGTGCTCTCGACAGATTTTGCCTCAGTGCTTCTGGCGAGCAGCCTGTTATGGCTATTATCTCTTCAGCCTCGTAGCCTTCAATCTCTTTCATTCTGAAAATCTCCCGTTGCAGTGTCGGCAGACTGTCGGCAATCCGTTTTATCAGCTCTATGTCGCTGTTGGCTTCGGCTCTGTTGTCCTCTGTGCCGCGCTCTGGCGACCGTTCGTTTATGGCGTATTCCCGCCGTTTGCGCTGGTGGTCATACATCTTGTTGCGCAGAATGGTCACAGCCAGGGCGGCGGTGTTGGGATGCTTTGTCAGTTCCGACCGTATGCTCCACAGCTTCAGCATCGTTTCCTGCACCATATCCTCTGCCAGGCTTTCGTCGTTGGTCATCGACCGTGCCTTGTTCATTAGCATTTGGCGCATGGGCGCTATATTGTCGTTGAATGTCGTTATGTCCATTTTTCGTATACGTAATAATATATAGGTGGCGTTACTTTTTGTTTTCGGAATCTGCCGTTTTGCGCCATCTATTATTATTAACGGATTGATTGGTGCTTTTGTGACATGTAGCTGCCAATTTTTTATTTCTCCCCAATATGTTTTGCGGGCAAAATGTTGTCTTTGACCGAAAAAAGTCATAAAAACAGCGCGCTAAAGTTAAAATGTTCTAACGCTTTGCAACTTTTTCGTTATATTTCAGTCATTATAAGTAAATTTGCGCAAGTTTTTGATGACAAATATAATTATTATAGCTATGAATAAGAAAAGTTTGATAATGGTGATGGCTGCCGGACTGATGCTGGCAAGCTGCGCAAGTAAGAAGGATCTCGACGCTTGCAGAAACGAAAACAAGGAGTTGCAGAGGAATTATACTGACGCGAGAGAGCAGTTGGCTGCAAGCAAGGCGCGCGTGGCAAGTCTTGAGGAACAGCTTGCTGCCGCAAAGAAGGGCTATGAGGCTTTGCAGAAGAACCTCGACCAGAGCCTTAACAATGCCAACAGCAACAATGTGAACATCTCGAAGCTGGTTGACCAGATTAATGAGTCGAACCAGTATATCCGCCACCTCGTGGAGGTGAAGACCAAGAGCGACTCGCTCAACATGGTGCTAACCAACAATCTCACACGTTCGCTCTCTA
Organism: Prevotella sp.; assembly: GCA_030539375.1. GTDB lineage: Bacteria > Bacteroidota > Bacteroidia > Bacteroidales > Bacteroidaceae > Prevotella. The sequence goes on from JAUNSB010000029.1 coordinate 20,474, forward strand.
AAGAAGAGCTGAAGGAGGTTGACGTGCAGGTGCTCAAGGGTGTGGTTTACATCTCGCTTGCCGACAATATGCTCTACAAGAGCGGTTCGTACGAGATTAACGACCGTGCATCGGAGACTCTGCAGAAGATTGCGAAGATTATCATGGATTATAAGGACTATGACGTGCTTATCGAGGGTAACACCGACAATGTGCCCATCAGCCGTGAGAACATCCGCAACAACTGGGACCTCTCTTGTTTGCGTGCCTCAAGCGTGGTGCAGGCTCTCCAGACTCGTTACGGAGTTGACCCGAAGCGTCTTACTGCCGGTGGACGTGGCGAGTACAATCCTCTCGCTTCCAACAACACCGAGGTGGGCAAGCAGCGCAACCGCCGCACTCAGATTATCATCACTCCTAAGCTCGACCAGTTTATGGATCTCATCGAGCAGGCTCCGGAATAAGGTTACGTTAATTTAAAGATAGTTTTACTCACTTAATTTAGTAAACAAGGAAAAACCAGAAACAGAAAATCATAAATCTGTTTCTGGTTTTTCTTTATTTATCAAGGACGCTGTGCGTTTTAGTTGAAAATGAATTATACATTACTTTGCAATTTATCTTAAGATACTTTGCCTTTTATCTTAAGATACTTATTCCTCCTTTCCCATTCATGCGTTTTAGTCGCAATATACTGCAAACTGCTTTGCATCCTCATATCCGTCGTTGCCGCGGAGCCAGTCCTTCAGTACGCATTCCTCGGTAAAGTCCGCTTTCAGGAAAGTATTCAGCGCAGCAGTGTTGTTCGTATCTATAACGGCATAGAGCTTGTGCAGATGGATTACATTTTTGGCATATTCCTTGACGGCTTGCAGCACCTCGGTGGCATAGCCCTGCCGGCGGTATTCATCCATTATTATGATTCCTACTTCGGCACGGTTGTGGCGCGGGTCATAGTCGGTTATGTCGACAATGCCGATGGTCTCGCCCTCACTGTTGTCCACCATCAGCCTCACTTGCCGGTCGGCATACATGTCGTATTTAATATTTAATAAATATTCGTTGAGTGCAAATTTTGAATATGGCACGTTGGTCATGCCTACGTTCCACACACTCATGTTGTTTTCAATGCTGTAAAGCAGCTCTAAGTCTTCAGGCTCTATCGCCCTGAGTTTTATTCTCTTCATTTTTTTGTTATTTATGTTATTAATGTTGTCTGTTGTTCTGCGAAGCCTAATTATGAATTATCCAAATGTGCGTTTTATCCAGTAGGCGAATACGGGGTCCTGCATCTCTGTTGAATTTGGCATTACGTCAATGAGGTCTTTATCCTGTAGTGCCTTGCGCAGATTCTTGATGTTTGCCGACGTTCCGAGATTATATTTCTGGAGCACTTCACGCGATGAGAAATTTTTCTCGCCGTTAACTATAGCCAGCAGAAAGTTTATTTGCCTTGCCGTGAGAGAGTCAACGATATTGCTGAAAAGAAGGCTGAGCTGCTCCACTAATGAATTGAAGGCATCGTCTACTGTCTCCTTGCTGCATACGTCGGATGTCCTCAGCCATGCAAGCTGTGCCAACTGCTGCACGTAATACGGGTGACATTCCACACGCCTTGCAAGATGGGCTGCCGTCTCCCGAGCTATTTGTTTGCCCGTATTGGCAAAGCGCAGTGTGATATACTCTACCCAGTTGTTCTCGCTGATTTTCTCCAGAAACATAACGTCGCCAAACTTGTAAAAAGGCATTTCGTAATTGCTGAAGATGTCGAGAAGCATGTGGCGCTTGCTCCCGTACATGCAGTAACCCACCTTATTGTGGTTTTGCCAGTGCGACCGCAGTTTGCGCTGAAAACCTAATGAATCGTCGTATGTGCTTACGTTCTGGAACTCATCTATATATACCACGAATTTCCTGTTTTTCTCCTCTGCAATTTTCTGGGGCAGGTCCAATATCTCATCGTATGAATATTGCTTGTCCTTAAAGTCAATTCCAAAGGCAAGCTCATATTTCATGCTGCTGTCGCTGAGAGACAGTTTTGGTCCGAATGTACCGACATATTTTTTTGCGGCAGCAATAAACTCGTCCATTTTTGAGTAAGACACTCTTAGGATAGCGTTAACGTATGTCTGATAAAATTGAGCTTCAGTGCGGCAGTTGAAGATGTCCACCTTACACAATATATATTCCTTTTCGTCCTTCATGCACTCCATGGCATGGTTCACGAGCGATGTCTTTCCCCATCCTCTCGGAGAGATAATCACTGTGTTCACCAGTCCGCGGAAGTTGTTCACCAGCCTGTCCGTGTCGGGAATACGGTCTGTAAAATCGGCACCGTCTGCCACCTTGCCAAATACAAATGGTATGTCCATATCGCAGCATATTTATTAATTCTTCTGCAAATGTAATAACTTTATTTCAAATAAATCTATTTCAAATTGATTAATTTCATGCTTTTATGTTTTTTTTGCTGTTACTGTCATTTATGTATTTACTTACCTATCTTATTTTAACCACAGAGTCTTGGCGGCTGATTTTTTCATAATTTTATTTACGTTTATATGTGTAGTTTATTTCCGACTTTTGGCTTCCCCAGGGGTGCCGCTACGCTCTGCCCGGACTGTGCGCTCATTGGGTTTTATTCGCAAGCTCATCAGCAAGCAGTCAGCCCGCATCGGCAGTGATGTGTAATGACACTCTCCCCCCTTTATTTCTATCGCCAGCATGAATTTTTGACATAAAATTTTGTTTTTTCAGAAATTTATTGTAACTTTGCCCGCAATATGGAGAATTGATAGCGGAATACGGGTTGCGGATAAAACCTTATTCCTAAGTGTAACTTAAAAAAACAGAAATTAAGAAACAGATATACAAAGAAATGAAGCGCAAATGGAATGCAGCAGTCCTGAACGGATTGCGCTCCGCAGTTTTGAGATTTTAAAAACGTCGTACCATATAATGGTGTGGCAAAACATTAACAACCGAAATGCGTTTCCGTTCTGAAAACTTGATGAACAAATTTAACGTATCGCTAAATTTGCCCACTTTCTTAAATGGATATGATGAAAAAAACGATGTTTTTGTCTTTTTTCTTTGTTATTTAATTTTTTATTAGTAATTTTGTCCTCAGATAGTATTGAATGTTAAAATATATATTAATAATATGGAATATACAAAATCGCAAACAATACAATTGACATTGCCAAAATCTGATATGCAGATGTTAAGGAGACTCGCATCAGGAATGGGGTGGGGTATGTCTATAATGACATCGAGAAAAAAGAGCGGAATAGAAAAGGGACTGGAAGACATCCGCAAAGGCAATGTTTTTCGTGCTGAGAATTCTCAGGATTTGGTTTCACAAATTTTGGGATAGATCATGTATAGCGTTATTTATACAGGGCAGTTCAGACGCTCATTCAAAAGATGTGTAAAACGTGGACTGAGCATAGAAAAATTTACACGAGCTTTGGATATTCTTCAAGAGAAGGGCTGTTTACCTATTGAATACAGACCGCATAGACTATATGGAGAATATGCTGACTGTTGGGAGTGTCATCTTGAGCCAGACTGGTTGTTGATATGGTGTCAGAATGACATGGCTTTAGAATTGATATTGGTTGATACTGGATCTCATAGCGATTTGTTTTGAAATCAGTGTATATTCAAACTATTTTTATAGGTGTTTTCTTCATTGTCATATTTCAAACAACATATTGACAACAGTTAATAAACGCTAAAGTTTGCAGAATAATTTGGTTTATAAAATAAACTTTATTACCTTTGCACACGAATTAGGGCGGTAATCGCGAGTGCCGCTCTTTTTCAGAGATATTACGGTTTATAAAATAAACCAATTTACAAACTTCTAAAAGACATATAAAATTATGGAAGACAAGAAACTTAATGAAAGAGAAAGTATCGAGCTCATCACTGCAATGATCTCACGTACAAACGAACGCTATTTTGGCGACGGCAACATCTATCTTGTGTGGGGCTATGTAACCTTGGTTGTCGCATCATCGGTGTGGCTGCTTCTTACGCTTACCCACAATCCTGCGTGGAACTGGCTTTGGTTTCTGATATGGATTATCGGCGGTATATCAACGCCAGTTATGGCACGGAAACAGCAGGGTAAATATGGGGTGAAGACTTATTCCGACAAACTGATAAACCGGATATGGACGATTGTGGGAATATCCGGTATCTGCTGCACGGCTGCATGTCTTGCGTTTACGTTAATCAAGGGAATCAACTGTTGGAGCGTCATGTTGCTGTTTGCCCTTGTGATTATTCCGGTGATTGAGATTGCGCAGGGTGTCATACTCGAAGAAAAGTCGTTCGTTGCCGGCGGGTCGATAGGTCTGGCTGCGGGAATCGTCACTGGCTGTTGCATTGCCGGCGGCGTGCCGCTTTCTGCATATTGGTATATGCCTATGTTTATTTTGGCTTTTGTCAGTATGATGATAATCCCCGGACATGTATTAAACCATAAAGCAAGGAATAAGAAATGAAAGAGTTGAATCCGCTGCTACACTCCCAGTTGCGCCTTGCGGTGATGTCTATTCTGATGAATGTAGATGAGGCTGATTTCGTATATATTAGAGAAAAAACTGAATCTACTGCCGGTAATCTCAGCGTGCAGCTCGACAAGCTTGTCACTGCCGGCTACATCTGCGTAGAGAAGGGATTTGTAGGCAAAAAGACCCGTACCGTCTGCCGCATAACAAAAAAGGGCAGGGAAGCATTCGCTGAATATGTTGAGGCTCTCAAATGCTATATTAATTTGTGATAAATTAGGCACGGATTACACAGATTTTCTTCTTTCACTAATCTGTGTATTCCGTGTAATCCGTGCCAAAAAGGAAGTAAAAGGTTGATTTTATGAGAAAGAAAAGCAGGGAAATGGATAGTGCATGGGCATTGGAGGTAATGCGCAAGGCACCGTATATCACAGTGAGTTTAACCCGTACCGACGGCACTGCCTATGGAGTGCCCCTGTCATTGGCAAGCACCGATGACAGAACCTGGTATTTTCATTGTGCCAACGAGGGTGATAAGCTGGAGGCGATAGCAGCCAATCCCGAGGTATGCCTGAGTGCTGTCACGCGGTGTGTCCCCACAGTAGGACCCAAAGACGGCTCGTTTACCTTACAGTATCGTTCTGCCATTGCGTTCGGCCGTGCTGAGATAGTGACCGACCGTGATGAAAAGATAGCGGGATTGCGTGCCATTTGCAAAAGATTCTTGCCGCAGCACATGGATGCCTTCGACGATGCCATAGCACGGAGTCTTGACCGCACAACAGTGGTGCGTGTCACGCTCAGCCAGCTGCCGTCGGGTAAACGGAAGCAATATGACAGGCAGGGTGAGGAAATGAAATACGGCAGAATGGAAGAATAAATCACCTTATTAAATGTAAAAAAACATAAATTATAAGAGGTGTTGATATAAATACCGTTATAATTTTGTATTTTTGCAATCGGAATATAAATTAAGGAAGAAATTATGAAAAGACCATTTGTTTACGGAGAACTGGCACAAGATGACAATTTCATTGACCGTCAGGAAGACAGGAAACGGCTGAAGACTTTCTTGGGTAATGGTGTCAACGTGATGCTCATTTCGCCGCGCCGATGGGGAAAGTCGTCGCTTGTCAAGGCAACAATGAAGGAAATGCAGCAGGAAAGCAAAAACATAAGAGTATGTTTTGTCGATGCTTTTAAGATTACAAGTGAGGCTGATTTCTACAATGCATACGCCACCGCCGTATTCAATGGAGTATCTTCGTCGTTTGACAAGGGGATGGAGATTTTCAGAAAATATGTCCAGGCTCTGAGCCCGAGTATTACGATTAAAAGCGATCCTCTGAATGCAATAGAGCTTGACCTTGGATATAAGCCGCTCAGCAGGAGTGCCGAGGACATACTTAATCTTCCGGAAAAAATTGCGGAGCAGAGAGGTTTGCAGGTCATAGTGTGTATAGATGAGTTTCAGAATCTAGCCAACTTGCCCGAATGGAAGAGGATTGAGGGGATGCTGCGTTCTGTATGGCAGCAGCATCAGAATACCACATATTGCCTTTATGGCAGTAAGCGTCACATGATGCTTGAGATTTTCAACAATTCGTCCAATCCTTTCTATCGTTTCGGTCAAGTTCTGTATCTTGATAAGATTTCCAAGGAATACTGGATTCCATATATTGTGGATACATTTGAGAAAAGCGGCAAGATAATTTCTGCCGCGGCTGCTGAAAAAATCTGTGATGCAGTGGACTGTCATTCATGGTATGTGCAACAGCTCAGTTTCTTTGTATGGGCAGACACAGACATAGAAGCTACCGAGGAACTGGTTGACAGGGCCATTGTGGCAGTGATAGATACCAACAGTCCTGTGTTTGAAACTGATGCCGACAGGCTTTCTTCTTCACAGATGGCAATGCTGTATGCTGTGGCAAACGGTGAGAAACGCCTCAATTCACAAGACGTTGTGAACCGTTATCATTTGGGCGGTCCACAAACCATAACGCGCAATAAGAAAGTGCTTGTGGAGAAAGACATTTTGGAAAAGCACGGCAATGATTTGGAATTTGTAGACCCGCTTTTCCGGCAATGGATTATCAGGCGATAATAGAAAAATAGACAGCCTTTTCCTGATTTGCAGATGGAACTGAAAGATAACAGCATAATCATAGATAACAAGCTCGACAGGATTCTTGAACCTGAACTGAACGGGCACTTTACTCACGCCTATTGCACGGCGGGGGAGTGCGAGGCGGTAAAGTTTCATGCAAGCCTCTTCACCGCATTCCAGTTATAGATCGAGAGGAGGACGAGGACTTCTACTGTTCATAAACCCTATAATGCAGTTGACAGAGCAGGAGGGCAGGTTGTGTAATAGTGATTTTGACAATGTGATTCACAGGATAAGACATCTGCACTGGGTTTCCCATGGCGATGAAATGCTGGCGGCATTACAGATGATGTTTTGTTGACTTCTTTGAGTTCAGCAGTCGGATTTACTCATGCATTGCTTTCTTTTTATAAGAGTTCATCAGCTTTACGGTCACAGATTTTACTAACTTCATTGATTAGTTCGCAAGCTCATTAGCTTCGCAGTTTCTCAAGCGAGTTTGGCTCTCCACTCGGTTTGCACGAGAATTCTTTTATTAATCTGTAATCCGTGCCAAAAATGAAGGAGAAGGTTGGCTTTGACACACCTCCATAGGATTCTAAATGTTAAAATGTTGTTCAGCATTTTCAAAAGCAAAGCAAAAATTTTGCTTCTCTCTTTTTTTTTATTAACTTTGCACCCGATTCTCAGTGGTCTATAAACTTCGTAGGGTGCAGGTGGATAATATTTCACTTTTTATCATTATGTAAGAGAAATAGACACGCTCACGCCGAACCGGCGGGATAAGTCTGCGGCTTAACCGAAGGGGGTGGAGGGAGAGGGTCAGGACATATTAGAAAAGGCGTTTACTTGGCGCTTTATTCTTGACGTACAGGAATCTAGCAAATTCGAACGATATTGTCAAGGATGAGGCAACGGTAGATGCCCTCGGGTGTGTATATACATATCTTTAGATTGCCATGTCCATATTTTGTGTATGGACAGGATTGTGGTTTATCAAAGATATTATATATCATATCGGCGTGGGCTCTACGTTGCTCGTTCTTCAATATCGGGCAATTGCTAGAGCCTCTGTACGTGGAACGGGCAACAGGTCAGTTCCCACGTCTTTTTTGTATATGTCAATATTTATCAGAATTGGAAAAAAGAATATTAAAACTGTCTTGTTTTGGGAGCTGGCAGACATAAAAACATTGTATTATGAAAACAATGAGATTTTTATTATTGCCGTTGTTGTCCGTGCTTTTTTTAGCTTCGTGCAGCGATGACGATGTTGTGGCTCCCGACGTTCCCGTTCCAGGGGAAAAGGAAGTGGTTGTTAATCCAGCATGTGACGACAATACCTATTCGTTGCAGACAGACCAGTCGTGGAAGGCTGAGATAGCCGATGAATGGGTAACCCTTTATGAGACATCCGGCAATGGCTCGGCAGATTTGAAGTTCTACACTGAGGAAAACAGTGAGGACGAGGGCAGGACGACAACGCTGACAATAACTTTTGCCGACGGAACCGATGAGAAGGTGACGATACGGCAGAAGGGACTGGCAGAAAGCGGCTCGAATGCCCTTGGTGATGGCAATTACCAGAAACATGGCGTATGCTTTGGCTATAATGGATATGGCAAATATGCCGATGCCAATGAAATAAAAGAACAGGTAATAAACGAGTTGCAAGCCAAGAGACTGATGGAGGAGTTTGCTCCCGGTGAGCTTTCGGTTGCAACGGAGAGCTATGAGGTGATAGAGAACATAGAATCCTCAGGTACCTCGGCCCAGGACATGTCGGAGTCATTGGGCGTGAACGCCAGCCTAAGTGTGGACGTGCCATGTGGCTTTTCCATGGACATCAAGGCAAATTACAACTCTGAGGACCTGGCAAACTCAAGCAAGAATTTCTCCAAGCGCCGTCATAAGAGAATACTTTACCGCAAGGTTATGTCGGTGGAGAACCTTGTCGCACTGACTGAATTAGACCCTGACTGCAGGAATAAAATATTGTCTTTGGGATTTAGGGCGAATCTTAATAAATTGTCAAAAGCAATAGAATCCAATGATGCAGACGTAAACAAGAAGATAAAGGATTTTATAGGCAAGTATGGCACACATATCGTGGTGGCGGCTGAACTTGGCGGCTGTTTTGACTACAGTATGGTGACCGACAAGAGCGACGTGTCCTCAAAGACTGACATAACTGCCGGTCTTGATATGGGGTACAAAAAAATGTTCAACATAAAGGGAGATGCCTCATACGACAAGATGAACAAAAAAATTGGCAGCAACTACACCTGCAAGGTGACTGTGCTGGGCGGTGATGCGGGTATTCTCTCAAAAGCCACTAACGGACAGATGGACAATACGAGTGACGACATCCTGAAATGGGAGAGGTCAATCACTCAGGAAAATTCTCTTATGATTGACCATAAGCTGATTCCTATATGGAATGTGATTCCCGATGAGGAGACTGCAAAAGCCGTTGAGCAGTATCTCACAGAAGGCAGATATGTGAAAGAGGAGCCAAAATACGAACTCCCTGAGCCAAAATCAGATGTTGTGGGAGCCGTTAAGGTGGAGCTGTCAGACTTTATGACGGATGTGGAAACTGGCAACGGTACGCTTATATATACAGTGGATGCCGCCGGCTCGCCTGTTGCGGAGATATGCAATGAGCGGATTCCCGCATTGGGCAGGAACCGCGTATTCGTTGCCTATCCTATAATTGAGGGTAAGCCCGACTACTCAAAGGGATTTTTCCTTGGCAACGGTGTGATGAAACCGGGCTCACTGGAGTGGAATGATGAGAAGAACACCTATATATATAAGGCGGACGCAGAATACTCAGACATTGAGAAAGTAACGACACTCTATATTGAAGGTAATGGTACAGATGTGAAATTCTCAAATAAGGGCGGCGCAGGTGTTGAGAAATGGGCTACTGGCTCAATGCAGCCGTCGTATGCGAAGTTCTACAAAACCGAGGGAAGAAATACCAAACTGTCATATTATAATATTGTAAAGATAGGCAAGCAGGTGTGGATGCGCGAGAATATCTCAAGCCCATACGGTGTGGGACATAAAAAATTCCCGTATATTGAGATAAACGGCAGATATTACTATAAAATGAATGCTAATTTTCTCAAGACACAATGGAGCGTCCCGACTATAGAGGCATTCAAACAGATGCAGTCGATGGCTGCAACTGGAGAACCGTTCCTGAAAGGCGGGTCGACAGGCTTTAATCTCGATGGAACAGGATATGCGACTTCAGAAAAGGAAGTTGTGACAAAAATCAAATGGAGATATTTTTGGTATTGGTGTTATGAGACTTCAGTAATTGAGACTATAAAAAACGAGGAACTCGAGACCTATTTCCTTTTGGCTGCTGAAAACAAGCTGATATTCATCGACAAGGACGGACTTGAGCCTATGCAGTATGGGGAAACGGTTGTGGGTAAAGATTATTATTACCCGGTAAGGCTTGTCCGCTCTTCTGAGTTCAAGTATGAATAACGTCTATTACTGTTTCTTAAATGAGAAAGATTCACAACATCTTATGGTTTGTATTACTGATGCTGTGTGCATGTACAAACGATGATGACACTAAGGATAAACCCTCGCCTGGCGGCGAGAGTTTATCCTTGACATGGTCTGCCGCATGCGACACATACCGGCTGAATGTTGAGGCTGCCAGCGACTGGCGGATAGAGACAGATGCCGGCTGGCTGTTTATTGCAGAGGAACAACGGTCGGGAGTGGGGAATGGATATGTTGACGTGTATGTTGAGCAGAATTCCAACGACAGCCGCCGGGCCGCAGACATTGTGTTGTGGTGTAATGGAACGGCATTGAATACATGGCATATAATCCAGCAGGGAAAAGACGAGGGAGGCGAGAACGTCATTTTCACTTCAGATTTGAACAAGACATACGCTGCCGGCTGGGGTTATAACGCTTTTGGGGAGTATGCGAGCGAAAATGACATCAAGGGGCAGATTATCAATTATGCCAAGTTGAAGTCGTTTGAAAATATAGACAATATAGCCAACGATGAGGAACAGTATGAGTTGAATTATTCGAAATCTGTTGCATATTCCGTTTCTGAGTTCTCGAAAACCATCACAAAAGAAACAAATGCCAAAACAAAAATACTATTCTATAAGAAGGAGGTAAATAAGCGTACAACCACAACAACATCTACAAAGAATGAATGTAGCTTTGCAACACTGAGTGTACTTAATATCGTTGCACAGCGCAATCTGTCGGAGTCTTCCATAAAACTGTTGCTTGAAAGGGGTAAGGATATTCTCACGGATGACTTTAAGCAAAGCATCGTTGACGTGAAATATGGATACATGACGCCACGTGAGTTCATAAACAAATTTGGCACCGATGCCGTTCTTACATCATGGCTTGGCGGAAGGCTGGACTACACAACAACCATAAAAAAGACAACAACCACGGAAGTGGAGCAGGTGGTGACTACAACCTATAAGAAATTGTTCAAGAAATCATCGTCGATGACAGAGGAAGAGAAAAAATTCTCAGAAAAGATAGACGTGGATTACGATTGCACATGTTATGTGAAGGGTGGCGACACAAAAGACATAGGCAAGGAAATCAACGAAAAGATAAGTAAGAAACAGCCTATTGACGACAAGATTTTTGTGGACTGGGAAAGCAGTTTCCATGATGCCAGGGCAATGCTTGTCTCTGGAAAGGCAACACTGGTTGACACAAGAACAATTCCAATCTATGAGCTGATTGCTGACGAGGATGTCAGCAGAAGGATTGAGAATGAGATAAACATTATGGCAGGCAGCGATACCTTTCCTGCCGATGATGACAACGGCTGGTGTTATTCATTCAGTATTCCCGCAGGTCTTGACAATATGAATCTGGTTGTGCAGCCGGGAAAGGAAAGCCATGTATTGGCAGAGGTGTGCAGGGAGTTTGTTCCCTGCATACGGTCAGACAAGAGTGTGGTGGTGGTCTATCCCGTCCTTGCTGACGGTAAAGTCAACCACGAGCGTGGCTTCTTTGTGGGTGACAAAGAGGGAAATGCGCCGGGGCGTGTTGTGTGGAGGAACGGTGTTGCGGAATACTACGTTGATGCCAACTATTCTTCCACAGAAGTAATAAATTCATTATACATATATAATTTTGGCATATATTCCAAACATGAAGACTACATGCCGAATGCGGTGAGAGCCAATAGCGTGCATGCTGATGACAGGACTTCTGTTGGGCTGCGTGTTGTAAAGATTGGAGAACAATACTGGGGATTCAAGAACCATCTGTACGGATATTCGGGTAGTTCAGGAATCATTGACCGTAATTATTCAGTTCCCGGGAGAAAAGATATATTTGACTTGCAGAAGTCTTTGCTTAACGATTTCTCCTTACTGTTCAGTAAAGACGGCAGGAGTGGACTGAATTTGCCCAATGATAATTTCTGGCTCTCATGCACCGACGGTCCTGTTTGCATCTATCTCAATGGATCATACAAGTTTTTTGGTTCTAATGATTATAATGGTAAGGTAAACTCATTGTTTTTACGTAAAAACAGTTTTAGATATGAATAAAATAGAAATCAAGACAAGGTTATTTGTAATGTTGACGTTACTGTCTTTTTTCTGTGGATGTTCAGAAGACGACAGTTTTTATCTGCATTCAGATTCGGCATTGTCACGCTCAACATCCGGCAGTACCGTCCCTGATTATTTTGACCGCAAAATAGGAGTTGGCTGGGGATACGACAGCAATACATACTATGGTGATCCCAAGGGTGTGAGGGACCAGATTTTCAATGCTGCAAGAATTAAGGCGCTTGCCGACAAGTATGAAGGTAATCTTTTTATTACCGACGAGCCTTATAATATGGCTGACTCCTATGTCAATGTGGGAGAGAACTCAACCGACTATTCAGAAAAGCTGGGAGTCCAGGCATCTGTTGGAGTAGGAATTCCCTTTGCGTTCTCTTTGGACGTGACGGCACGTTTCGAGCAGTCGGATATGGAAAGCAATAATTGTTATTTTGCCACAAAGAGGTATAAATATGTCATGACACGACGCACCATGAACATTGAGAATATTATGACGGCGGCAGCCAACCATGAGCCGGTGTTTACTGAAGGCTTTGAAGCTTATCTGCAAAAACTCTCTTATAGCCATGGCAGAGAGAGTGACATTAAGGATTTTGTCCGCACGTTTGGTAATACATACGTCTATAGTAGCGATGTAGGTGGAAGGCTGGACTATAATATGTCTGTGGCTAAAAGCAGCTCGCTTTCAGAAGAAGAGGTAGGGATAAGTGTAGAGGCAAATCTGCTGTCGATGTTTAGCATATCTGTCAGTGAGACACAGAAAAATGCCATGCTCAAGACTAATGAAAACAGCAAGACATCGGTGTCGGCAAAAGGTGGGGATGTCTCAATCTTGGGTAAGGCTCTGCTGAACGGTGAACAATGTGACGAAGCAACTTTGCAGAAATGGACAAGTAGTATCAACAGTGCCAACAGCCAAATGGTGGACTGTCGCCTGCGTCCTATATGGGAACTGATTGCAGACGAAGAAGTTGCGGCAAAGGTGAGAAATTATATACTTGGCAAGCGTGTGGATGACGACGGACTGTCTTTTCCGCAGCCCAAGGTGCCACATTACAGCTTTAATGTTCCTGCCTTTGACGAGAAGGGCACTCTTGTGAAAGTAGCTTGGGCATACGGTAAGCCTCTTGTGGAGTTTTGTAGGGAAGTTGTGCCCAAATACGGCGCCCATAGGGTGACAATGGCTTATCCTGTGATAAACAATGTCACCGATTATTCCAAGGGTATTTATGTGGGCGACAACAGCAGCATTTATCTCGACGGTTCCTGTTTGTCGGTCAGGTCCACTGAGAACATAACATACTCAGAAGGTCAGCCGGCTTTTGACGTCACTCTCCTGCATTCAGGAAAGACATACAGACTGGTGAAGATAGGGGAAAATGTCTGGACAAGGGATAACTATGCCACCACAGTCTCAAATGCGGGAGACGAGATGCCGGGAAAAAGCGGGGGATTGGAAAATTATGTAAGATATGACAAGACATATCTGTTCTATAACCGTGGTAAAATAGATTTTAAGGATTATCTGCCTGTAAACTGGCGGTTGCCGTCTTCAGAGGATGTGAGGTCAATGAATACAGTATTTAATACGAGTGACCCCTATTTTCAGGAAGGCAGCAGCGGGCTGGATTTGAGTACCGTAAATGTATATGACATCAAGGAAACCGTTTTTCTTGTAAGTGACACTTACGGCAAGCTACTGAGGTTCACACGTCTGGACATGCCGGAGGTAGTGGCAAACACGGTGAATCCTGGTGTTATAAGAATGATAAGGTCTTCAACGTATAGATACAACTAACAACAATATTATTATGATTAAGTATAGAATGTGGATATTGTGGATATTGGCGGCTATTATGGTCGGTTGCAGTGATGACGAAACCATTACTGCCGACAATTCCAGCAGGCAATACAGAAAAGTGGCATTGCTTCTTAGTGTCAGTGGCTTGGGTGATAACGGCTATAACGACTGTATAGCCCAGGGGGTGATGGAGTTTACGAAATCCACAAACACAGACCTCAGTCTGTTGTCGCCAGGCGATGTTGACGAAGCACGCGATATGTTTGAGGCATGGATTGAGCACGACGGTTTGCGCGACTCATCGGTGCTGATAATCGACAACACCTATGAGGCATTTATTTCAGATAATGTGACTGGCAAACTGGGTAAAGGCAGCAGGATTCTTGTTGTGGATGGAATGAACAGCTCTTATCCCGCTGGAGTGAGCAGTGTACGAATATGCAGATACGGTGCAAGCTATCTTGCCGGCGCAATGAGTCAGGAGTTTGATGCTATAGTAATGATGGCAATGCCTGACTTCCCAATTTTGGAAGAGGCGAAGAATGGTTTTTTAGACGGTTATAACAAATACAAGGCAGAGGGAGTTAGTGCAGAGGTCGTTTATCTTGCAGACGATGCCACAGGCTTTGCCATGCCTGACAAAGCGCATCATCTGCTTTCAGAAATTGCTGATGACCAAATGATATTTCCTTTGATGGGTGGAAGCATCGTCGGGGTTGTGAATTATCTCAATCATGATATGTTCGCATTGCCGCTTCTCATTGGTATGGATACCGACATGTCCGGTTTGTCCTCACGCATACCGTTCTCACTCTTTATCCACATTGACCTTATATTGAATGACTATCTTGATAACTGGATAAAAGGTGAGGATTGGGAGCCAGTGAAAACATACAGTTTGCGTGATGGTGATATAGAAATAGTTGTCTGTGAGGATTTCTTCAAATATTTGAATCTGTGGGATGAAAGATATGACGAAGATGAATTTGAGAATTACAAATCCATATATATCCAAGAAGCTATAGATATTGAGAATGATTATTTGAAAAAACAGAAATGGTTATGAAAAAGCTATTGTATATTTTCTTTGTCTTGACGGGGGCATGCTCAATGACTTCGTGCTCAAGTGACGACAACACAGGTCAGGAAGCCAGTCAAAAGGTGTCGAAATATAAGGTTGCCGTCATCATGGAGGACAAGGAAGCGGCAAACTGGCAGAGAACCGCAGAGTGGTTTCTGGAGAATATCAGAACGGCACAGGTGGGGATGCCGTCTAAAGTTGACCTTGAACTGACATTTAAAAGTCAGGATGACGCAGATATTGAGCAATACATGAACGATGTGGCGAATGACGATGAGGTGAAGGCGATTATAGGCCCCACGACATCAGACAAGGCGGAGAGGCTTGCCGAGATACTGCGCGGGACTGCGAAACCGATGATAACCCCGTGTGCCACGGATGCAGAGTATCAGCGTAAATATTCCTCTGCAGATAATGTGTGGAATATGTCGGAAAGCGAAATAGCACAGTTGGAAATCCTGCTGTCGAATGTGTCGTTAAATGAAGAGAAAAAGGTGTATCTTTTGGCTCACAAATCTGATGACAGGGTTGACGCCCAAGACACGTATGTGGAATGGTTTGCGTTTATTGCCGAAGAGTTTGGCATAAAGGAGCATGAAGTTCTGCTGTACAAAAACGAATCAGACATAAGAAAGTATGCTCGGGAATTGTGCGGCAACAACCATAAGCTCAGTAATAGCGTGCTGATATTTAATCCTGCCGCGGATGCGGATGCTTTGGCATTCGACGATGAGGTGGCTGAGATAGACAGGGAAATAAAAGAATCTAAAAACGGTTATCTCTATCATCCGCGGATATTATGCTCGGACGCTTTCTATGCAAAGGGCATTGCGTCTACAACAAAAATGGACATGTATGAGGGTATTGACATTTCTGCCGATCCTTCAAGCGGATTTATAACAGCTTATCAGTTAAGATTTGGCGAACAGATGATGAACGGCGAGGCACAATTCTATGATGCGATGTTGATGCTGACTTATGCTTTTTTACATCAGGAGGTTACGGGCAGCACAGATTTAAATGATGCCATAAGAGAAGTGGTTGACGGTCGCGAATCGAATCTCTGCGGATGGCTGCCTGCCGACACAAAGGCAAGTTTCCAAAAGCTCCGGCAAGGTGGACTGCCCAACTTGAAAGGAGTGTCAGGCGAGTGGAACTTTGATGAAAAGACACATGTATGCCAACAGGGAACATCTTTCAGACATTGGAAACTGCGTGAGGGTAATTATTATACATTGGGATATTATACCACAGACGGCTCAAGGAGAAGTTCGTCATCCAAAGAGATGTGGAACTGGACTTCTACAACCTATCAGCAATTTGGGGATTTCCCAAACACAATAAATTATCCGGAACTGCACGACCGTTGGGCTCTTATTGTCGCAGGTTCCCAAGGATGGAGTAATTACCGCTTTCAGGCGGATGCCTTGGCTATGTATCATGTCTTAAAGAATCATGGATATGATGACAGCCATATCGTATTGATTATGGAAGATGATATTGCACACAATCCAAAGAATAAATATCCGGCAGAAATAAAGACAAAGCCCGATGGCTTGAATCTGTATGTGCCCAATGCCATTGACTATAAATTGAACAGCTTGCTCGTGTCGGATTTAGGCCGTATATTAAGAGGCGAGAAAACAGACAGGCTGCAGAAAGTGTTGCATCCTACGGAAAACGACAATGTGTTTGTGTTCTGGAGCAGTCATGG
The DNA here is from genome assembly GCA_030539375.1 of Prevotella sp. Taxonomy (GTDB): domain Bacteria; phylum Bacteroidota; class Bacteroidia; order Bacteroidales; family Bacteroidaceae; genus Prevotella. Next base: position 37,282 of record JAUNSB010000029.1, read on the forward strand.
CAGCAAGGGAGCCTTGGATTTTGGCTCCACGTCAGCGGCATATTGGGAAATGCTCGATGTGTTGAGATATGTGCCGCACAGAAAGATGATGGTGGCTGTAGAGGCTTGTTTTAGCGGAGGGCTTGGAAAATACTGTGAGGGTATGGAAGGCATAATCTTCCTTACGGCTGCCAATCCTAATGAAACATCACATGCTGCAGAATGGGATGAGACGTTAGGAATATTCCGCTCAAATGGTTTCACAAAGGGATTCCAGGAAGCTATAAGTCAAAATCCAAAGGTTTCTCTCAGGGATTTGTATTATACCATTAGCCGCAATACGGACGGGTCGCATGTGAAAATCTACAATGAAGCATATTACGGTAGTGTATTTGACAACACCATGGCTGAATATTTTGATTAAGGCAAAAAGCATTCATCTTCCACAGTTATTGAAAGATGAATGCTTTTGTCTGTATTGTTGGTGCTGATATATATTACCAGCTTACTCATTTGCGAAATTTCTGAACTGTGCAGGCGTGAGTCCCGTCACCATCTTGAACTGCCGGTAGAACGATGAGCGCGATGAGAATCCCGCCTCGCTGATAAAGGTGTCAAGAGACTTCGACTTGTCCTGCATGTGCAGTTCTAGCAGATAGTTAACGCGGTAGATGGCAATCCAGTGGCTGAAGTTGCAGTGCGACATGCTGTTGATGCAGAAGCTGAGGTCTGTGCGGTTTGTGCCTACGATGCGTGCGAGCCCGTCGATAGTGAGACGCGGGTTGACAAACGGTTTCTCTTTCTCCATCACAGTCAGCACCTTACGGTAGAGAATATGATATTTGTTAAAGTTGTTGTCGTTGTTTTCTGTTTGTCCATCGGATGTTTCTGCATTGTCGTTGGCGGTCGGGGGGGTGTTTCCAGTCATTATTACGGTTTGTTTCTTTTCCTGTGAGCCAAGAAGTACGTTGGGACCTATGGCATTTACACTGATTAACGGTGTTTCTCCGTTTCTCACCTCAAGCATCATGTTGTGCCACTCGGCATAGCGGAACATTATCGTCTCAAACAGCTTGCGCATCTTGCGCTTGCGCACCTGCCAGAACCATGCTCCCCATGCGCACACCAGCAGCAGGATGATTACCACACAAACCAGAATCACGTTCTGCAGACGTTTCATCTTCAGTTCCCATTCCTGTCTTTCTATCATGTGCTTTTGCTCCGCCACCCGGTATTCCACTTCATACTCGGTGAGCATCGACGAGCTCATGTTGTTGTACACCGTTGTCTCCATGTTGTACCATACAGGCAGAATCTTAAGAAGCCGCGCGTTGTCTTTCTCCGTCAGATAGCGGTTCATAAGACGTTTCGCCACGTCATATCCGTCCAGCATGTTTCTTTTTATAATGATGTCCAGTGCCTTGTCGAACATTTCCTGAGCTTTTGCCTTATGGCCGAGATGCTCGTATGCCAGTCCCAGACTGTAGCTTATCACGTCCACTCCCGTTGTCTGATATGCTTTGGGAGCGTGCGTCCTGTATACAGGCTCCAGCACTTTTACCGCGGTCTCGGCCGAATCGGGAATTGTGGAATATATCCATCCCTTGACGTAGGGATACATATACTGTACGTCCGTGGTGAATTTTTTCAGCAGGGTATCGTTGCTTGCTATCACCTTGTCGGCTTTGTTGATGATTATGAGGGCCGAGTCGATTTTGTTTTGCTCCTGAAATGCCATACTTAGCGTCAGCAGGCATTGCAGCTTGCGTACATTGTCAACATTGTCAACCACATTTAATGCCTTGTGGATGAACATCCTTGTCTGTTTCTCCATTCTCCACGACGAGTAGATGCCTATCAGTCGCATATAGGCATTTGTCATTGCTATTGTGTCGTGCGCCGTTTCCGCATCCTTCAGTCCGTCTTTCAGAGTTATCAGCATACTGTCCATCTTGCCTTTATACATATACAGACCTGACTTTGCCAGATATATTTGCCTTTGCATTTTCTGCTGTTTCTCTGTCAGTACTTCTTTGGGCGTATTCTCTATTTCCTCATATACGCTCATCATTGTGTCGATGATATTCAGCGCATCAAGTCTGTGCAGGTTGTTGAAGGCGATGCAGGTGTCGAACCTTTCTCTAAGCTGTTCCGCCTCTGCGTCGCTGAATCTTAAATGTTTCTGACCGCAGGAATAAACTAATGCCATGACAAATAGCAAAATGATAATTTTTGTTGATTTTTTCATACCTTGTGTTTTGATTTTCGGTGCAAAGATAGCAAAAAAATAAATCTTAGCCAATGCTATACGGGTAAATTTACGATTTGGGATTGTTTTTCGTATCTTTTGGGACTATTGATTAGGGAATAGAGAGTGATGATAGACATAGTTAATCTGTGCCGTTTACGTAAAATTAACACGACGGTATGTGTCGGTTGGATAAAAAAACATTATCTTTGCGTCCTAATATGATAAAGAATACTGATAATGAAAGATTTCTATTTGAGCAAACAGCGTGAGTATGATGACGAGTTGAAGGGGTTGAAGGCACGGAGCCGCCTGTATCTGTATGGCAAGTTGCTGTCGTTTGCGGCGGCTTGTGCCTTTATATATATAGTATGTACGCGCGAGAGCGGTTGGTCTGTGGCTTGTGCTGTGTTGACGTTGGCTGTGTATGCTGCGCTTTATTGGGCTGACTATAAGTGCATGGAGCGTATCGAGGTTTGCAGAAGAAAGATTGAGAGGTGTGGCAACGAACTTAAATATCTGACTGGTGACCTGACTCCGTTCGATGACGGTAAGAGATATGTGGACAGTACGCATGAGTTTGCCTATGATCTTGATGTATTCGGACAATCGTCGCTCTTTCAGCGTATAAACCGCACAATAACGAAGAAGGGCAGCGACAGGCTTGCTCATAAACTCACGCATTTGTGTATGGACAGGGATGAGATACGCGCATCGCAGGATGCCGTTGGCGAGCTTAGCGCCATGCACGACTGGAGGATAATGTTTCTCACCAATCCGCCTGTGGACAACAGTATCGACCGGCTGGCGAAGCTGGTGGGAGAGGGCAGTTACAGCAAATGGATGATTAAGTCGGCTCTGCCCGTTGTATCGGTGGCTGTAACGGTGATTTCGCTCGTGGCAGGCATTGCGGGCATTGTGCCGATGACACTGTTCACGGTAATGTTCTCGCTTCAGTTTGCGGCATCCTATATGTCGTTCAGGGCATCCAATAAGACAGGCTGCAATATCGGCAGGCTGCATGACGAATTTTCCAGTTATCTCGCCATTATGAAGAATGTAGAGGAAGCCGATTTCAAGTCGTTGAAACTTAGACGCTTGAAAGAGACTCTGATTGATGGTGACAACTCGTGTATGACCGCCTTCCGCCGCTTGTCGCGCATACTGAATCTTTTCGACCAGCGCAACAATGTCATTGTCTATATACTGTTCAATGGAGTCGCGCTCTATGATGTGTTTCTCATGCGGCGTTTCGTGAGATGGGGCACGCAATATCTTCCATACGTCGGGCCGTGGACTGATTGCGTGGCTGAGATTGATGCGCTGGTGAGCCTTGCCACTTATGCCGCCAATAATCCCGCCAACACTTTTCCGCAGATTCTTGATGACGACAGCGAGAGCGTGATTGAGGCTGTGGATGTCTGCCATCCGTTTTTGGCTGCTGAGACAGCCGTTCCCAATAGTTTCAAGCTGCAAAAACACAATATCGCCATTGTCACGGGGGCGAATATGGCTGGCAAAAGCACATTTCTACGCACCATCGGTGTCAGCTATGTCATGGCAAGTTGCGGCTTGCCGGTGTGTGCCCGCTCTTTCGGCTTTTCCATTGTCTCGCTGTTCTCAAGTATGCGTACCACTGACAATCTTTCTGAAAATATCTCTTATTTCAATGCCGAGCTTATTCGTTTGGAACAGTTGATTAATCATGTCAAACGCCACAAGTTTACACTTATTATCCTTGATGAGATACTGAAAGGCACCAATTCGAAGGACAAACTTGAAGGCTCGGTGCTGTTCCTTGATGAGATTGCGCAGTATAGTGTGTCTGCAATTATAGCCACTCATGACCTTGAACTGGCAAAACGGAATGCCGGCAACAGTATGCTTTATAAGAATTATTGTTTTGAGATTGAACTTTCGGAGAACATAATCTATTCGTATAAAATTAGGGATGGAGTGGCACAAAATCTTAATGCCTCATGGTTGTTGGCGAGGATTTTGAACAAAAAAAATAAAAATGAAAAATTGTCTTAATGACGCAGCCTTTTAATATAATAAATAATGTGTACGGCATATTCTCACTGACATAAATCAATAGTACTATAAAAAGTTGCATAAAAACTAAAATTTCTCCTCGAAATATTTTGTAGTTTAGAAAAAAGTGCGTACCTTTGCACTC
>JAUNSB010000030.1:0-40631 GCA_030539375.1 Prevotella sp.
ATGCCATAAATTACACAAAAGAGGGCATGTCACAGGTTTATGACACACCCCCTTTGTTATACTATATATTTAACAAAAACACCCGAATATACAAATGAGTTTCCATCTGTTCCGCAACTTCCGCAAGGTTGGTGGTGTTGGTGGAAACCATGTTTATTGACTATCTACATAACAGCTAACGCATTGATATAAAGAGTAATGACTTACTGATAGATTTTTCGGTGACTTAGACATTGTGAAAAAAGAGAAACACATAATATTTGAAAGTTTTTTACAAGTTGGTACATTTTCTATTGGTTTGCGATATTATTAAAAGCTATTTATGTATATTCATAAATAAAAGTGACAGAGTAGTTATTTCATTATATTTGTACGTTAAAAAAGAGAAAATGTTTTGTTGTGTAGGAAAATCTTTGTATTTTTGCTGCGAGAACAAAGATAAAAAGAACAATGAGAAAGGTAGAGATAAAAGACCTCAACGACAATTTCTTTGAGGCAATAGGAAAAGAGTGGATGCTGGTGACGGCTGGTGATAAGGACAACTTCAACCTGATGACAGCATCGTGGGGCGGCATCGGCTGGCTGTGGAACAAGCCCGTGGCATTTGTGTTCATACGCCCCGAGCGCCACACCTTCCAGTTCAGCGAACAGAGCGAACGCATGACGCTCTCGTTCCTCGGCATGGACAAAGAGGCAAGGGAGATATACAAGGTGTGCGGCTCAAAATCAGGACGCGACATCAACAAGGTTGAGGCGTGCGGACTGAAGGTTGTGCCAACCGAGCAGGGAGACGTGACCTACGACGGAGCACGGCTGACATTAGTGGGCAGAAAGCTTTATGCCGACGACCTGAAGCCTGAATGCTTTATGAATGCGGACACACGTGAGAAATGGTACCGCAGCACCGGGAACGACAGCAATGCCGACAAGGGCATAACCAACGGCTACCACAAGATGTACGTCATTGAGTTAACAGAAGCGTATGTGAATGATTGAAAAAGCCTGATTGGCATACATCACAATAGAACTGTAATGACCGAAAAAGCCAAACGGACATACATAGCCATTGACCTGAAATCGTTCTACTCTTCAGTGGAATGCGCAGAACGTGGGCTCGATCCTCTCAACACCAACCTCGTGGTTGCCGATGTGAGCAGGACCGACAAGACCATCTGTCTGGCTGTGTCGCCGTCGCTCAAGGCTTACGGCATTGGCGGAAGAGCGCGCCTATTTGAAGTAAAGCAGCGGATAAACGAGGTTAACCATTTACGAAAAAGACAGTTACCTCAGCATAGTTTTACAGAAAAATCGGTGTATGACAATGAGCTGAAAGCACACGGCGACTGGGCGGTGGACTTTATTGCTGCCCCGCCGCGCATGGCTTTATATCTGACATACAGTCACAGAATAAACAGTATTTATCAGAAATATGTGGCTCCCGAAGACCTCCACTCCTACTCTATAGACGAGGTGTTTATGGACGTGACCGACTATCTGGAAAGCTACAGTATGACTGCCCATGAACTGACAAGGAAGATAATACGCCACGTGCTGGACGAGACCGGCATCACAGCCACCGCAGGCATCGGCACCAACATGTATCTGGCAAAAGTGGCTATGGACATCGTGGCAAAGCACATTCCCGCCGACAAGGACGGAGTGCGCATTGCCGAGCTTGATGAGATGAGTTACCGCCGTAAACTGTGGACACATAAGCCCATGACCGACTTCTGGCGTTTCGGGGCAGGCACAGTGCAGCATCTGGCAATGTACGGCATAACCACCATGGGGCAGTTGGCGCGCTATTCGCTCACACACGAGTATCAGCTCTACAAGATGTTCGGGGTGAACGCCGAATGGATTATTGACCACGCCTGGGGATGGGAGCCATGCACGATGAAGGCTATAAAGGAATACCGCCCCAAGACCAACTCGCTAAGCAACGGACAGGTGCTTTCCTGCCCCTACACGGCAAAGAAAGCGATGGTGGTGGTAAAGGAAATGGCTGATGCCATGGCGCTGCGGCTTGTCGACAAGCGTTTGGTGACAGACCATGTGACACTGCACATCGGCTACGACCACAAGAGCCTCGCCGTGCCCGACACCGGCAAACGCTACGACGGTCCCACAAAATACGACTTCTACGGCAGGACTGTGCCAAAGTCTGCCCACGGCAACGCACGGTTGCCGCGCCACACATCGTCATCACGGCTGATAACGCAGGCGGTAATGGAGATATTTGAGCAAAAGGTAAACAAAGACCTGCTCGTACACCGCATCAACATAACCGCCGGCAACGTGATACCCGAAAACAGCGTGAGAGAACACAGCGCCGTACAACTCGACCTGTTCACTGACTACGAGGAGCTGTACCGCCGGCAACAGCAGGAAAACCAGGCTCTTGCCAAAGAGCGGACAATACAGGAGACCATGCTTCAAATAAAAAAGAGATTCGGCAAGAACTCCATTCTCAGGGGACTAAACTTCGACGAAGGGGCAACAGCCAAAGAGCGCAACCAGACAATTGGAGGACACAAGGCATGAACACTACGCAGGACTACGACGACATTATCAATCTGCCGCATCCCGAGCCGCAGGCTCATGCGCGTATGGCGCTGACGGCACGCGCCGCCCAGTTTATGCCATTTGCCGCACTGAAGGACGACAATGACAGTGAGGAAGACATTCCTGACGATTCAAAAGATGATTATGACTTTTAAAAACACTAAATAAATTATGAAAAGAAAAATAATTAATCCATGGCGCCATCATCCTGAATACAACTGCTTTGGCTGTTGTAAGGATAATCCTATTGGACTTCACATGGAATTTTATGAGGACGGAGATTATATCGTGAGTACATGGCATCCCGAAAATAACTATCAGGGATGGGTAAACACCATGCATGGCGGCATCCTCAGCACGCTGATTGATGAGGTTTGCGGATGGGTGGTCACACGAAAGTTGCAGACAAGCGGCTATACTGTGCAGCTGAATGTGAAGTTCCGCAAGGCTGTATCAACCACCGAGCCAGAGCTGACCATAAGGGCAAAGGTAACGAAACAGGTACGCAACCTTGTGTATATCAACGCAGAGATAACCAACTCAAAGGGTGAACTGTGCAATGAAGGCGAAGCCATCTATTTCCTGATGAATCAGGAGAAGGCAAAGGAAATGGGATTCCTACATTGTGACGTGGAAGAATGAGGGCTTACATCTTGGTGATGAGATTCTGGCAGTGCATGCCGCCCCACACAGCCAAGATGCCAACGCTCACACTGACGCCAACGTAAACTGCCGCCGTCAGCACCTCGCCTGCCTTTATCATTCCAAATGATTCGTTGGCGAAGGTGCTGAAGGTGGTGAAGCCGCCGCAGAATCCTGTGACAAGCAGCAATTTCAGCTCAGGCGACAATATTCCCCTGCCCGACAATCCCGCCAACAGTCCGATAAGCAGCGAGCCAAGGATATTTACAGTGAGCGTTCCCCATGGAAATGACGCCACATGGACTGACGACAGCAGATACCGGCACACAGAGCCGACAGCACCGCCTGCCGCCACCAACAGTATATTTCCTAACATACTACATTCTGAGGTTTATTGTTTACAAATGCCATTACATTGTCTATTGCAACATCGACAAGGCGTACTCTTGCCTCCTTGGTTGCCCAGGCAATGTGCGGAGTGATATAAGCATTATCGCATTTTAGCAACGGGTTGTCAGCCTGCGGCGGTTCCTCGCACAGCACGTCGGCACAATAAGCGCCAAGACTTTTCGACTTCAAGGCATCTGCCACATCCTGCTGGCAAACCAATGGTCCGCGCCCCGTATTGATGAGTATTGCCGACGGCTTCATGCCCCGTAGCGTCTGGCTGTCAATCAGGTGGTGAGTGTCAGCGGTCAGCGGACAATGCAGGCTCACCACGTCGCTCTCTGCCAGAAGTTCTGCCATTTCCACTTTCCTAACGTATGGCGGCAGTTCCTGCTGTCCCTTGCTTGTATATGCCAATACCGACATTCCAAAGGCATTGGCTATGGCAGCAACCCGTGCGCCAATATTGCCAAGTCCCACGATACCGATTTTCTTGCCGGCAATTTCCGTCAGCTGCGTGTCCCAATAGCAGAAATAAGGACATGATGCCCATTTGCCCTTGCGGTTGAGAACGGCATAATGCTCCGTGCGGTTTGTGACAGTAAGCAGATGCGCAAACACCATCTGCGCCACGCTCTCAGTGCTGTAGGCTGGGACATTGGTCACCACAATGCCTTTGTCTCTTGCAGCCTCAACATCAACGACATTATAGCCCGTTGCAAGCACACCGATATACTTAAGTTTGGGCAACTGCTCTATCTCCGCCCTTCGCAGACACACTTTGTTTGTCAGCACAATCTCCGCGTCTTTTGCCCTTTCCACGGTCTTTTCTGCTCTTGTACTGTCGTATACTGTCAGTTCTCCTATTTCTTTCAGCGGTTCCCATGACAGGTCACCGGGATTGGCTGTATAGCCGTCAAGTATTACTGTCTTCATTCTGTTATGAAAATATTGCAATATATATTGTCACCCTTATACAACACTTTCGAGCTCTCCTGTCTCTGAATCGATGATAAACCCTCTCACGACAATATCTTTTGGAACGAGCGGATGGGTCTTTATTGTCTCAACGGTCTTGCGTACAGACTCCGGTGTGTCCTTAAATCCCTCCAGCCAGTGGTTCAGGTTTATTCCACACTTGCGGATGGTGTCGAGCGTCTCGTCGGTAACGCCTCTGGCAATCATCTCATGATGAAAATGGTCGTAGCTCATGTGGCAGGCTCCGCAATGAGAGTGTGCCACGACCATGATTTCCTCAACACCAAGCTCATAGATGGCAACGATAAGGCTGCGCATGGCAGAGTCGAAAGCCGAAATCACCAAACCGCCTGCATTCTTTATTATCTTGGCATCACCGTTCTTCAGTCCGAGAGCGGCAGGGAGCAGCTCGGTCAGTCGGGTGTCCATACACGAAAGCACTGCCAGCTTTTTGTCGGGGTACTTACTGGTGAGATACTTTTCGTAGCCCTTCTCAGCCACGAAAGCTTTGTTATAGGCAATAATCTGGTCAATCATAATTTTATTATTTATATGAATATTCTCGTTTGTTTCCTTTTCTTATTTTGGTGGCAAAGTTAATGATTTTTTCTGATACCGCCAAGTTTTTTTCAATATGGCTAAAAAATATTAACCTAAAAATAACGTTACGTTAAATTGATTGTGGAAAATAAAACTTCTTCCATGGTTTGCTAAAGCAAATAATAGTCAAAAATTTATGTTTATTGGTCATTTATGGTTTATTTTTGGACATTACTGTTCAAGAAATCACTATTGCTGAGAATTACACTTTTCTGTTTCATCACCGTCCTCATCCTTGCCATACGGCAGCAGTATCGTGAACGTGGTGTATTGCCCCACTTCGCTGTCCACTCCAACTATGCCGCCGTGAGCCTCTATCACCTGAAGCACATAGTTCAGACCGAGCCCGAAGCCCGCAGGACCGTTGTTCTTGAATGTCCGTCCCGATGCCGAGGCACGCTCAAACTTGTCGAGTTAGTCATAGTGCAAAGGTATACATTTTCACCGATACAACCAAACATTTTAATAATGTTATATTCTCTTGAAAAAAACTTCGTAATCATCATCTATAATCTTCCAAATTCCGTTTTTGCGTCCACCTTCTCTTACTATCAAATGTAAGTCGGAAAGTTGTTTGAGATATCTTTGTACTTGCCGTAATGATATTCCAATATTCTCCGCCATTTGAACTGCACTCGTTTGAGGATTTTGAGAAATCAGCTTGTAAATCATTCTTCGGGCTTTTGCAAATTCTTTTGTAACATATTGAACGTCTTTTACGACATCAGTTTCTCCTTTTACGACACCTTTTACGACATCATCTTTTGCTTTTACGACATGAGAAGCCGCATTAGCGACATCTTTTACGACATATGCGTCATAGTTGAGATTCCATAATATTACATGAAACTCTGACGCATTGGAACAAAACTCTGGTGCACGATAATTCTTCAACTGCTCAAACCGCTTATACTCCCCGATAATCTTCTTCATGCCACTTCCCCTACGTTCCATCAGCATCAGACGATGAAAGAAGTCCGCAAGCAGTGGGTTACGGCGTTTAGATGGTATTGTCAAAGGGTCAAGTTGTTGTATCAACCTTCCATCAAACATACCTCCAGGAGAATACACTTCCATTCTATCATCATACATATCTATATGTATTTCACTCCCTAACTCCATATAGTCACGATGGATAATGGCATTACATATCACCTCTGTCACAGCACGTTCCGGATAATCTGGAAGTTCTTCTCTATATTCAGATTCCTTCCACCATTTTCTGCGCGAATTATTTCTCACAAAAGCAACTGCTTCCTGTAACAGTCCGATTACACTGCCCTCCAATTCTGCATCGTCCAAAGCCTCCCCCAATCCATTTGTCATGTCAAGTCCATTCCAGCGTGTACAAAATATGCGGGAGTGCCGTATCGGAGAATCATCAGCCAACAGAGCACCAGCATTTGTCAGTTTGTCATCATTGTCGACAATACCCCACGAAATGAAATCGCTATCATCAAAAGACTGGTTCAACCGTTTGAAATACACTGATTTGAGTTTTGAAAAAGCCATGTCATCAAGCCTATAATGTGACAGCATTGAATCGAAAGAACACCCAGCACCTTTCAGGACAAGACTCTTCAATTGAATACGGTCAGCCACAACCGATTCATTACCTATCCTCACAAATGCCAGCCGTTGTTTATCACCAACATAATAATAAGGTGTCTCCTGTCCTTTATATACATATAACAGTACAAGTTTTTTGCCATCAACATCCTTGAATTCAAGATTGACAGCAGGTACTGGGTCAAGTTTAGTCTTTATCTCCTCGCTTATTCTTTCTGCATCACTTTCTGCATCAATAAGCCCAATCACCTGATTATCATCACTAATTCCAAAAATCAAAGTTCCGCCTTCACCATTAGCAAAGGCAGAAACACTTTTAAGCCAACTCTTAGGTCGTTTGACTTCAAGTTGTTGTTTCTTATCATAGGCAGTTGTTTCGCCAATTAACAGTTGTATATTCACAATTTATCTTGTATTTAATGTTAGTCATAGTGCAAAGGTATAGATTTTCCCTGACATGTCCAAACATTTTGCTAAAGAAACACCTAAATTTTAAAAGAAAAATATAAGAGAACAAGACTTCTCTTCACTATGTGACTAAAATATTAACCTAAAGATAACATTCCGTTAACGTAGGTTGTGGAAAATATGTGTTACCTTTGCACCGGATTTAACAATAACACATTAAAATATTATTAACAATAACAGATTAAACTATTATGAAAAAATTTATTGAGTTTGTCGTTTTGTGGTTTGCCGCAAGTATCACAATTAATGTTCCTGTAATTCTTGGATTACAATGGCATACATTTGACATTGTATTATCATCAGCAGCGGTAACGGCTTTGCTAATGCTGGTAAAGAGCAATAGAACCAAGATGATTGCATCATCATTTTATTCCGTGCTTATGGTCATTAACTGTTTCCGCGATGTAGATGCACCGACAGCTTTTATGCACATTGTTGCTCCAGCAATACTGAGCGCTATTTGCATAGGTGGCGTATGTTACTATATAAATAGAAAAACTTTATAACAATGAAAGATTTAAAGAAAAAGATTTCAGCATTGCTGAAAATCGTGGCATTTCTTTATGTCCCGATGTTGATATGCGCAGTTATAATTATGGCTTATAGTTTCTTTATGAAAGAACAGCCAAATCCTGCAATAACATTATCGATTTCGATATTGTGGGCACCGTTTTTCCTGTATTATTATAAGAAACACCGCCCTGAAACAATAATTCCACGCAATGCTATGTCGTTTAAATATGTGATTGCAGCCCTGCTGTTGGGAGTCGTATGGCACCTCACGACATATCTGCTGGAGCCTTTTAATCCCCTTCCCGATGTATCGCACATTACATCCATATACGTATGGATATTATTATTCGTAGAAACAGTTGTGTTTGCTCCAGTCCTTGAGGAGCTGTTCTTCAGACAGTGGGTTCCGTCGTATATGTCGAAATATGGATTTTCATACAAATCCCGGCTTATTGTGTCATCATTTTTATTCTACTCCGTTCATTGGCAAGCTGTAGTATTGCCACATTGGTATTACCGCATAGACACACTTGTCGTTGGAGCATTACTTTATGTGTTTTATACGCATACAAAGGATATAAGATATTGCATTATAGCACATAGTATCTCAAACGCCATTCTCTTGATATTTGAGCATAGCTTGACGGAGATTGTTTTTTAAAACTTCTTCCATGGAATTTAATGAAAATCACCATCCTCATCCTCCTCCTTGCCATACGGCAGCAATATCGTGAACGTGGTGTATTGCCCCACTTCGCTGTCCACTCCCACTATGCCGCCGTGAGCCTCTATCACCTGAAGCACGTAGTTAAGACCGAGCCCAAAGCCCGCAGGACCGTTGTTCTTGAACGTGCGTCCCGATGCCGAGGCACGCTCAAACTTGTCGAATATCACTTTCTGGTCCTTTGCCGATATGCCCAGACCGTTGTCGCGCACGCTTATCTCCACTCCGTTGCCTGTGTCCCTGCTGCTTATCTCTATCTCCGTGTCCACATTCTGCCGCGAGTATTTTATGGCGTTGTCTATCAGGTTGCTCAGCGCCTCGCCAAGATATTCGGCATCGGCAAACACAGTGTCAGCCTCAATCCTGTTTGTGAAACGGATGTCCTTGGCGGCTTTTGCCGAGAACTTCTCCTCAAGGTTCTCCACCATCGGCACCAGCTCCACGTTCTCCCTGTGCATTTCCAGCCTGCCCTCCTCCAGCTTGGATATTGTAAGTATCTTGTTCACCAGTGCAAACAGGTGCTGCGCCTCGTCCTTCAATATCCTCATATATTTGTTCCTCAGCTCCAGGTTGCCGAAAACCTTTTCATTCTCCAGTCCGTTCACCCCGAGCGTGATGGTACTCAGCGGAGTCTTCATGTCATGCACCATGGCGTAGGTGAAGTCCTTGCGCAGCTGCATGGTCTTGCGCTGAATGCGGATAATGCTCAGCTGTTTTATTATGCACCAGATAAGAAGCAATGAAAGGATAAAACTTGAGATTATTATCAGCCCCATTTCCTTTATAAATATATTGTATGGGTTTAAAAAAGCTATCTGTATGTTTTGTGAACCGTCGCCTCTTGTGGGTATTAATCCTGATTTTATTGATGTGAGAATTATGCTTGGCTGATGCTCACTTTTATATAACACCTTTGATGCTCCGTTTTTATATACCTTATATACGATATAATCATAATTAAAATCTCCCTCCTTACGTATGTCTATATATTTTGCCAACGAATCCAAAACTATGTCTTGATGAATTATTTTCGTTACTCCCTCATTTAGGTATTGATAATTGAAAAAAGTAGAAAAATCTTCAATCGGCTGTGGAATATCTATCGTTGTTCCCACAGGAATATCTTCGCTTCTAACATTCACTTCTTCAAACAGAGCATTCAAGAAAATATCATCAATATCATGACTAATCCGATTTGTCGTGTCCCTATACGAATTTATAACCCATATAACCTGCAAGGTAAGTGATGCGAGAAGTGCACCAACAGCAAAAATGACATAACTGTTCTTTTTTATGTTCTTGAGATTCTTACTCATACTATTTATGTATTTAATGTCAGTTAGAGTGCAAAGGTATATATTTTTCCCGACATAGCCAAACATTTTGATAAATAAATACCAAGATTAAGCAGAAAAAACATGTGACAACTGGCTTTGTCATTGCAATGTGACTAAAATATTAACCTAAAAATAACATTCCGTTAACATAGATTGTGGAAAATAAGTATTACCTTTGTAAAAAAACAGAATAATATGAGTAAAGTAGATTATGTAAAGTTTGCAATTTACTCCATCGCAGGAGGAGCATTCTATTTCTCGCTCGGAATATCACTTGACTGGATATTGGGGCAATCAACAAATTACAACAAGCTGGCGTTCTATTCAGCTACGTTCGTTGTGCTGGCATTCTTGGCTCAGATATTGAAAAGGATGCACGACAACAGACAGAAAAACACAATTAATAAAAACGAACATATAAAATGAAAAGATTTATCAGATTATTATTGGTTATTGTTGTGGCTTTAGGCATTTTCATTTTTGCCGACAAGCTTGGTTTAGGATGGGCTAATGATGGCGAAGCCAATTACAATGGTGTCATCTTGCTGGTAGTGGCGTTGATTGCTGCATGTGTATCCATAGTGTGGAAAAAAAGAAAAAGGGAGGGCTAAACAAATATGACAGTAAATTACATGATATCAAAGATTATAGAATTTGATTTATAAATTTCTTTACACCTATCCAAAGAGAGCGGATTTTTCACCACTCTCTTTGGACATTTCTCATCATTGGTATATTTTGTCTTATTTCTCTGATAATAAGAAAAATAACGGTTTATCACAAAAAGCACTACAAAAGAGTTTCCACCAGTTCCGCAACTTCCGCAAGGATGGTGGTGGTGGTGGAAACGTATTGAAAATACTGAATAATAATATACAATTTTAGTTTTGCGGTTATGCTTATGCGATGAATGTTATACTATGTGGCTAAAATATTAACCTAAAGATAACATTCCGTTAACGTAGGTTGTGGAAAATAAGCATTACCTTTGCACCTGAAAATAAAAACAATAAAAAAATAAAATTATTATGATTAAAAAATTAGATTCTTTACTTTTGGGCTATGCCGTGGTTATTACAGTCCTGTTTGTAGTAAAAGCGGGATTCACTCTAATGCTATTGCATATAGCTGGTTTCATGTTGCTGTTGATGTCGCTCAGTCTGCTGTTTAAACGCAACCGCAACAAGATTGCAGCGACACGTAACTATTCTTTTTTTATCACATACGCCTTTCTCAGAGCCTTTTATGACGTGGATTTTCTTATTTTCCTAATTGGTATGTTTGTTGTCGTGGGCATATATAAATATATCCAAAAATGGGAAGCCAAAAAACAGGAACAATGAAAGAGTTAAAGAAAACAAATAAAATGAAAGTATTAAAATATACATTGTTACTTTGCTGCGCTGCCGTAATACATTTGTCATCAAACCACGATGACTTCTTAAGCACTCCGTATATAATAAAATCAATAGCAATATTACTGTTGGTTTTAACAGGAACAGTAATGGTGGTGCGCGATATTAAAAAAGGGAAATTAAAAAAATAAGATGATATGATAGTAAATTACATTATAATAATAATCTTTGCAGTCGGACTAACGGTGAAGATTTATAATATCTATTCTCTTTCCAACCGTACTACGGATATGCAGGACAGCAAACTGGAGCATAAGCACGTGGAGATGGATGCAAGCGTGAAAAAATTGAAAAAGGAAAACAATATACTTTGGTGCGTTATATTCATTGTGGTAATACTAAACTGCATATCAAAGATTATAGGATTTGACTTTTAAATTTCCTTACACCTATCCGAAGAGTTATGAGAACATTTTGTTTCATAAAACTATGGTTTCAATCCGTTTCCACCAGTTTCCGCAAGGTTGGTGGAAATGGTGGAAATGGTGGAAACGTGAATAATAATTAACATTTTTAGGTTTTTCACGGTGATTTGCATCCAATATCCGTAAAATGCTGGATGTAAAGTATGGTTTGCACCGTAAAGACGGGTGCTCCACATGTATTTCGCCAACTATCCAATAATCTTTTGCCAGCTACCAAACGGGAGTCCGTCTGTTATCAAACAGTATTTGGCAGACCATCAAACAATATTTCATAGGTTAACCCTTAAAACTTCACGTTCCCAACCACCTATATGAATGTTATCTTTAGGTTAATGTCAGGTTTACAGCATGGTATAACGATTTTTTTTACTACCTTTGCAGCATAATCAAAAAAAACGAAGAATTATGATTAAACTATTATTAGTGGAGGACGATGCCAACCTGGCATACATGGAGAAGAACAGTCTTGAGGAGATTGTTGGAGGTTATGAGGTGAGAACAGCCGGCAACGGCAAGGAAGGATTGAAGGCGTATGCGGAGTTTAAGCCCGACGTGATTGTGTCTGACATAAAAATGCCGGAGATGGACGGTCTGGAGATGGTGAAGCGCATACGTGAGACCGACGGCGACACGGTGATTCTCTTCACCACTGCCCTCACCTCGTCGGCAGACCTGAAGGCTGGTTATCTCGCCGGTGCCAACAACTACATAAAGAAGCCGTTTATGCCCGATGAGATTAATGCCCACGTGCAGAGCCTTATGAAGCTGAAGTACGGGCAGCGCAGCAACAACGAGTCGGGACACATAGTATTCGGAAAATATGTGCTCGATGCCAGCCATGCCTGTCTCACCGACCGCAACACGGGCAACAGGAAAATGCTGACACAAAGGGAGGCGCAGGTGCTGGAACTGCTGGCGGCAAACAAAAATGAGGTGGTGAGACGCGAGGCGCTGCTGAGCCGCTTCTGGGGAATTGAGAACAAAGACTATTTTGCATCGCGCAGCTTGGATGTGTTTATAAAGAAAATAAGGACGGCAATTGAGGACGACACATCGATAGAGCTGAAGACCATACGCGGTGTGGGACTGATGTTGCAGACTAAAGACTAAGGGGTATGACAAATCAAAGAAAAGAGACCGACTACAGAAGTCTGCTGATTGACTTCAAGTCGCACCTCACTGCCCTGCTGATGGGGGTGAGATATGTACGCAGCGGCAAACTGGACCACAATCCGGAACAAAAGGAAAAATATCTGCAGATTGTGGAAGAACAGGCGCTGAAAATTCTTCAGGGGATTGAAGAATGTGAATTATGAATTACGAATTTGTAATTCGTAATTCATAATTCTCACTAAGCCAGCTCTGCCTTCAGCTTCTCTGCCATTTCCTGATACTCGGCATCAGTGAGATAAACCTGCTTGGGGTTCATCTGGAACACGCCTCCGAAATCGGGACCTCCCTTATATTTGGGAATAAGGTGGAAGTGCAGATGCGACAGAGTGTCGGAATAAGCTCCGTAGTTAATCTTGTCGGGATTGAAAATCTTCTGCATGGCGCGTGTGGTGCGTGCCACATCTGCCATGAAGGCATTGCGCTGCTCGTCGGTGAGCAGGTTAAGGTCGTCAACATGCTCATCGTAGCTCACAAGGCAACGACCGTGGTAGGTCTGCTCCTTGAAGATGAACACACGTGAGCAACTGAGATGCGCAACCTCTATCATGAGGTCGTGAAGTGTTTCGTTGTTAGTGCAGTAAAGACACTGCTTTGGATCGCTTTGCATAGTTAGTTTTGAGTTTTGAATTACGAGTTTTGAATTACGAATTGTTCTCGCTTCGCTGCGATTATAAATTATTAAATTATAAATTGGAGCACTAATTCCAACTCACAACTCATAACTCAGTAATTCTTCATCGGCTTTAGCCGACAATTCGTAATTCAAAATTTGTAATTCGTAATTAATTAGTTATTCTCCGGACGGAGCTTGCGCACTGTCACGGCAGTCTGCCACATCTCGCTCTCGCGCATAGCCTTCAGCTCAGCCTCAAGACCAACACGGTAGTCGGGCTTTGAGTTGGCATCGATAGAGATCTGAGCCTCGTTGCCGCACTTAACGCTTGCATAGAGCTTCTCCACTACTGGCTTGATGGCATCGTGGAAAGGACCCATCCAGTCGAGAGCACCGCGCTGTGCTGTGGTAGAGCAGTTGGCATACATCCAGTCCATACCATTCTTTGCGAAGAGAGGCATGAGCGACTGAGTGAGCTCCTCAACAGTCTCGTTGAAAGCCTCCGAAGGAGAGTGACCGTTCTCGCGGAGCACCTCATACTGAGCGAGCAGCAGACCCTGGATAGCACCCATGAGCGAACCGCGCTCACCGGTGAGGTCGGATGTAGCCTCGCGCTGGAATGTAGTCTCGAACATATAGCCCGAGCCGATACCGATACCGAGAGCAAGGGTCTTTTCGAGAGCCTTGCCTGTGGCATCCTGATATACGGCGTAAGAAGAGTTCAGACCACGGCCCTCAAGGAACATGGTGCGGAGCGATGTGCCCGAGCCCTTAGGAGCCACCATGATAACGTCGATATCCTTCTGTGGAACCACGCCTGTGCGATCGTTCCAAGTGATTGCAAAACCATGAGAGAAGTAGAGAGCCTTGCCAGGAGTAAGGTACTGCTTCAATGTAGGCCATACGCTCATTACGGCTGCATCAGAGAGCAGACACATAACGATAGTACCCTTCTGGGCAGCTTCCTCAATAGAGAAAAGTGTCTCGCCCGGAACCCAACCGTCGTTGATAGCTTTCTCGAATGTCTTGCCCTGACGCTGACCAACGATAACGTTGAAACCGTTGTCGCGCAGGTTGCAAGCCTGACCGGGACCCTGTACTCCATAGCCGATAACAGCTATTGTCTCGTCTTTCAAAATTTCACGAGCTTTCTCCAAAGGAAACTCTTCACGTGTTACCACTGTCTCGATAACACCACCAAAATTTAACTGTGCCATTTTCTTAAAATTTAAAATGTTTATTTATTGTTTGTTTATCTTTATTTATTGTAGTAAAAGGAGTTATTCCTCTAACTTCCTTCAAACTTCACCTGCACCCT
The DNA here is from genome assembly GCA_030539375.1 of Prevotella sp. Lineage (GTDB taxonomy): Bacteria > Bacteroidota > Bacteroidia > Bacteroidales > Bacteroidaceae > Prevotella. The sequence goes on from JAUNSB010000030.1 coordinate 14,728, forward strand.
GCACACCTCCGTCTCACTGCCGTCATCAGCCACCTTTGCCACACGCACAGCTTTTTCCAGCGCGCTGCCTTCTGTATAGAGGTTTATTCTGTCGCCATAGTGTGCCTCGGCAACGTATGCCACATCAATGCGGCTCAGCCTATGAGTGCTGTACCAGTCTAATGAAAAGAGGTCGAGCACATGCTCAATGTACTTCACCGAGTTGAGATGCCCGTTCACGTCGATGTCGTTGTAGGAAGCGATGAATGAGCTCTCCAACTTCGCCCCGTCACCCATCTTCACTCTCGACGGTTTGCCTATCGGGCATTCCTTGCCGCTCTCTATCCACTCCTTGATTTCTCCGTCGTGAATGGCGAGAATGTCCTGCGGCTGGCGTGTCACGGTGTCTATCATCGCCCACACGCTGCGGCCGTAGCCGTAGACCTTGCCTTCGGGCGATACAACCCTGAAGTTGCGGTTGGTAAAGAACCGCATGGCGCTCTCCACCCATGTCTCCACAAAGAATCTGTCGCCCTCGGCAGGCATCTCGTCCATCTCTATGGAGAGTCTTGACAGCACCCACGTCTTGTTCACTGTGTTGAGATAGCGCATGCCAAATCCACGCTCCGAGGAGTGGAAGTCGGCAGCGTTGAGCATGTGGTTTCCCAAATGTCCCATAAACAGCCGGTGACCGAAGTCACAGTGAAAAGCGTCGGCGGCAAATTCGTAACGTCCTACCTTGTCCATTTTTTTAATTTTAAATTTTGAATTACGAATTACGAATTGTCGGCTAAAGCCGATTATGAATTAATTAATTTTGAATTGTGAGTCACGAACATTACGGAGATTAACCGCGCAGTCGCAATTCATAATTCAATAACTCTTCATCGCAGCGAAGCGAGAACAATTGACTTCGTCGAACGTTGTTTCGTAATTCGTAACTCATAATTCGTAATTCTTCATTTTCCCCTCGCGCTCCTGTAGGAAATCGCTCACCTCCTCGAAAGGATTGCGGGTGACTGCAATGCGTCCCGAGCGTGTGTACTGCTGCACGCAGTCATATTCCTTTAGCACATTATAGAGTTCCATGATATGCTCGGTCTTGCCGCTCTTCGACACGATGATATAAGTGGGGTTTACCTCGGTGATACGCGCCTCATACTTACGTATGGCACGCGAAATCAGCGGATTAGCCATCACCTTTGGAGTGCTGAGCTTGTAAAGCCCCGTCTCGCGCAGGAACAACTCCTCATCGAGATAGTACGAAGCCTTCACCACGTCTATCTTCTTCTCTATCTGCTTTGTTATCTTTATTATCTGGTCCTCATCGCTGTATGCCGTGATGGTGTACTTGTGTATGCCCGGGATGCTCGATGCCGACACATTGAGACTCTCGATATTCACCTGACGGCGTGTGAACACAGCCGTTATCTGGTTGAGCACACCAGCGATGTTCTCCGAATACACAAGCAAAGTATATAGTTTCTTATCTTCTTCCATATCTTTTTAATTCTTCACTTTTCCCTCTTCGTTCTTCACTCTATTTTAGTCAAGGTGCAACTCTAAGAGCATATCATCCACATTGTTTCCCGGAGGTGTCATCGGCAGCACATTGGCATCTTCCTTGATAACACACTCTATTATCACCGCCCCGTCATTGTCGAGCATAAACTGCATAGCCTTGCCTATGTCCTCGCGGTCTTTCAGCAGCATGTACGGTATGCCGTAAGCCATAGCAATCTTCTCGTATGCTGGGTTCATCATCTCGGTAAACGAGCGTCGCTTGCCGAAGAACATGTCCTGCCACTGGCGCACGTTGCCGAGATAATTGTTGTTGAGAATGAACATCTTCACTGGGCGCTTTTGCTCCATGATGGTGCCGAGCTCCTGGATGTTCATCTGGAAACCGCCGTCGCCGGCAAACATGCAGACCACGCGGTCGGGAGCACCATAAGTGGCTCCAATGGCAGCCGGAATGGAGAATCCCATTGTGCCGAGACCGCCGCTGGTGGCAAGTGAACGGTTGCGCTTGAAGTGGAAGTAGCGGCATGCAAACATCTGGTTCTGACCTACATCGGTCACGAGCACGGCATCACCCTTGACTGCCTCAGCCACGGCATTAACAATCTCGCCCATAAGCAGAGGACCCTCTGTCGGGTGTATTGCAGGGTTGATTACCTTCTCCAACTCCTGTTTGTCGTACTCGGCAAAGCTCTCGCGCCATGTGCCGTGACTGCCCTTCTTCAGCAGTTTTGTTATTGCAGGCAGCGACTCCTTACAGTCTGCCACCACGGGCACATCTGCCTTTATCACCTTGTCAATCTCCGACGGGTCAACCTCAAGGTGAATCACCTTTGCCTGCTTTGCGAAGTTCTGCGGCAGACCGGTGATGCGGTCGCTGAAGCGCATGCCTATGGCAATGAGCACATCGCACTCCTGAATCTTTATTGAAGGGGCAAAGTTGCCGTGCATTCCAAGCATACCCATGTTCAGACGATGGTCTGTAGGCAGTGCCGACAGTCCGAGCAGGGTTCTGCCTGCAGGGATATCACCTTTCTCAAGAAACTCCACCAGCTCCTGCTGGGCGTTGCCAAGCTCCACACCCTGCCCCACAAGCGCAAAAGGCTTCTTGGCATTGTTGATAAGCTCGGCTGCCTCCCTCACCTTGTCCTCGTCAACGGTGGGATAAGGCACATAGCTGCGCACACAGCGCACTGTCTGCGGCTCCCACACCGCCGAGTTCACCTGAGCATTCTTCGGGAAGTCGAGCACCACTGGACCTGGACGGCCGCTGCGCGCAATATAAAAAGCACGGCTCACAGCCCACGCAATGTCCTCGGGACGGCGTATCTGATAGCTCCATTTAGATATTGGCTGCGCCACGCCCACGAGGTCTATCTCCTGAAAGGCATCGGTGCCAAGCACGCTGGTGCCCACCTGTCCGGCGATGACCACAATAGGTGTTGAGTCCATCATGGCATCAGCCACTCCCGTGAGAGTGTTGGTGACACCAGGACCACTTGTGACAATAGCCACTCCCACATCGCCGCTCACGCGGGCATAGCCCTGTGCGGCATGGGTCGCTCCCTGCTCATGGCGCACGAGAATGTGGTCGAATGCTTTTTTCTCGCCTCTTGTATAATGGTATAAGGCATCGAACACAGGCATTATCGACCCTCCTGGATAGCCAAAGATGGTCTTAACGCCCTCGTTCTGAAGAGCCTTCATCAATATTTCCGCTCCTGTTATTGTCTGTTTCATACTTTTTTTAATTACGAATTACGAGTTTTGAATTACGAAACAACGTTCGACGAAGTCAATTATTCTCGCTACGCTGCGATGAAGAATTATTAAATTATGAATTGTAGCTGCGCGGTTACTCTTCCGTAACACATGACTCACAATTCGTAATTAAACAACTCATAATCGACGTAGTCGACAATTCGTAATTCAAAATTCCTCATTCAAAATTCTAACTCCACCCTTATCTGCCGAGCTGACGCTCTGCGCGTATGCTCTCAGAGCCTTGCTCACCACGCGGTCGCGCTTCAGCGGCTGCTGTGGACGTGCAGCAAGTTCCTCGTCGCTCAGCTTCACGTTGATTGAACGGCTTGGGATGTCAATCACGATGATGTCGCCATCATTAATCTTACCGATGTTACCGCCTGCGGCAGCCTCTGGAGAGATATGTCCGATGCTCAATCCCGATGTACCGCCAGAGAAACGTCCGTCGGTAATCAGCGCGCACTCCTTGCCAAGGTGACGGCTCTTAATATAAGATGTAGGGTAAAGCATCTCCTGCATGCCTGGACCGCCCTTTGGTCCCTCGTGGGTGATAACCACGCAGTCGCCTGAGTTCACCTTTCCGCCGAGAATACCCTCGCAGGCATCTTCCTGAGAGTCGAAGCACACTGCAGGACCCTCAAAGTGCCAGATGCTCTCGTCAACACCGGCAGTCTTCACCACGCAGCCGTCCTGGGCAATGTTGCCGAAGAGCACAGCCAGTCCGCCGTCCTTGGTGTAGGCGTGCTCAAGGTCGCGGATGCAACCGTTGGCGCGGTCGGTGTCGAGCGTACCCCACTGAGCGTCCTGACTTCCCATCTGTGTGGAGAAGCGTCCACCCGGCGCACTCTGGTATATACGGTTTGCCTCATCGTCAATCTCTGCCTTTGTAATGTCATAGGCAGCCATCTGCTCGGCAAGAGTCTTGCCGTCAACACGAATAGCACTGCCGTCGATGAGTCCGCCCTTGTTAAGCTCGTTGAGAATGCCGAGAATACCGCCGGCACGATTGCACTCCTGCACACTGTACTTCTGAGTGTTTGGAGCCAGCTTGCACAGACAAGGCACTTTGCGGCTCAGCTCGTCGATATCCTTCATCTTGAAGTCGGCGCCTGCCTCCTGTGCCACAGCCAAAAGGTGAAGCACGGTGTTGGTGCTGCCTCCCATGGCTATGTCGAGCGCCATAGCGTTCATGAATGCCTTGCGGGTGGCTATATTGCGTGGCAGCACGCTCTCGTCGCCGTCCTCATAATATGCGAAAGCGTTTTTCACCACCTGACGGGCGGCTGCCTTAAACAGTTCAATACGGTTCTTGTGGGTGGCAAGGATAGTACCATTGCCGGGCAATGACAATCCTATTGCCTCGGTCAATGAGTTCATAGAGTTGGCGGTGAACATTCCCGAGCAACTTCCACAGCCAGGACAGGCGCAGCCCTCAATCTCTGCCATATCAGCATCCGACACCGACGGATCGGCACCCTTAATCATAGCAGTGATAAGGTCGGCGTTCTCACCGCGCCACTTACCAGCCTCCATCGGACCGCCCGAGCAGAACACCGTAGGGATGTTCAGGCGCATACTTGCCATGAGCATTCCCGGGGTCACCTTGTCACAGTTGGATATGCAAATCATGGCATCTGCCTTGTGGGCATTCACCATATACTCCACTGAGTCGGCTATGATGTCGCGGCTCGGCAGCGAATATAGCATACCGTCGTGCCCCATGGCAATACCATCGTCGATGGCGATGGTGTTGAACTCTGCCGCATAGCAGCCCATTGCCTCAATCTCTTTCTTTACTATCTGACCAATCTCATGAAGATGGGTGTGACCCGGCACAAACTGTGTAAACGAGTTGACGATGGCAATAATCGGCTTGCCAAACTGCTCGCGCTTCATACCGGTGGCAACCCACAGGGCGCGGGCTCCAGCCATTCTTCTACCTTCTGTGCAAACACTGCTTCTCAGTTGATGTTTCATATCCTTATTTCTTTCTTTTTATCCTTGACAAATATGTTATCACTGATAACTATTTTCTAAATTGTTTGCAAAGGTAGTCATTTTTTATTGTACCGCCAACGATTTTACAATATTTTTTCCTGTAAACTTTCAATTCATAATTATTTTTGCGCTTTTATTGATAAATAATAAGAATTTTAAGTGTGATTTTTTCGAATTATCCCGTTAAAGTTTAAAATTCGCAGACTTTTATTATATTGCAATTTGGGAATCAATATTTCACTATAATATAATAAATTTGCTAATATGCCGTTAATACAAAAGATGTAGGATATTCATTGAAAAAACGCAGGAAAGACAGATGAGAAATATAATATTGGCGATTGTCATATTGACGGGAATGGCGGCAAAGGCACAGACGGTGATGCTCACCGGGCGTGTGGTGGACGAGGAACGCAACCCTATAGAGCTTGCCACGGTGAGCTGCGTGGAGCAGGGCAAGGTGGCAATGACAAACCTAAAGGGAGAGTTTAGTATAAGTCTGAAATCTACTGATTCAGTGGTGGTTAAATTCTCGATGGTGGGCTATGCCGCCCGTAAACGTGTGTTGAGACGCCCGCGTGGAAAGCTGAACATTGAGGTGACGCTGCCGTCGATGGCTGCGCTCGGTGAGGTGGTGGTGACAGAAAAGAAGCGCCAGACCACGGGCACCCAGCAGCTCGACGTGAAAGACATGAAGCAGACGCCCAGCAGCACGGGCAACGCCGTGGAGGACATGATACAGCAGCAGGCGGGCGTGTCGACCCACAACGAACTGTCGTCGCAATACAACGTGAGAGGCGGTTCGTTTAATGAGAACTCCGTATATATAAATAATGTGGAGATGTACCGTCCGATGCTCGTGAACAGCGGACAGCAGGAGGGACTGAGCGTGATTAACGCCGACATGGTGGAGAGCGTGGCATTCTCTACCGGCGGCTTTGAGGCACGCTATGGCGACAAGATGTCGTCGGCGCTCGACATACAGTACAGGCAGCCAAAGAAAAACGAGGCACGGCTGGAGGCATCGCTGCTTGGCGCAAGTGCCTATGCTGCCGTGAAAACCAAGAAGCTGACTATGAGCCACGGACTGCGCTATAAGACCAACCGCAACCTGCTCGGTTCGCTTGACACGCAGGGCGAATATAAACCTAATTTCCTTGACTATCAGACTTATATCACATATACGCCAAATGAACGGTGGAAGATTGACCTAATTGGCGACATAAGTGAAAACCACTACAACTTCATACCATCGTCACGTGAGACGTCGTTTGGAACAATGGAGAACGTGAAATCGTTCCGTGTGTATTTCGACGGTCAGGAGAAGGATGTGTTCCGGACACTTTTCGGCACAGTGGGAATAGAACGCAAGTTTACCGACAGAACAAGCATGAAACTGCTGTTCTCTGCATTCCACAGCAAGGAAAAAGAGACGTACGACATACAGGGACAGTACTGGCTGGACGACACACAGAGCAGCGAGAACCTCGGTGTGGGAACATACCATGAGCATGCCCGCAACTATCTAACTTCAAACATGCAGAGCGTAAAGCTCATGGCAAACCACAAATGGGGACGCCACCAGAGCGAAGCTGGCGTGACCGTGAAATGGGAGGACATAAAGGAGAACTCACGCGAATATGAGATGCGTGACTCCAGCGGATACAATATTCCCCACTCGCCCGACCGTTTGGACCTTATCTATTCGCTGATTTCACGCAACAAACTGTCGAGCAACCGTGTGGAGGGATATATTCAAGACACTTACCGCTGGGCATCAGGCAGCGAGGGCGGCACACACTACACCCTGAACTACGGACTGCGCATGAGTCACTGGAGCTATAACCGCGAGACAATTGTGTCACCACGCCTGTCGCTCGCCATCATTCCCGCACACTGTCAGGACATGACCCTGCGTTTTGCCACAGGACTGTATTATCAGACACCTTTTTATAAGGAACTGCGCGACACCGTGACCCTGAACGGCAGAACTGTGGTGGAGCTTAACCCTAAGGTGAAAAGCCAGCAGTCGCTGCAGTTCATAGCCGCCATGGACTACCGTTTCAAGATGAATGACCGTCCGTTTAAGTTCACTGCCGAGGCATATTATAAAAATCTGCACAATCTCATACCCTACAACGTGCAGAACCTGAAAATCACCTATGATGCCAGCAAGCAGTGCGACGGCTATGCCATGGGATTAGACCTGAAACTGTATGGAGAATTTGTGCCGGGCACCGATTCGTGGCTCACACTGTCGGTGATGAAGACACAACAGACCATCAACGGCATAAAGACACCGCTGCCTACCGACCAGCGATGGGGTGCCAACCTGCATTTCACCGACTATTTTCCCGGCACAACACGTTGGAAGATGACGCTAAAGCTTGCCTTTGCCGACGGACTGCCATTTGGTGCGCCGCACAAGGGACTGGAGTCAATGCCATTCCGCGCCCCTGCCTACAAGCGTGCCGATATAGGCATGAGCTATCTTGCCTTCAACAATGCTGATGGCAAAAGGAAATCGCCGGTGAAGAATGTCTGGGTGGGAGTGGACTGCCTCAATCTTTTCGGCATCAACAACGTAAGCTCCTACTACTGGGTTACTGATGTCACCAACCAGCAGTATGCCGTGCCTAACTATCTCACGGGACGTCAGGTCAACGCCCGTGTCAGCATAGAGCTGTAATAATGCAAATTAGGTATTCTCAGTGACAGCAAAAGAATGTCATTCATCATCGAAACCGATGGTGAGACGGCGCAGGTCGTAGAATGAACCGTTGTAGATATTAAAGTCGACAAAGCCTTTGATGCCCGGCAGTTTTCCGCAGTCAGTATGCTGCCAGAATTTCCATTCACCCTTGTATTCCACCTTGTCTACATAATAATGTGCTATCCAATATGGATACTCGTTGAACACAGAGTCACTGAGATATGTCATCTTGAACTTGTAATAAGTATAGATGATAGGCTTCACCTTATAGCGCTGCTCAACGAGCCTCAGCCATGTGAGAATGCTCTCCTTAAATTCTGCATCGGTTTGCGTCTTCGACTTATGTTCTACATCGAGTACTGGAGGCAGGTCGCCGTCGGCAAGTTTCACATTCTTGATGAAATGCTCAGCCTGCGCGCGCCCTGTGGAGCGGTTGCTCCAAAAATGATAGGCTCCACGTGTGAAACCGTGTTCGCGTGCTTCATGGAAATTGCTTTTAAACATGGGGTCGATGCGCGTGCTGCCCTCGGTAGCCTTAATCATGATGAAGCGGATGGGCGATTTTTTTATTTTGCCATTGTCGCGCAGCTCGTCCCAGTCTATCTTACCCTGATAATGTGATATGTCTATGCCGTGGATTTCATAACCGTCGGGATAATTCACATCGCCATACAAGGCGCGCCAGCGGAAACCGAACGGCCCCACAAAAAAATAATAGAAAAACCAAATGTAGGCAAACACTATGCTGGCACCGCCAACCCACCACACCCAACCTGGCAGGCGTTGCAGCAGGCGGATAATGATGCCGGGGCGTTTCCTGTACGATGTTACTTTGTTTTTCCTGCGTTTTGGTGCCAATGTGAAAATGAAGAAAGAAGAGTGAAGACTTTGAAATTGATGAGTTTACGAATAATGAAGAATGGAGAGTGAAGAATTGAAATGAGCTAAGCGCAGCCTCATTCTTCATTCTTCACTCTTCATTCTTTATTTAATTTTAATTCTGCTCAAGCTGCAGAGTCTTTGTGCTCTGGTCGCAAACCTCAGAGGGACCGAAATACTGGATTGGTCCAGGATAAACGTATGCTGTCTGCTTAGCCCATTCGTCACGCTTGCTTGCAAAGAACTTGAACGGGGCACCGTCGAGCTCAACGAGAGCCTTGCGGATTACAGGCTTCATCTTACCGTTGCGGCGCTCAAGGTTCATCATCATTGTGATAGGCACACCGCCTGCAACCCACTCATTGGCAGGAGCTGTGGTGTTCTTGATGATTGACATATAGCCGGTCTTGCCGTTGGCAATGAGGCGCGATGCGTTGAAACCGAGAGAGTAGCAATAGTCTGCGTCATAGTTGGAAGGAGCGGCGCAGCGTCCCTCATAGCCGAAGAAATGGTGCTGGGCTGCAAACTTTCCGACATACTCGCCGGCAGCCTTCATCTCTGCAAGTTTCTTCTCAACCATACGTGAGAGCAGCTTCTCTGTTTCGATGAGCGACACCTGAACGTTTCCGTGCGGGTCGCGGTCGAGAGCCAGCTGTGATGCCACATCGGCAGGCAGAGAGTTGAACACAGCCAGATTCTCAGCTGAGATGTGAGACTTGACAAAGTCAATCTGCTGGTCGCGTGCTATGCCCTGAGCCTCGTCGGTGGCAAGAACATCGTTAAGCTCTGCTATAAGTTTCTTGATTGCCGGAATGAACTCAATGAGTCCCTCAGGAATAAGCACAGTACCGAAGTTGTTGCCCTCAGCAGCACGTGCAGCCACCGCCTTTGCTATGTATGTAACAACCTCGTCGAGCGACATAGCCTTTGCCTCAACCTCCTCAGACACGAGGCAGATGTTTGGCTGGCACTGCAGTGCGCACTCCAAGGCAATGTGAGAAGCCGAGCGGCCCATGAGCTTGATAAAGTGCCAGTACTTGCGTGCGGAGTTGCAGTCGCGCTGTATGTTGCCGATAAGCTCTGAATATGTCTTACAAGCAGTGTCGAAACCGAATGAAGTCTCAATCTGAGCGTTTTTCAAGTCACCGTCGATGGTCTTCGGACAGCCGATAACCTGTACACCGTACTTCTTTGCTGCATAGTACTCAGCCAGCACGCAGGCATTGGTGTTGGAGTCGTCGCCACCGATGATTACAAGAGCCTTGATGTTGAGCTCACGGAGAATCTCGATACCCTTCTCAAACTGGTCTACCTCCTCCAGCTTTGTACGTCCTGAGCCGATGATGTCGAAACCGCCGGTGTTGCGGTACTCGTCGATAATGTCGGCTGTAAGCTCCATATAATTATGGTCCACCAGACCGCCGGGACCCAGAATGAAACCATAGAGCTTGCTGTCGGCATTGAGGCTCTTGATACCGTCGAAAAGACCAGAAATAACGTTATGGCCGCCAGGAGCCTGACCGCCGCTGAGGATTACACCCACATTGAATGGTGGAAGCTGCTGAGCCTCACCTTCTACAAACTCGATTACGGGCATTCCGTAAGTGTTAGGGAACAACTCCTTGATTTCCGCCTGGTTATCCACACTCTGGGTAGGAGCACCCTCACTCACCTTTACCGCACCCTGAAGAGCCTTTGGCAGCTTTGGCTGATAAGCGGCTCTTGCGATTTGTAAAGCACTTTTTTCCATTTTCGCTTAATTTCTTTATTTTAAATAAACAATCGTTTTCGTTTTTTGAAGTGCAAAAATACGATTTTTTTGTTAGAAAAAAGAATGAAAAGTAACAAAAATAACGATTTTAGGATTTTTTATTAATAAATTATTGTTGTATATCAAAAAAAATGCCTAACTTTGACACTGAAAATTAATCAAAATAGGTAAAACAATAAAAATAAATGTTATGGCTAAAAGAAGAATACTGAAAGCCAATATCAAGTTGGCATGCGGAGATTTGTTCAACGAGTGCATCGCGATGTCACTATATAATAAGGTGAACATTGAGAACACCACTACTCTACTGCAATCAATCATTAAGGTTCAGAATGATTATGTGAACCGTATCAGTCATGTGGAAAGTGGAATGAGTGCAAAAACTTATTTCAAGAATCTCGTAGAGAGTTTCAATGCCCAGACCACAGAGATTATCGACCAAATAAACAATCTCAACTGATATTAAATAATTTATGTGGCAATCATTTTGCAGATGGCTGTTGCTGAAACGGATGGGATGGACCATCAACACCACGCAACAGCTGTCGGACAAGTTTGTTATATGTCTTGCACCCCACACCAGCAACTGGGATTTTATTATCGGACAGCTCTATTCGGGAGCTGTGGGGCTGAAGTGTAATTTTTTGATGAAGAAGGAGTGGTTTTTCTGGCCGCTCGGTCCCATTTTCAAGAAATTGGGCGGCATTCCCGTGTGGCGCAGCAAGCACACGAGTATGACCGATAATCTTGCCGCCACAGCCATGAAAATGGAGACGTTTCATCTGTGTATCACCCCCGAGGGGACACGCAAGCCCAATCCCGACTGGAAGAAGGGTTTTTACTTTATTGCGCAAAAAGCAAGCATACCTATATTATTATATGGCGTGGACTATGAACGCAAGCTGATACAGTGTACCAAGACTTTTATTCCCACTGGCGACGTGGAAGGCGACATCAGACTTATAAAGCAATATTTCAAGGATTTCAAGGGCAAGCGTCCTGAAAACTTTGCTATGTAACATAATGTTTATGACATATCATCCGGCAGCACAGAGGAAATACAGAATAATAGCCGTGGCAGCAATGACTGCGATTGCGGCAGTGACCATGCACGCACAGCTCCGGCAGGACACCAATCCTGAGGAGGAAAAGCAGTATATAAATAATACAGGTTTATGGGGCAACATTGATTACCACGGTGAGCCATGGGTGAAAAATCTGTCGGCTCCCCACAGCATAACACAAGGACTGCAGGGGCGCCACCTTTCTATTTGGGCAAGCCACGGGCGATACTATGACATTGCGAAAAGTCAATGGCAGTGGCAACGCCCCAATATATATTGCACCACCGAGGATCTCTTTACACAAACCATTGTAGTGCCCTACCTCATCCCGATGCTTGAGCGTGCGGGAGCATACGTATTCACTCCAAGGGAGCGCGACTGGCAACGTCATGAGATTATTGTTGACAACGACGGGGACGACAATGGCAAATCATATATTGAGTACAACGGGCGCCACCGGTGGAAAGATGCCGACGAACCTGGCTTTGCCCTGCATGAAGGAGTATATGTTGACGGTGAAAACCCATTCAATGCAGGTAGTGTGCGACAGGCAAAAACCACACAGAAGCACAATAACGAAAGTCAGATTTATTATGTGCCAAACATTCCAGAAAGCGGCAGATATGCTGTTTACGTGAGCTATCAGACTGTGAAAAAGAGTGTAGACAATGCACAGTACACTGTATATAATAAAGGTGTGGCAACCACGTTCAGCGTAAACCAGCAGATGGGAGGAGGCACATGGGTGTATCTTGGAACATTTGACTTTGAGGCTGGCATGAGCAGACGTAATTGTGTGATGCTGACAAACTATAGTGAAGACGGCGGTGTGGTGACTGCTGATGCTGTGAGGTTTGGCGGAGGCATGGGAAACATTGCAAGAGGAAACACCGTAAGTGGACTGCCGCGCTGTCTGGAAGGCTCACGATACTACGCCCAATGGGCAGGAATGCCATACGAGGTGTACAGCTCGAAAAACGGACAGGACGATTATGGTGACGATATCAATGCGCGGTCACTGATGACCAACTATTTAGGGGGTGGCTCTGTGTTTATGCCCACCATACCTGGCTGTAGGGTGCCAATAGAGCTGACACTTGCACTGCACAGCGATGCCGGATACTATACAGATGATGAGCTGATGGGAACTCTCACCATCTGTACTACTCAGCACAACGACGGACTGCTGAACAGCGGCATCTCACGCAACGCCTCCAAGACACTGGCATATCAGCTGCGCAACAACACCATGTACGACATGATAAAAGAATTTGGGACATGGAGAATGAGATATATGTGGGACCGTAACTATTCTGAATCGCGCACGCCGGAGGTGCCGAGTGCCATTATGGAAATGATGTCGCACCAGAATTTCAAGGACATGCAGATGGCGCAGGACCCTAACTTCAAGTTTGCCATTGCACGCTCAATATACAGAACTCTGTTGAAATATATATGTTCACAACATAGTCAACCGTGCGTGGTGGCACCGCTTACACCACACAACTTTGCACTGAATATAGACAATACCGGAACGCTGACTGTAAGCGCCACGCCAACCGCCGACAAGCATGATGATTCAGCCGCCACAACGTCATATATTGTATATGTGGCAAAGGGAGATAACGGCTTTGATAACGGTACAGAGATAAAGAATATCAGCGACTATAGTCTTACTCTATCGCCTGATACACTCTACAACTTCCGCATAGCGGCGGCTAACGAGGGAGGAGTAAGTGCTCCGTCGGAACTGCTGTCAGCACAGTGGACACCGCAGGCAAAGGCAAGAATAATGATTATAAACGGTTTTCACCGGCTGGCTTCGCCGGCTGTGATTGACGACACTTGGCGGCAGGGATTTGACATGGACAAAGATCCCGGACTGACTCTTGGCAGCACTTTTGGATGGTGCGGAAGACAGACCAATTTTGCCCGTCCTGCTTCCGATAACCCTCTTACAGACCAATTTGGCTCTGGCGACGAGTCGTTTATGGGAATGCTCATTGCCGGCAACACCCAAGACTATGTTCGCAGTCACGCTGAGGCACTGGCGGCAACGGGGCGATATACCATCTTCAGCTGCCAGAGTGACGCCATAGACAACGGCACAATTGTCATAGACAGCTGTGAGGCTGTGGACCTGATACTCGGTTTGGAGAAAAATGATTCATGTTCACTTGTGAAATACAAGACTTTCAGTCAGAATATGCAGCAGAGTTTGAAAGATTACACCACACGTGGCGGAGCACTGTTTGTGAGCGGTGCCAATGTGGCAAGCGATATGACAGCCCCACAGGAGCAACAGTTTTTGGCTGATGTATTGAAGTGCAAGTTTGCAGGCAAGGTGGACTCACCCAAAGATAGCATCAGCGGTATGGGACAGCAGTGTACCTATTATCATGCCATAAACGAACAGCATTATGCAGCAATGAATCCAGACAAACTGAAGGCAACGGGCAAAGGATACGAAGCTTTGACTTACAACGGTGTAGGATATGCGGCTGTTGTATATAACGGCAGCGACTACCGCACAATGACTTGCGGATTTCCAATGGAATGTATCAGAGAGCGGAACTGCCGCGAGAAACTTTTCCGTGATATATTCCACTTTCTCACTTATAGTAACAAGAAGGTAAACAGAGAACAGAAATAATAACCAAACAACCAAAAAATATTAATCGTTATGTATAAAATACAATCAAACCCATCAGGCACCCGTCACATGGAAATAAGCGACGAGCACCTTGAAACAATAGAAAAGCATCTGCTTTTCCGTGACCTTATCGACTCCCACGGATTCGTTGACGAGGCTGTGCTGGACAAGTTGAAACTCAACATCAGGTCGCTCATTGAGTCGAGCAATGGCGACAAGGCTCTGCTTGCGCTCTGCTTCGATGTTATTTATCATCCTAACATGAAGGCGTTTGCATTGCAGCAGCTCATCGTGCTCTATATCAACTGGATGCGGCTGAAGAACATAGAGGCAGGAGAAAATATTTAGTAATTATCTCAAGTTTCGCAAGTTCGAGAACTTGTTTACTGACAGCATATCAAGGATATGCGAAACTTAAATAATTTAAAATTAAAACAATGGAATATCGGCTGACAGACTTTTTACCAACAACCAAAAAGGAAACAGAGCTGAGAAAATGGGATTATGTTGACATAATCCTGTTCTCAGCCGATGCATACGTTGATCATCCGTCATTCGGAGCAGCTGTGATAGGACGCACTCTTGAAGCAGCAGGCTATCGAGTGGCAATAATACCACAGCCCGACTGGCACGGCGACTTCCGCGACTTCCGCAAACTTGGTGTCCCCCGGCTGTTTTTCGGCATTTGTCCTGGCTGCATGGACTCAATGGTAAACAAATATACTGCTGCCAGGAGGCTGCGGTCTGAAGATGCCTATAGTCCAGACGGCCGTCACGACATGCGTCCAGAATATCCAACAATTGTGTACAGTAAAATTCTGCGCCAGCTATATCCTGACACTCCAATAATTCTCGGAGGCATTGAAGCATCGTTGCGGCGGCTCACTCACTATGACTATTGGAGTGACTCGCTGAAGAAGTGTATTCTCTGTGATGCTCCTGCTGACATGATAATCTATGGTATGGGCGAGAAGCCCACAGTGGAACTTGCCAACCGTCTTGATAACGGTGAGCATATATCTGCCATCCGTGACATTCCGCAGACGGTGATGCTGCTAAGCCAGCGCGACATACCGCACGGAATAAATGCTGACACTGACATTGTACTCCACAGTCACGGAGAATGTCTGAAAAACAAACGTAATCAGGCAGAAAATTTCCGCCATATAGAGGAAGAGAGCAATAAAATGCATGCAAAACGGCTGTTGCAGCAGACCGATGACAAGTGGGTGGTGGTGAATCCACCCTACCCGCCCATGACCACCGAGGAGATTGATGCCTCGTTTGACCTGCCCTACACCCGGCTGCCGCACCCAAAATACAAGGGAAAGCGTATTCCGGCATACGAGATGATTAAGTTCTCGGTGAACATTCACCGCGGATGCTTCGGCGGTTGTGCCTTTTGCACCATTTCCGCCCATCAAGGCAAATTCATTTCATGCCGTTCCAAGGAAAGCATACTGAAGGAGGTGAAGAAAATTATTGCCATGCCCGACTTTAAGGGATATCTGAGTGACTTAGGCGGACCGTCGGCAAATATGTACGGTATGCACGGCAATGACACTAAGTTGTGTGAGAAATGTGCCCGTCCCTCATGCGTTCATCCACGAATCTGTCCTAATCTCAACACCAATCATGCACCTC
The DNA here is from genome assembly GCA_030539375.1 of Prevotella sp. Lineage (GTDB taxonomy): Bacteria > Bacteroidota > Bacteroidia > Bacteroidales > Bacteroidaceae > Prevotella. The sequence goes on from JAUNSB010000030.1 coordinate 30,714, forward strand.
TGCTTGACATCTATCATGCAGTTGACGCACTGCCCGGCATAAAGAAGAGTTTTATAGGCAGTGGCGTGCGCTATGACCTGCTGCTGCACCACAGCAAGGATGAGGCAACCAACCGAGCCGCCATGCAGTACACACGTGAGCTGATTTGCCGACATGTCAGCGGACGACTGAAAGTGGCTCCAGAACATACCAGCGATAGCGTGCTCATGCTTATGCGTAAACCGCCGTTCTCTCAGTTTCAGGAATTTAAACGTATCTTCGACCGCATAAATCGGGAAGAACATCTTAACCAGCAGATAATACCTTATTTCATAAGCAGTCATCCGGGATGTACCGAGGCTGACATGGCTGAGCTTGCAGTGCTGACCAAACAGCTGGACTTTCACTTGGAGCAGGTGCAGGATTTCACCCCTACCCCCATGACTGTGAGCACAGAGGCATGGTACACTGGCGTGCATCCATATACTCTGCAACCTGTGTTCAGTGCAAAGACTCCTGCCGAGAAATTGGCGCAGCGTCAGTTCTTCTTCTGGTATAAGCCTGAAGAGCGCCGGAAAATCGAGCAGACCTTGCGCCGTATAGGACGAACGGACCTTATACAACAATTGTTTGGCGGCAACAGAAGAGCGGCTTCAGTAAAACAAGATATCCCTTCTCAACAGTCATACAAAGGAAAAAAACTTACGGCAACAGACATGACAAAATGTAGAAAAAAAAGTAATAATAAAAAAAAGTAAAATGATGGATTTAATCCATCATTTTACTTTTCCTTAATTTCACTTTTCTGGTCTTTCCTGGAAAGACCGTAATTCTTGCCGTTCCATTCTTCCCGATGTCCACGTCGTGATAACATGTGTCCACTATCAACTTGCCGTCAAGCTGTATTACACCCCATCGCTGCGGACTCAGCTCCACGGCGCAGTAGTCACCCACCGGCTCCTTTATGCTCCGGTATATTGGCGGCACAATCACCCGACCGTCAAGTCTTAATCCCCATTTGTTGTTTGCTCTGAACGGCTCGGCATTCTGCAGTTGCGCCAGCCGTTCTTTCTGCTTCTCCGTCTGTATGCGCTCCACTTTCCTGCTTGCCTTTTTCCTCAGTTGCCTGATTGTTGATATTAGTTTCTTCACTTCCCCGTCGTTCTGCTCATTTCCGATATATCGTTTCTCCCTGCCGTTCTCCACATGATAGTAGTTCTTCTCGCAGTCAAGAATGATTATGCTACCATCCACCAGCGTTGAGCTTACAATATACCAGCCTGTGTCGTCATTGGCAAGTATGCAGGCGGTGTGTAGAATGTTGGGCTTTCCTATGCTCTCCAGCATACGTCGCCATTCAGCATCGTTGTTCATGAATATGTCCACATAGCCCCCCTTGTCCTTTATACAGTACTTCTTGCCGCTGAATCCCGCCTTGTACGGGTGCTTTGTCCTGTCGTAATACTTGTCTCCAACTTTCAGCATCTCCACGCTTCCGAACCACACTGACATCGGACGTCTCGTATATTCCATGTCGTTCCGCAGGTCAATGTATCTCGTCTTTCCGTTCCTGCCCGTTATTGCGAGGATTCCGTTCTCCGTCAGCCGCAGGTCTGTGTTCCTCTCCAGCAGTGCAGTCAGACCTTCATGGCAGATTATTTCCTCCAAGTCCGCATCGGCAATAGTGCATGTTCCCACATCAGCCTTCACAGCATAGTTGCACACGGCATTATCTTTTGCTTTGCTCCCCTTGCCAGCCATCCGTCCCTCGAACATCGCCTGCCAATCGCGGTCGGTGGCGGGAAGCCCGAACATACGGTAAAGTCCCACATTGTCTATCATCACGCACGTTTTTTTACCTTTTGACTTCCTCAGTCCTCGTCCCACCATCTGCAAATACTTCGCCAACGACAGCGTAGGGCGTGCCAACTGTATGAACTCCACATCAGGACAGTCAAAACCTTCGGAAAATAAATCCACGCTCACCATAATTTTGATGCGTCCAGCCTTAAAGTCCTCCACCGTCTGCCTGCGCACCTCAGCCGGTGTCCTGCTGTCTATCGCCACGGCATTCACACCATGCTCCCTATAATACTCCGCAATATTGTGCGCATGATCAATGTTTATCGCATACACTATTCCCTTCTTTCCCTCGGCATATCTCACCACACTCTCATACAGCCTCTCAATGCTCGGCTTGCGGTTCAGCACAGCATTTAGCTCCTTTGCCTGATAGTCCCCGTCAGCACCTCGCTTCTCCAAGGAATTTATTAATCTCTGCTCCTCACTGTCCGCCTTGATGCTGTAGTAGTCGAACAGCGACAGCCATCCCTCCCTGATAAACTGCCCGATGCTCCACGACATCACTAAGCACTCAAACAAATCCGTAAATCCAGCCCTGTTCAGCCTGCATGGTGTTGCCGTTAGTCCAAGGAACCTCGCCTCATGCCACGTCTCCCACATCATCCTGTACGTCTTTGCCAGAGCGTGATGCGCCTCGTCAATCACTACTAACTGTGGTGCCTCTTTCACCTTATTTATATTATACGTCAGCCATTGTATCGAGCACACTGTGATATTCCCGTCATCAATCCCCATCCTGCGTATAGTGTCCCTTATCTGCTCCACCAGCTCCCTCCTGTGTGCTACAATCAGAATGCACATCTCGCCGCTGACAGATAAATCTAAACCACTAACTGAATGGAATGGAGAACATTCTTCATTGACTTCGTCGAACTTACGTTTCTTCACTCTTAATTCTTCATTTACCAGCGAAGCGAGTACCACCGTCTTCCCTGTACCTGTCGGCATCTGCACCATCACACTTCTGTGACTCCTGAATGCCTCCACGGTCCTGCTGCAAATATCTTTCTGATAATCTCTCAGCATTGCTTTGCAATCTTTATAAGTACGATTAATGTTTGATAATGGTGTAGCCACTTTGAATGGAATGTCAAGAAAGCAGATAAATTTAGCCTCTTATCCACCATAACAATGCATAGATATATGAGAATTGAGGTCTTTGAAAACAAAGACCTTGAATGATTAAACTAAAGATTAAAAATTATCTAAAAAAGTCCACCTAATAGAATCGAGACAATACCAGAAGCCACAGCACTTAATATCCATAATATAACGCTGAGCCATTTGCGAGCAGTGAACCTCACACGTGCCCAGTGTACATCTGGTGTTACCTCATCAATTAAGTTCTCCAATTGAGTATAGACATTATACGACTCTTGAAATGTGTCTAAAGCTGCTTTACTATTTAATGATTCCAAAGTCTTGGCTTTTCTGACCATTTGGACAGCTTTAGTACGCAGCGACTTATATTCAGGATAGAACGTTCCATTCTTTAAAACGGTCAGATCAATATTTCTTGTTTGTCTTTCAAATAGCATTAAAGAGTCGTGAAGTGACAAGTTCAAATATTTGTAACAATCAAGAATGATACGTACGACGTGCCTTTCACCTTTTTCAATATTCTTTTCTATTTGTTCTTCCGTTACACCATCACAATAGCAACGTGAGATATGGTCATGCAGTGCACGGATTTCATTGAACAGGGGAAGAGGAAACTGCTCCGTTCTTGCTTCAACCTCTGCAATCAACGGTTTGATTACAGTATTGTAAGCCCTATACAGATGCTGTATATCTTCCTCCCTTTTCATTTCAACCTTAAATTTTAGCCAATTGCTTATCGACTTCTGATAAAGAACGTAATCTCTTAGAGAACAAATAGACAGAGCCACGGTTTATTATGTTTTTCAAAGAGAACCCGTATTTAAGTTTGCTACCAATACGCTTCTCGATGAATGCGTCTATCTCCTCGGCATCCATCTTTTGCATCTGCTCATAGGTCAATCCAATTTTTCTGAACAATGCTTCCTGCGTAAGTTTATTTAGAATGTGCATAAACCAAACTTTATATTTAGTGCAAAGGTAGTAATAAAGTTTTAATCCTGCAAATCTATGGCTATTTTTCTTACAAAATAAAACATTATTAACTAAATTCCAATTGGGAGCACCAATGCCATCCTCTTCATTTTCAAAAAAAACTTTTGATTAAGCGAGAGCAGAGGAAGCTCGCATACTATGCCGAACGTAAAAAAGGTCGGATGAAATCCAAATTCAAAGCAACCCTTTTTCTGTCATTTTCATTCATAGGAGCTTTGATTTAATTCTGCCATAAGGTCTTCAAAGACATAATTGTCACTCATAAGTTGCAGACCTGAATTTGGGTCAGACAACAATTTCGCAGTTTTTGATGTATAATAAATATCAAGGGCACGCTCAGGTGAAACTGTTGATCAGAAAGTAAACTTTCATTGTTCTTGCTTATCGAAAATTTTCTTGTACATTTTGCTAACTGTTTTGATTTAACGGTCGCAAAACTTTTACCAATGAGAGCAGAGTCAAACATGTTTGAACTTTGCCGAATGCAGCTAAAGTTTATCAAAATGTACATATTTTATATTGGACAATAACGTCAACCAACGGTCACTGGCCGAAGGTAAAAGTAAAATTGGACGCTTACACATAGTGCATATTTAGACATTAAATACTCATATGAATATTTGTTTATTAGAAAGTTAGATTAACTCCTTCCTAAGCATTCCATAGTCCTGATGACATTCCGTTTCAATGATTTCCAGCCAAGCCTTCTTCAAGTATTCCTTGGGCTCGTTGGGTAATTTGCCTTCCTTTTCCAATTCGTTGAAGAAGTCAATGAGGTTATCTATGGCATATTCCGGCAAATACATATCGTCAAAGTAGCAATAATGCTCATCGCTGATGAAATGGTGGCACATTGCCTTTGTCAATTGCATAAACCGCAATGCAGCAGTCTGGTATTCACCATGGTTTGCCAACTCCTTGATTCGCTTATTTTCTTGCAACATCAGACGCCATATCGTTGTGCAATCCCTGTCTATGTTGCGACTTGCAAATATCCTTGTCTCGTAGTCCTCGTTGAGTGTAATCAGTGAGCGGGCTTCCTTTTCAACCTCTAATCTCAGCAGTTCCTCCCTTTCCCTTTTTCGTTCCTGAAGCCTTTCCTCCTCATTCATTTCACGAGTCACCGCTACAGGTTCACCAATAAAAGCTACGGATGGCGTCATCTGAATCAGAACCCTCTGTAAGCCTCTGAAATCATCGTAATGTCTCGTTTCTCTGAAGATGAAATCATATACCCAACGACGTTTTTCGTCATTATTCCATGCCTTCACTGAATCCACAAGAGCAGTGAAAGCCCCTTCGATGAGTTTTCTCAATCTTTGCTTCTTCAGTTTCAGATATCCCTCGATGTCCTTGCGGAAGACGAAGTCCGGCAACTGACGGCAAAGTTCCACGGCCACCGCAAATGCCGCATCAGGACGTTTCAACTCAATCAACTGCGGTACTGACTTCTTGTACCATCGCTCTAAGAAGCGTAACTGATACAGGAAATCATCCTCTATGGCAGGAACAAACGTTACTTCTTGCCGAATTAATCTCCCGTATTCCTTTTCATAATCTACGGTCAGCCCTTTGGGTATATAAGCCACCTTCAGTCGTTCCATGCTGCTCCTACGATGTCTGTCATCCGCAGCCTTTATCCGCAGTTGTTCAGCCCGCACCTTTTGAGTCTCTCTCCATTCTTTTTCTTTCTGCACTTCCTCCAGGCAATCCTTGAACTCCTGCAAGTCCATGGTCTCCGGCTTCATCACCTCACGAATCCTCTTCTCCACAAACCGTTGCCATGCCTCCAGATTCTCTTCTGTGACATAATCCGTGCAACTTGATCCCATTACTCCACCAAAACGACTTGTTTCAATCCGAAATGTCCAATAGAATTCTGTATTCATAATATCTAATGCAGCTTAAAAACCATTTCCTTTAATACATTACTTTTCTCGGAACAAAGGTACACAAAATATCTGATTTGCCAAAGCTTTTTGCAAGGAAATAACTATTTTCTTTTATCTGTCATACTTAATATGCAATTCAATGCCTGTCTCTTACAAAAGCCAAAAAGCCGATGCCAGTCAGCATCAGAGATACCACCAGTTGACAACGACTTTCTGTTACCTGTTGCGACTTGCAGAAACTTTTGATTAAGCGAGAGCAGAGGAAGCTCGCTTACTATGCCGAGTGTAAAAAAGGGCGGATGAAATCCAAAGTTAAAGCAAATCTTTTCTGTCATTATCCTCAAACCAGCCATTAGCGCGTCTTATTGCACTCGTTCTGTCAGATATTAATAATCACAAGTTATCACTACGAAGAAAATCGAATACATTCACCCATTCTATGCCATTGTCATCCTGATGTCGTTTAATCAAATCCTCCGTAATGATTATCTTGCGGAATGAGTCATCTATTTTTAATAGCGATGCCATTTCCTGCTCGCGTTTTTCCTGCGTAGGCAAGCGATAAGCAGACTGCACATATATCCGCTGCGAGCCACGGTTACATACGAAATCCACCTCAAGTTGATTCCGTTGATACACGCCATCTTTATTCTTCATGTTACTTGTTACCACACCTACGTCCACGACATAGCCTCTCAGGCGAAGTTCATTGTATATCATATTCTCCATCAGATGTGTCTGTTCCACTTGCCGGAATCCAATGCGTGCATTTCTCAGTCCTAAATCTTCAAAATAATATTTCTGAGGTGTATCTATATACTTGCGTCCTCTGATATCATATCTTATGCAGCGGTTCACCAGAAAAGATTCCTCAAGGATGTCCAAATATTGCTTCACCGTATTCTTCGACAAATGTATCCCCTTTACTGAGCGAAATGTATTTTCTATTCTTGAAGCATTGGTCAGTCCGCCAATACATGAAGCCACCACGTTCATCAGTTCCTCCATTATCTCACTCCCACGTATATGGTATCTTTCAAGGATGTCGGTCAGATAAGTTTTTTCAAATAACCTCTGCAGATAGCTTATCTTTTTTGATTCATCGGGCTCTGTACACACGTATGGTAGACCTCCATACGTCAGATATTCCTGCAGTGCCGCATACGATTCCATCTCAGGGTGAGCCGAGTGAAACTCCCTAAACGACAATGGCATGATATGTATCTCATCACCACGTCCGCGGAATTCTGTTATCACATCTTTTGAGAGAAAGCGCGAATTCGATCCCGTTACATACACATCAGCATTAGGTATACTAAGATAAGAGTTCAATACATCTTCAAACTCACTGACTAACTGGATCTCGTCTAATAAAATATAGTACATTGCCTCATCCACTATACGGGCATCAATATATTTCAGCAATGCGTCAGGGTTGCGAAGCGCCTTGTTTCGACGGTTTTCCAAGTCCACCGTGATAATATGATCTTCTGCAACTCCCTCCTCCAGCAAGAAATTATGGAAAATTGTCATAAGTAAATACGATTTCCCTGAGCGGCGAATACCTGTCACCACCTTAATCAACCCATTATGGCGGCTTGCCATGAGCCGCTTCAGATATATATCACGCCTTATCTCCATAATGCTATTTATAGAACTTTTTTGCACGCTCGTGCAGTTTTGTTCTGCAAAGGTACTGTATTAATTTCATTCCGCCAAATATTTTTGAAAATATTGTGATGCGTTGTTTATATTTCGTAAGATTTTCCTGTCCAGAATAGTACTTATTAACTTTATTTTTGTAAGCCAAACAGACATATGCGAAATTTCAAACATCAAAAAGCCTAATTGTTCGTAAGCATACCCTTAACTAAACACTGCCCCCACACTAAACACTCACTTCAGCCCCTTTCTGGCGTTATCCTCAAACCAGTCATCAAGAGCCTTTTCAAACAATCTATGCCCCAGTACCGCCAGATATTATGAAATTCATAATCTTGTAATGTTAATTCTTTCAAATATTTAACCTGCGAATATTTATTTATTAGAAAAAAACATTACCTTTGCAACAGAATAAAGCTATACTTTATTTGGATTGGGGTGTCCCCGGTCGGAAAAGGGTTACTGATAGTAACTCTTTTTATTTTATGACAATCAAGTCGAAAAACATCAACCTCGTTTTGAGAGGGCTGTCAGAAACAATTTGCCGATATTTCTTTTCCTGTTCTTCGGTGCTGAACATAAAATCAAAACCATTCTTTTTATAGAAAGCAATGGGTATTTCCTCATTATAGGCATCAACAACACATTAGGCAGGAATCTTGTGAAAATACTTGCGTTAGAAACGGTAAAAGCACATACTATTTCACATTTATCCCCTTCCGTTGTATAACAATAAGATTTCCCGAACAAGTTTTCTGCATAAGATACAGCATCATGTAGGAAGAATCCGTCCAAGTCCTCATTGCCACATGAGAATTGTTCTGACTCATCCAGCATTTTCTGTGTCAGCGGTGAAAACACCGTTTTGTCTGCTAAAAAGCCCATGTCAGCAACGTTACAATTTCGCCTTTGCCAAAATGGCTTTCATTTCTGCACGCTGCTTCGAAAAATCTATACTTCCGCGCTGTTTCTTAGCTTCTTCTGCTTTTTTTCTAAATGCCTCAGCTGCTTCACCAGTCAGCATAGGAATACCACTAATTGCTAATGCCATAATTCAATTTCCCTTTTTGTCTGCAAAGGTAATCATTTCTAACCCATAGACTCAAATTTTGCTCGTATTTTTTCTTATATCAACCATTTACAACGATTTTTGCTCATTTTTAGTGGACACTAGTGCTACGCAAATATTATCAATATTTTTTCTTTTTTGCAAGAAATATGAGACTGTTGATCAGAAAGTAAACTTTCATCGTTCCTGCTTATCGAAAATTTTCTTGTACATTTTGTTAACTGTTTTGATTTAACAGCTGCAAAACTTTTGCCAATGAGAGCAGAGTCAAATTTAACGGTCAACGAAGTTAAAATTGGACGCTTACACTGCACACTAATGCACCTTTCTCCATCCCCAATGCCACACCCTGAAGAATGGCTCACATAGAGCTTCCTCGGGATAGCTTGATACAAGTTTCATAACTCTTTTCAGTTTCCAGATTGCATGAGGAATGGTACTCCCATTCCTCATATCCTTTCCCCTCTCATCATAATGTCCGAAGTTTCCGCCCTGCATGATTTCTGCCAGCAACTTCCGTCCCTCCTTTTCGTTAGGCTCACATATATAATTAATGTATAGGCATGGCAAACACCTCATACAACACCCACATCACAGCGGCAGCGGATTTACCCATGCCCAAAGAGCGAATAGGTTAGTCTCTGCGGAAGATGTCACGGGTATAAACCTTATCTTCCACATCGTCCAAACATGTATCGTAACGGTTGGCAATGATAGCTTGGCTTTGTGTTTTGAATGCCGCCATGTCATTAACGACTTTGCTGCCGAAGAAAGTACTTCCATCCTCAAGTGTCGGTTCATAAATAATTACCTCAGCTCCCTTTGCCTTAATGCGCTTCATTATACCTTGAATGGATGACTGGCGGAAATTGTCGCTGTTTGATTTCATTGTCAGGCGATATACTCCGATTGTGCAGTGCTTTTCTTCTGAAGGACTGAAATCGCCGCGGTTGTAATAATCATAATATCCCGCCATGTTCAATACACGGTCGGCGATGAAATCCTTTCTTGTACGGTTGCTCTCAACGATTGCCTCTATAAGATTCTCTGGTACATCCTTATAATTTGCAAGCAGCTGCTTGGTATCCTTGGGCAGACAATAGCCGCCATAGCCGAAGGAAGGATTATTGTAATAATCACCCACTCGTGGGTCAAGACTCACGCCACGGATGATGCTCTGTGTGTCAAGTCCTTTCATCTCGGCGTAGGTGTCAAGCTCATTGAAATAGCTTACACGAAGTGCCAGATATGTGTTTGCAAAGAGTTTCACCGCTTCAGCCTCCGTCAAGCCCATAAAGAGAGTGTCAATATTCTCCTTGATAGCCCCTTCATGCAATAGTGCGGCAAATTCTTCACTCT
>JAUNSB010000138.1:0-7080 GCA_030539375.1 Prevotella sp.
CGTGTTCAGTGCTGAGCGATTGATTATCATTTAATGATGGCGCAGAAATTGAACACTCAACACTCAACACTGAACACTTTTCTAATTGGCGCAGCAGTTTGGCAAACTCCACGTCGCCGTAGGCAAAAAACACCATGTGGCTGGGGATATACATACGCCGTGCAAAGTCTGCCACATGTTTATGGCTGTAGGAATGAAGCTGCTCGGCAGTGCCGAGGATGCTGTGGCCTAAGGGATGTCCTGCAAACACCATATTCTCGAACTCATCGTAGATAAGCTCTGCGGGTGAGTCGTTATAGCTTTCAATCTCGTCGCACACCACCTCAATCTCCTTTTTCAGCTCGGTGTCAGGATATGTGCTGTTGAACACTATGTCGGTAAGCACGTCGACGGCGTTGGCGATATGCTCGCGGGTGATGGCAGCGTAATACACTGTCTCCTCTTTGTTTGTGTAGGCGTTCAGGTCGCCGCCCAAACGCTCAAGGGCATTGATGATCTGCACCGATGAGCGGCGCACTGTGCCTTTGAATGTGGCGTGTTCGCAAAAGTGTGCCAGTCCCTCCTCGCCGTTATGCTCGTGGCGTGTACCTGCTCCTATGCTGTAGCCGCAGAACACCACCGGCGATGCCGACGGCAGGTGTATCACCCGCAGTCCGTTTACGAGTGTGGCTATATTATATTTCACTGTGGCTGTATTGTCTGGTCTCATTATCTTGATACTTTGTTTCATTGTTGTCTTTTTATCCTTAATGTGGCTGTATTCAGCAAATAATATACAAAAGTAGTGCAATTTGGGTGAATAACAAAATAAAAAGTGAAAATATTTTGGGTTTTGCCCGCTTTTTCGTAACTTTGCAAGCAAATTAAATGAACTAATCTATAATATTCGGAAATAAAAACAAATGAAAAAACAAATCTTTATTGCAGTTATGTCTCTATTTGGCTGTTGGGCAACAACGGGGGCGCAGACCTACGAGACACAGTACACACGCAGCATCAGCGATGTGATGGCAGACGTGCAGAAGCAGTTTGGCGTGAAATTCAAATATAATGTTGACACTGCCGGGGTGAAACTCACATACGCCGACTTCCGCATACGCCCTTATTCGATTGAGGCGACGCTTGACAATATCTGCAAGCATTTCGACTGGAACTGGTGGAAGCAGAGCGGCAACACCTATAAGATAAAGCCATACGAATATCCGCGCCGCCACACAGAGGATGGAGTGCTGATGCTCAATTATCTCAGCTCGCTCTATAATGACAGGGCACAGTGGGAAGCACGCCGCACACAGTTGCGCAATGAGGTGCGCAGCCGGCTTGGCATCGACCAGCTGATGGACAGCATCGTGAAGAATGCAAAGCCGATATTGGGCAAGATACGCAAGTATGACGGTTACACAGTACAAAATATTGCTTTGGAGATGACACCGGGACAGCATGTGTTCGGGTCGATATATACTCCCGCAAAGAAGGGCAAGCACGCACTGATAATATGTCCCGGCGGACACTTCTACGACGGACGCTACCGCAAGGACCAGCAGCAGCGCATGGGAACACTGGCAAGGATGGGCGCCATCTGCGTTGACTTCGACCTGTATGGCTGGGGACAGTCGGAAAACGAGGTGGGAGCGGAGGCACACCACACCAGCCGTGCCCACGTGATGCAGGCTGCGTTTGGGCTTCGTCTGCTCGACTATATGCTTGCCAACCGTAAGGACATCGACACACAGCGCATAGGTGTGAACGGCGGAAGCGGCGGCGGTACACACACGGTGCTCCTTGCTGCCATCGACGACCGTTTCACCGCGGCATGTCCCACAGTGAATCTTGCCAGCCACTTCGATGGCGGTTGTCCCTGTGAGAGCGGCAACCCCATACAGCTTTCTCTTGGAGGCACATGCAATGCCGAGATTGCCGCAACCTTCGCCCCGAAACCTATGATGGTGATAAGCGACGGAGGCGACTGGACAGCCAGTGTGCCTGAGCTGGAGTTTCCTTACTTACAGAGAATATATGGCTTCTATGGTGCGCAGGACAAGGTGATGAACGTGCATCTGGAGAAAGAGCGCCATGATTTCGGTCCTAACAAGCGCAAGGCAGTCTATGATTTCTTCATTAAGGTGTTTGGACTTGACGCCTCGATGCTTGATGAGGATAAGGTGACGATAGAACCAAAAGAAAAAATGCAAACCATTATTAATTGATATGAGAAAGATATTATTTGCAACTTGTTTAATAGCACTGCAAACTGTATTTGTAGTTGAGGCTAAGGCGCAGCATGTGTTACGTTACGACCGTCCCGCAATGACATGGACACAGGCTCTGCCCGTGGGCAACGGACGGTTGGGTGCCATGGTGTTTGGCAATCCTGCTGTGGAGCGCATACAGCTTAACGAGGAGAAAATATGGGCAGGACAGCCCAACTATAATCTGAACCGTAACGCCAAGCAGGGCTACAAGGAGGCTCAGCAGCTGGTGCTCGCAGGAAAGTTTAAGGAGGCGGAGGCGCTTGCCAATCAGAAGATAATGCCAGCCGGCGACAATAAGAACAGTGGAATGCCTTATCAGACCTTCGGCGACCTGTATATTTCAATGGTGGGCACGGGCAACTACACCAATTTCCAGCGCACGCTGAGCCTCGATTCTGCATTGCAGGTGGTGACATTCCGTGCCAATGGTGTGAATTTCCGCCGTGAGACGATAGCCACTCTTGGCGAGGGCGACAACGTGGTGGCTGTACACATAACAGCCGATAAGCCCGGAGCAATAACATTCAATGCCAACCTCACATCGCCTCATAACGACGTGATAATTGTAAGTGATGGCAATGAGGTCACACTCACGGGTGTGTCGTCCACCCATGAGGGCGTGAAGGGAAAGGTAAGATTCCAGGGACGTCTGGCTGTTGCCGCAAAGGGCGGTACGACATCTTGCGCAGGAGGAGTGTTGGCTGTGAATGGTGCCGACGAGGCAACGGTATATGTCAGCATTGCCACAAACGTGGTTAGCTGGCAGGACATAAGCGGCGATGAGGTGGCGCTCACACGTGCCGCCATAAGCAATGCCAAGGCTAAGGGGTATGAGGCTCTGAAGGCTGCTCATGAAAAAGTGTTCCTGAAATACATGAACCGTGTCAGCTTCTCGTTGGGCAAGGATAAGTTTGCTCACCTCACCACCGATAAGCGTGTGGAGCAGTTTGCAAAGAACCAGGACGATTATCTCGTGTCTACATATTTCAAGTTCGGACGTTATCTGCTCATCTGCTCGTCGCAGCCGGGCACACAGCCCGGCAACCTGCAGGGAATATGGTGTGACAAGATGTTCCCGTCGTGGGACAGCAAGTACACCACCAACATCAACACCGAGATGAATTACTGGCCGGCTGAGGTGACCAACCTCACCGAGCTTAACGAGCCGTTGTTTAAGATGATTGACGAGCTTACCGTGAGCGGGGCGCGTACGGCGAAGGATATGTACGGCGCAGGCGGCTGGGTGCTTCATCACAACACCGACCTGTGGCGCTGCACATGGCCTGTGGACCGTTCGGGCACAGGACTGTGGAGCGTGGGCGGAGCATGGATGTGCCGCCACTTGTGGGAGCATTATCTGTACACTGGCGACAAGGATTTCCTTGCAAGGGTATATCCAACAATACTCGGAGCGGCGCAGTTTATTGCCGACATAATGGTGAAGGACCCGAAGACTGGCTATATGGTGATAGCTCCGGGCGAGAGTCCTGAGAATACTCCCAAGGGCTATGGTACACCGATAAACTACGGTGTGATGATGGACAACGAGATTATTACCGAGCTGTTCAACACTGTGGTTGAGGCTTCAAAGATAGTGGGCGGCAACGACAGTGACAATGCCCTTGTGGCAAAGGTTAAAGAACTTCTGCCGCAGATTGCTCCGCTGAAGGTGGGCAAATGGGGACAGTTGCAGGAATGGCTCTGGGATCTCGATGACCCCAAGGACAATCACCGCCATGTGTCGCATCTCTATGCGTTATATCCTGCACATCAGATTTCTCCTTACCGTACTCCCGAGCTGTTTGACGCTGCCCGCACATCGCTTGTGGCACGTGGCGACGTGAGCACAGGATGGAGCATGGGATGGAAGGTGTGTCTGTGGGCGCGTCTGCTTGACGGCGACCATGCCCTGAAGCTCATCACCGACCAGCTCACGCTGTCGCCCGACACCTTCCTTGTGTATGGCACTACGAAGCAGCGCGGAGGCACCTATCCTAATCTGTTTGACGCTCACCCGCCGTTTCAGATTGACGGTAATTTCGGCTGTACGGCAGGAATAGCCGAGATGCTCATGCAGAGCCACGACGGTTTCATCTATCTGTTGCCTGCGCTGCCTGCACGTTGGACTGACGGCGAGATTAGCGGTCTGAAAGCTCGTGGAGGTTTCACCATCGACATGGCTTGGAAGGGCGGCAAGATCTGCAGTCTGAAGATTCATTCACAGAATGGTGGAGTGTGCCGTCTGCGCACCACCGCTCCGATGAAGGGTAGGGGACTGAAGGCATCAAAAGCCAAGGGCGATAAGGCGAAAGAGGCTCAGGGCATAGCGCCCACATGGCTCTACGACCTTAACACAAAGGCTGGAAGCACATATATAATAATGTAGGAGTTAAAATCATAACTCCTTTTAAAAATAACAATTATCAATTATTCTGTAGTTTAAAAATTATGAAAAAACAACTGATTTCCGCCGTGGCTCTTATGCTCGCGGCAAGTGTGAGTGAAGCCAAGGTGAGACTGCCTCACCTCATTGGCGACAACATGGTGATACAGCAGCAGAGCGATGTGAGGCTTTGGGGCTGGGACAAGGCTGGCGAGACCGTCACGGTCAGAACCTCGTGGAGCGGCGAGACTGCCACAGCCAAGGTGGGCAAGGACGGCAAGTGGTTGCTCACGGTGAAGTCGCCGGCAGCCTCGTACACTCCGCTGTCGATTACGTTTTCTGACAGCGATGGTTCAACCACCATCAACAATGTATTGTCGGGCGAGGTATGGGTGTGTGCCGGACAGTCGAACATGGAGATGCCTGTAAAGGGATTTGGCAATTGTCCAGTAAAGGACGTGAACGAAGTGGTTCTCGATGCAGTAAACAGCAAGGGAGTACGCTCGGTAAAGGTGCCGAGTGTCATGAGCATGCGTCCGTTGGACGATGCGCAGTGTGAGTGGCGCCAGTGCAACATGGGCACCGTTGGCGAATTTAGTGCCACTGGCTATTTCTTCGCCCGCATGGTAAGCCGTGCCCTCGACATTCCCGTTGGTCTCATCGAGGCTAACAAGGGCGGCTCACGTGTGGAGAGCTGGCTTGACGAGGACAACCTGAAGAAATACACTAAAGAGGAAATCAAGGACTCGGTGAAGATGACCAAGAACTTCAAATGGGACTTTCACTATCCGCTTCTGTGGGGCAACGGCACTTTCCATCCAATCCTCAATTACACCGTGAAGGGAATCCTTTATTATCAGGGCTGTTCCAACGTGGGTGACCCAGGCAATCTGTACAGCGAGCGCTTGAAGCTGCTTGTTGAGCAGTGGCGCAGGGACTTCAAACAGGGTGAGCTGCCGTTCTATTTCGTGCAGATTGCGCCTTACTGCTATGGCGACGGCTTGGACGGCATCAGCGGCGCATTGCTCCGCGAGCAGCAGGTGCGTGCCTCTGACATCATTCCTAACAGTGCGCTTGTGTGCACCAACGATGCGGTTTATCCCTACGAGGCACAGCAGATACATCCCGCACAGAAGCAGAAGGTGGGTGAGCGTCTGGCTTTCCATGCCCTAAACAAGACCTACGGCATAAAGACTTTGATATGTGAGTCGCCTCGCTATAAGGACATGATTGTGCAAGACGGTGCCGCTTATCTCAGTTTCGACAATCTTGCCGATGGCTACAGCCGTTGGGGTGACATCGAGGGCTTCGAGGTGGCTGGCGAGGACAAGGTGTTCCACAAAGCCACTGCAACGAAGTTCTGGGCTGAGGGCAACGACCCGCGCAACGAGCGTATTGCCGTAAGCTCTCCCGAGGTGAAGAATCCTGTGGCTGTGCGCTACTGTTTCAAGAATTTCCAGATAGGTAATCTCGGCAATCAGGGCGGACTGCCGCTGTTCCCGTTCCGTACCGATAACTGGTGAGAGAGTTTGAATTACGAATTTTGAGTTACGAATTACGAAACAACGTTCGATGAAGTCAATTGTCGGCTGAAGCCGATGAAGAATTATTTAATTACGAATTGGGAGTTATGAATTACGAATTTGGAAAACAACGTTCTACGAAGTCTATTATGAGTCAGGACTGTGTGGCTCCAATTAATAAATCAATAACTCTTCATCGCAGCGAAGCGAGAACAATTCATAATTCAAAATTCGTAATTCAAAATTTAAAAAACATGCATCCTCTTGATAAATTTGTCTGCTGCCCGAGTTGCGGCAGCAGACATTTTAGAATACAGAATGAGAAGAGCAAGCGCTGCGACGACTGCGGCTTTGAATACTATCTCAATCCCAGTGGCGCCACAGCTGTGTTTATAGTCAACAGTCGCGGCGAGATTCTCATCAACCGCCGTGCCAAGAACCCCGCAAAGGGAACGCTTGACCTTCCCGGTGGCTTTATGGATATGAATGAGACTATCGAGCAGTGTCTCTTCCGTGAAATCCGCGAGGAGACCGGTCTTGAGATTTCCTCGTGCCGTTACCTCTTCAGCCTGCCTAACCTTTATTTTTACAGCGGCATGGAGATTCCCACCATTGACTGTTTTTTCGAGTGCCGTGTGGACGGCTGTCCCGAAGTAACAGCTGCCGACGATGCCGCCGAATGCCGTTGGATGCGTCCCGAGGACATTGACACCTCACAGATGGGGCTCAATAGCATACGGACCGGCACAGAACGCTATCTCCGCATGATATGCCAATAGTTTACCAGCCTGCTGTTTTTCCTGTCCCGGTCTATAATTAGACAGCTCTTGCTGATAATTATCTATCACTAGTGTCCACTAAATAAAATTAAGACTTAATTCTCTTACAGTTTGTAACTTCTCTTCATGTTTGCTTTTTCCAA
>JAUNSB010000139.1:0-7061 GCA_030539375.1 Prevotella sp.
GTGAGCTGAGGTGAACGTTGGTGATGTTCTTCGCCACGGTCCACTCCTTGGGGTCCTTCTCTCCCTTGCTCTTCACCTTGAGCGAGAAGATGGCGAGGTCGTCGATTTTCACCTTGCGCCCCTGGAGCACCATCTCCTTGATGCACGACACCATGTCGGTGAGTATCCCTTTGATGAGCCCCTTGGAGTAAGGGCTGTTGTGCTCCGACATATGCTTCGACAGTTCGTCGAGCACCATTGTGGGTTCTTCGTGTCTCACTGCTCCGTACCACAGGTTCTCGTCCTTGGTCATGGGATTGCTTTTCTGTACCAGTTGAAATTTCAGTGCCATAGTTTTGTTGTTGGATTTTTAGTTGTTTTACTTTGTGTTGACAGTCTCTACGTTGCCGCAAATCGCCGATTGGCGCGCTCAATTCGGCGATTTGGAGTCCTCAATCGGCGATTTAGCCGGCTGTAACCGCGACTGGCGGACCCGTAAGGCGTGTTTGTGTTTGTTTACAGTGCAAAGGTACGAAATTTCAGAATCCCCGTGTCCGACATTGTCCGTAGATGTCCGACACGGGGTGTTTTTTTGCATCCCTGTAAGCAGCGAACGTTTTTTAGGCACGGATTACACGGATTATCACGGTTCTTCCTTAATTTATCTTATCAGTGAAATCCGTGTAATCCGTGCCTAAAAGAAAGTGCGGTAGACGTTCTCGGACAATCACCATCACTTACGGCTCTCCGAGGTGGTCGGTTATGAGCTTTACCTGATACGGGGTGTAGGTTTTTGCCTTCACGGCGGCGTTTGATTCCGCGAGCTTTCGGCAGAGGTCGGGGCAGCGGATTATCCACCGCCGCAGGTGGCGCAGGGCGGTGTCGCGGTCGGAATCGGGGAAGTAGAGCTGCGCCAGCTCGTGCTTGTCGTATGTTCTTATTGTAAATTTCATTTTTTTTTGGGGTGGGTAGGAGGGGTAGGATAATGTAGGAGGGGTAGGAGGAGTAGGAGGGGGTTGACAACCTTGACGACCTTGACGGGTATTTTCGAACCCTGTGGGAAATCAGGTGTCACGTGTCACCACGATTTTTAAACTTTCCCGCCCGCCTGCGCGCGTGAAGGGTTCAAAAACACCCGTCAAGGTTGACAAGGTTGTCAACTGAGTCATTCTTCCCCACTGTTCTCAAGCTCCGATGAAGATATGTTTTTCTGATACAGCATAATTTCCTCGACGGTGCGCTGTATCACCATATAACCTCTTGTGCCATTGTATCTTACCGACTGAAAGCCTAATTCTCTGAATGCCATTCCTATGCGTATGGCACTGAGCTTCTGGGCTATTCCGGCACCGATAATCTGCATCGCCCTTGCCGCCGACACAAAGATGGGGCGCTCGCCCTCCGCGGGCTTGCGGAAGTAGAGGCTCACCAGCTCGCGCTCCAGGTTGGGGCTCTCAAAGTGGCTGTTGTGGCGCGCCTGCGCCTCTACCTCGCCGGCAGAGAACCAGTATTCGAATCCGCTGAGGTAGAGGGCGTAAGCCTGGCTGTAGATGCCCTCGTAGTCGAAGGGCTGCTCGCGTGGCGACGTGATGCTCTCCACCTCGAATGGCATCCAGCGGCGGTTGCCCGTGGGGTCGGTGAGAAACTGCGGGTTGTTGCCCGTGCCGCAGAACGACGCTATGTGGCGTCGCTGCTCATGGAAGTGGGCGTAGGCAGCGCGCTCGTTGGTGGTCTGCATGGTCACCGCCGCCTTGAGCTGGTTGAGCTCGGCTGGGCGCAGCGTGTCGAGCTCCTCGCAGCATATCAGCGCATACTGCGAGAGCACCAGCAGGTCGTCCTTCGACATCCGTCCGGAGTTGGTCTTGATATAAAAATATTTCCTGAGCTCGGGCGGCAGCAGATAGTTGAACCACGTGGTCTTGTAGGCACCCTGCTTACCTATGAGCACCAGTATGACGTGGTTCACCACCTCGGGGTTGAGCCATGCCGCCACCATTGCCACCATCCACTTGCGCAGCACTCCGGCAAACGCCTCCTGCGAGCCCTTGACCCTCACCGTTGCCGCCAGCCGCGCTATGTGGTCGGTGTCGCCGGGATGCCACTGCGGGAGCGCCTTGAGGTAGTGGAGGAAGGGGTTGAACGCCGGCGTGTAGTCGCTCTCAATCACGCGCATGAGGTCGAAGGGGCTGACCTTTGCCGTAGCCGACATGTCGAGCCAGATGGTGTTCATGGCGCGGTCGTTGATGAGCTGCCACTGCCCGCGGTCGCCCTGCTGGCGCATGCGGTACTCAATGCGCTGTGTCACGGTGTTGTGGCGCAGCTCCACGTTGTGGGTGAGATAGTCCTGAATCTCCGCCACCGAGGCGGTGGCGGAGGCAGTGGCGGCAGCCTGGCGGCGCACAGTCTGGGTGCGCTCCGCCACCCCGCTGTAGCACGAGCGTATCACCTGCTCGGTGCCGTCGTAGTCGGCAAACTGGCGCAGCGCCCATTCCGTGACCGCCTGCATGTTGTAGCGCCTTGCCGCCATCATGTAGCCCACGCGCATCACGTACTGGTTGTGGCTGCCCGGGGCGTAGACCACCTTCTCGCGCTTGAGGCGCGGCGCCACTGTGGTGTCGTAGTAAGCCTGTATGCGGCTGTCCTGCCGCGCCCGTGTCCTCACGCGCCCCGTGGTGGCGCTGTAGTGGGCGTCAATCTCCGCGGCGGTGAAGGCATCGGCATGTGGGTTGTGGTACACCTCGGGGTCGTGGGCAAGCCCCGACAGTCGCGTCACGTTCTTGCACTGGCGGTCGGTCTCCACTCCGAGCAGCTGCGCGTAATAGTCGTTGCCCGCGGCAAACGCCTTTGAGTAGAACGCCTTCTGCGCAGTGAGTC
Source organism: Prevotella sp. (assembly GCA_030539375.1). Lineage (GTDB taxonomy): Bacteria > Bacteroidota > Bacteroidia > Bacteroidales > Bacteroidaceae > Prevotella. Next base: position 2,854 of record JAUNSB010000139.1, read on the forward strand.
CCTGCACGCCGTCAGTCTCGTATCTGAAGATAATCCTCAGCCCCGAGCCGCTGATGGTGGTGTAGCACATCATGGTGTGACGGTCTGTCAGCACCCGCCGCCTTATTTCTGCCATTCTGTCAGTTTCCACGTGATCAATGTCAACAAGCGACAATCCTGTCAGTTTTTCCACATTGGCACAACATTTGCCGTTAGTCATTACAGCCGCCACCATGAACAGGGGGCTCTCCTGTTTCACCCGGCGGTTGCCTGTATGACGGTAGGTCTCGGTTAGTGACTTCAGCGACTTGTCGCTGCGAATACGCTCCACTACAGCCTCGACGGTGGTTTCCACCGGTTGCTTGCTGGTGTAGCACGAAAACATGCTTAATCTCATAGTTTTCTGTATTTTTGAAAAGTTAATTTATTGTTTCCCACTGTATTAGTTTATAAAGCGGAAAAGGACGGCACCTTGCCAAAATCCGCCGCAAATGTAACGAAAAAAAGCGGGAAAAGCGAAAAAAGCGCTCTTGACAATGTCAAGCACAATTTTAACATTCAATAACGGTCATTTAACACAAAGTGCCCGTTGTTTAACACAGAACAACAATTAAGACATGAAAAGATTTATCCTCACCGGAAGCATCACATCGGCTTTCTGGAGCATCATCACTGAAAACGACAATATCACCGTGCGCCTGCTGCGCTCATTCCACTTCGGATGCGGAGCCTATCAGAAGGTGAAGCTCGGGCAGGCTATAAGCCTCGCGCAGTTCTACACCATGCTTAGGTTTCTGCTGCTGCAGAAACACACAGTGCAGGAGAAGCTCATAATGATAGCGCGGCTCATCGACATGCTGGAGCACGACTTCCACGAGGTGTACGACGACAGCACGCCGCCGTTTGCCGGGGGATGCGAGGTGGCGGTGAGGGAGTGGATGGTTCAGTGTGTGCAGTGAAATCCGTGTAATCCGTGCCTAAAAGAAAGATTGGCGCTGCTTAAAGGGTGGAAAGATTTTGGGCACGGATTACACGGATTTCACTGAGAAGATAAATCAAGGAAAAACCGTGATAATCCGTGTAATCCGTGCCTAAAAAACGTTCGCTGCTTACAGAGTGGCTAAAAGAAAACCGTTCACACTCAGCCGACAAGCAACATCGCCATTCACGTTCAAAAAAACAAAATTTCCGCTTAATAAAAACACACTGAGGAGACACAAAAATCAAGAGATTATACAAAAAAACAAAAAATACCCTAAAAAGTTTTCTCTATTCATAAAAAATTCATATATTTGCAGCCGAAAGCCAAAACGGCTGAAAAAAATACAGCCGCCAACGCTTGTGAGAACTTAGAAAAGAAGCTGTGTTGGATAAAAGTGACAGCCCTAAATGCAACGTTCTGGCAATAGGAAGAGCCAAGCGGTACTCTCCCAATTCGGTGGACAAGGATGCCGCCGTGTTGGAGAGCGTTTGTCGTATCCTGCAGTCTGAGGGAATGACGGTAAGCACAGTGAACGAGGACGAGCTCCAGGCAGACGGTGGCGGCTACGGCATTTTCGTGTCGATGGGGCGCAGCGAGGAGACGCTGCGGCTGCTGGGCATGAGAGAGAGAGAGGGCTGCACGGTGGTAAACAGCACCCGGGGCGTGAGCCTATGCTGCTGCCGCAAGCAGCTTAACGAAAGGCTGAGAGAGGCAGGAGTGCCGCTGCCGCCCGAGGAGGGCAGCAAGGGCTACTGGCTGAAGCGCGCCTGCGGAGTGGCTGAGAGCAGCGCCGACGTGAGGTTTGCCCCCACGCGCAAGGCTATGGAAGAGACACGGCGGCAGATGGCTGCCGACGGCATAGGCGAGGTGGTGGTGCAGGCACACGTGGAGGGCGACCTGATAAAATTCTACGGAGTGGCAGGGCAGAACTTCTTCCGCACATACTATCCCGGCGACGACGGGCAGTGGAAGTTCGGCGACGAGCAGCGCAACGGCAAGCCCAGCCACTATGCATTCGATATCCGTCGGCTGCACAACACGGCGGAGAAGGCTGCCGGCATGATAGGCGTGGGCGTGTATGGCGGCGATGCCATAGTGACAGCCGACGGAAACTTTGTGATAATAGACTTCAACGACTGGCCCAGCTTCTCGCGGTGCCGCGACGAAGCTGCAGCGGCAATAGCCGGATATGTGAAAATGAAGACTGCGAAGCTGATGAGCTTGCGAACTAATGAAGAATCGATAAAGGGCTATATATTCGACTATGGCGGCACGCTCGACACAGGCGGAATGCACTGGGGCAAGGCTCTGTGGCACGCCTACGAGAGATGCGGAGTGCCAGTGACGGAGCAGATGTTCCGCGATGCCTACGTGCACGCGGAGCGCACGTTGGGCAAGAACCGCATAATAATGCCCGACTTCACGTTCCACCGCACGCTCGACACCAAGCTGCGCATAGAGATGGAGTACATTGCGGAGCGCCAGGAGTCATTCAATATTGAGCAATGGCACGCTAAGGTGCTGGACGACATATACTCAAGAACCTGCGGATTTACCGCGGAGAGCGTAAAGCTGTTGAAGCAGCTGCGCAGGGACAATCCCGGGGCGGGCATGGTGCTGGTGAGCAACTTCTACGGCAACGTGGAGACGGTGCTCCAGGAGATGGGCTTCGGCGGACTGTTCGACAAGGTGATAGAGAGCGCGGTGGTGGGCATACGCAAGCCCGACCCGAGAATATTCGCGCTGGGCGTGGAGGCGCTGGGGCTTAAAGCCGGGGAATGCGTGGTTATCGGCGACAGCTACGACAAGGACATCATTCCGGCAAAGTCAATAGGATGCCGCACGGTGTGGATAAAGGGCGAGGGCTGGACCGACGACGAGCCCGACGGCAGCTGCGCCGACAAGATAATAAGTAAAAATTAATAAACATAATTAAATAACTTACATACTTAAAAGGTAATGAAACAAACTAATGTAAAGCCTGCTGAAGGCAAATTGGGAATCATGGTTGTTGGTTGCGGAGCTGTTTCTACAACCTTCATGACTGGTGTGCTTATGACTCGCCGTGGACTTACAAAGCCTGTAGGTTCAATGACACAGTACGACAAAATTCGTGTTGGCAAGGGTGCCGACAAGAAATATCTGCCATATAGTGAGATTGTGCCGATGGCAAAGCTCGACGACATTGTATTTGGAACATGGGACGTGTACCCGCAGAACGCCTATCAGGCAGCAATGTATGCCGAGGTTCTGAAGGAGAAGGACATTGAGCCGGTGAAGGACGAGCTGATGAAGATCGTGCCTATGAAGGCGGCATTCGACAAGAACTACGCCAAGCGCCTGGACGGCGACAATGTGAAGGAGTGCAAGGACCGCTGGGACATGAAGGAGCAGATTCGCGAGGATATCCGCAAGTTTAAGGCAGACAACGGCTGCTCGCGCATCGTGGTGCTCTGGGCTGCGTCTACAGAGATTTATGTTCCTGTGTGCGAGGAGGTTCACTACAAGCTGGACGACCTCGTGGCTGCAATGAAGGCTAACGACACCGAGCACGTGGCTCCGTCGATGTGCTACGCTATGGCTGCCCTGGAAGAGGGTGCTCCGTTCATCATGGGCGCGCCTAACACCACTGTCGACATCCCTGCAATGTGGGAGCTTGCCGAGAAGACCAAGATGCCTATCGCCGGCAAGGACTTCAAGACCGGTCAGACTCTGGTGAAGAGCGGTTTCTCGCCAATCATCGGCACACGCTGCCTCGGATTGAGCGGATGGTTCTCTACAAACATCCTGGGCAACCGCGACGGTCTGGTGCTCGACGAGCCTGCCAACTTCCGCACAAAGGAGGTGTCGAAGCTCTCTACACTGGAGACTATCCTCAAGCCCGACGTGCAGCCCGACCTCTACGGCCACGGCAACGACGAGGACACACAGTACTACCACAAGGTGCGCATCAACTACTATCCGCCGCGCAACGACAACAAGGAGGGATGGGACAACATCGACATCTTCGGATGGATGGGATACCCGATGCAGATCAAGATCAACTTCCTCTGCCGCGACTCTATCCTTGCAGCTCCGCTGTGTCTCGACCTCTGTCTGCTGAGCGACCTCGCCGCACGCGCCGGACGCTACGGCACACAGCGCTTCCTGAGCTTCTTCCTCAAATCGCCAATGCACGACTACACCAAGGGCGAGGAGGCTGTGAACCACCTCTACCAGCAGTACACCATGCTGAAGAACGCCATCC
>JAUNSB010000140.1:0-6965 GCA_030539375.1 Prevotella sp.
ACCAGAAAATAACGTTGTTGATGAAGATGTTTATAATCAGCCACGTATAAATTCATTGAAATATGTACAGTTTACTGATAAAAATATAGATACAAATACAAAAACAATATCAGGTACAGTTAGAACTATGGCCAACAATTATTTTATGGAAGACTATGTATATATTGGTATTGGTTTAATTGATGAAGATGGTAACGTCATTAAAAATATATGTGATAATACAGAGAAGATTGATTACAATACATTACCTAAGGGTGAGTTTATAGAAAAGAGATTTAATATTTTATTTAATTATGAAGATAATGTAAGATATAAACTGTGCCTTATTGAAAGTAATGATAATGTAAATTGGGTACCATCTATAAGTCGGTTTATAAATACATCTCTATATGTAACGGTTGAGAATGGTGAGATTATAACCAGTGAACATGAACCAAAACTTACAGCAACAATTAAACATGACGAAATATTTATTGATGACTGGGATAAACAACACAATTTGCCATATGTTGAGTGGGAAAAAAAGTTTGATGTTACTTTTAAAAATGAAAGTCCAGATGAATATAATGGTTTGATATTTATTTGTATAAATAATACAGATGTTCATCCAGAAATACCTGAATATATATATAACGCATATATACCTGGTAATGACAGTTATACTATCAATCTGTATAATCGTAACTATGAACCAGGTACATATTATTACTGGATATATGATGCAATTGATATATTCTCCGCAAATAAATTAATAGGTAAAGGAACATTTACTATAGCAGAACCAGAAAATTCAACAGGGATTGAAAATGTTGATACACCAGAAAATGATAATGTATCTGTATATGATATGAGTGGTATGAATGTTTATAATGGAAATAAACATAATATGCATTTAAAACCAGGTGTTTATATTGTTAAAAATGGCAGCAGCACACAAAAAGTTGTTGTAAGATAACAATATACAATGAAAGAACTTTTCCTGCTCTTACGGGAATAAATGATTGTAAAATAATAATAAAACAATGAGAAAAATATTATCATTATCCGTCTTCTTCCTCCTCTGCCTCACGGCAGGGGCGGAAGACTTTGAGAATATACACGGCAATAAAGCTCTGACATCTGTACTGTCAGTAAATACAAGTGGCACTCAACCTAAACTAATAGATTTAGGGTTATCTGTTTTATGGGCTGACAGAAATTACGGTTCCGAATCCCCGACAGATTATGGTGTTATGTATGGATGGGGCGCACCTGCCAGTGAATTTTACAATTCTACATATCCTACAATCAACGACATTCGTGAGACAGAATATGACATTTGTCATTCACAGCAAAAAAATTTTAGAATGCCATCTTATGACGAGTTAGAAGAACTCAGGACTAAATGTAGTTGGACTTACACTGTTGTTGATGGTATTGCCGGTTTCAACGTTGTTGGCCCGAGTGGCAGCTCTATATTTATCCCGGCTGCCGGCGTTTTGGAAAAGGGCAAAATAAGTGAGAGGACAGATAATGCCTTTATATGGAGCGGTGTCAATAAATCAGGAAGTAAGTATGCAAGTTGTTTGCATATCCATTCAAAAACATACCAGTCTAATCCTATATTCATGTCATATACTAATAAAGAAGACGGTGTGACTGTTAGGGCTGTTGCTTCTTATGATGATGCATTTTATCCGTTAACCGTTATAATTGACGGCCTTGAATATACTTTATATGAGAATCAGACGGCCAAATTGAATGTTCAGCAACATCAACTTGCTGCTGATATTACAATACCAGAATACGTAAATTGCGGTAAAAAGAAATTTTTTGTCAACACGATTGCTGACAATGCGCTACGCGGTCATAAAGAAATTGTCACATTGAATTTGATGTGTAAGGTGACAGAAATCGGACCGTATGTATTTGAAGACTGCAGTGGCTTGACTTCAGTGACCATTCCTGATGGTATTACGTCTATAGGATACCATGCTTTCTCAAACTGCACGGGCTTGACATCGGTAACGATTCCTAACAGTGTCACGGATATTGGCGGCGACGCATTTGCCGGCTGCAGTGGCTTGCGCTCTGTGGCTATTTCTAATAGTGTCACATCTATAGGCGACGGTGCTTTCTATATTTGTAGAGGCTTGACTGAGGTGACTATTCCTAACAGTGTCAAGTTTATAGGTAATCTTGCTTTTGCCGGCTGCAGTGGCTTGCGCTCAGTGACCATTTCAAATAGTCTCACGGCTATAGGCATCAAAGTGTTCTACGGCTGTAGTAGCTTGACCTCAGTGACTATTCCCCAAAGTGTTACATCTATAGGCAATTATGCTTTTGACGGCTGTACAGATTTGAAAGAAGTTTATATTCTAAATTCCACTCCTCCAAGTGCTGACCGTTCTTCTTTTGATGAACAAAACTATAAAAATGCAACGCTTTATGTGCCTGAGGAAGCTTATGAGACATACGATAATATGACGGATGGACCATGGAAGTATTTCTTAAATTTACAAGGCATAGAAATGTCGACATTTTATTTCGACTATGATGACAATAACATGACAGCAACAATCACAGGGGTAAATAAGAATAAGCTTTCTTCTGAGCTTGTAATCCCGGAAACGACCACATACAATGGCAAGACTTATACTGTTGCAGCTATAGGTGATGATGCATTCAGAGACTGCAGTGGCTTGACCTCTGTGACTATTCCTAACAGTATTACGGCTATAGGCATGAATGTTTTCTCTGGCTGTATTTAGAAGGGTGTAACCAACTGCACACAATGAGAAACACTTGCAAATAGACCGTTGATTATCAGTATTATTCTAATTTTAACACTTCGCAGTCAGTTTTTGGTGCTTCGACATTTTCTGCATAATTTTGTAACGTATTTCTATCGCGATGAATGTACGGGGCTTTTTTATTGCCATAAAATTGCAGTCCGTTGACAAAGGTTGACAACGGTTCACAGACAGAGACAAAAGGCTGGGCAAAATGCGAAAGTCGTCACAAAGGTTAAACAGGTTGACAACAGGCGACAATAGTTGACTTCCGTTCACTCCCCGATGGAATACACAGAAAAGAGTGTAAAACATTAAAATAAGGGAAGAATGAAGACAACCAAGAAATGCGCATTTTGCGGCAGGACATTCACGTCCAACAGCGGTATGCAGAAATACTGTTGTGTTCGTTGTGCTGATGAAGCTAAGAAAGCGAAGAAGAAACGACAGCAGGACTTGCTTAATGCCGTAGGACCAGTTTTAGAGATACAGCGTCAGGAGTATCTCACCTTTTCAAAGGCGGCTATCCTCATGGGATGCTCGCGCCAGTACATTTATAAGCTCGTGTCACAGGGCAAGCTGAAAGCCTCACGCATCAGCAGCCGCATGGCTATCATCCGCCGTGCCGACATCGAGAGGATGCTGGAGGGCAACCCTTATAATAAGGTAGTGTTCGGCAACCGACCGAAACCATCAATTCTTAAGCAGCGTCAGAAGAAGCAGGAAACCGCACCCGTTTCTGACGAGCCTTTGACTTACCTTTCCGGCGAGGAGGTGATGTCTATTTATAAAGTAAAGCAGATGTGGCTTTACACCACCGCCAAGCACAACCAGATACCCATGTGTCGTATTGCCGGAAAGAACTATTACAGCAAAAGCCATGTGGAGGACTGTCTTGGACTGACCGTTGACACCTCTACTATTACCGAATGGCTCACAACTGATGAAGTGTTCGAGGAGTTTGGCATGAAGCCGACCGCCATTCGTGCCTATGCTTATCGCCACAGCATTCCCACCAAGAAGGAATACGGCATCACCTATTATTCAAAGACACACCTTGCGGAACTGCGACAGACGGACATGATGGCAGATGAACGGTATTGCACCGTTGATGAGGTGTCAGAGAAATACGGACTGTCCAAAGCCAACATCCACCATATCACCAAAGTTCATGGCATAGAGAAGAAGAAAGTGGGTGTGAGGAATCTGCTTTTACGTACCGATGTTGAACGTGCGATGGCGGAAAGAGCCGCAAAAGGACTGTAAATTCGTTCCTTTTCCATTGATAATACGATTATCTGTCAATTATCATCATTAACTGCCATAAACGGCATATCATTCAGTTCCTTTGCACCGTGGAGATAGTCTCCACCAAGTAACATTCATAAATAACAAAGAAAAGACTATGAGTAATATCTGTAAGACCGTGAACCTTTACACACGGAAAATCAAGGGCGGCAAGATGCTGTCCTACTTCCTCGACTATTATCCCGGCTACCGTGACGAGACCACCAACAAGGTGCTGCGCCATGAATCGCTCGGCATCTACATCTACGCACACCCGAAGACACAGCGTGAGAAGGACTACAACGCACGACTGTCAGAGAAAGCTGAAGCACTGCGATGCCGCCGCTATGAGGAGATTGTAAATGAGCGTTACGAGTTCTTCGACCGTAACAAACTCAACGGCAGTTTCATTGATTACTTTAAGAAGTATGCCGGAAAGAAAAACTCACGCTATGAGCAGGCGTTCCTGCACTTCAACCTGTTCACGGGCGGCAAATGTACCTTTGCCGAAATCACAGTGGAGCTATGCAACAAGTTCCTTGAATACCTGCGCACCACGCATCAGGTCATTCATCAAAAGCGCAAACTACATCCCAATACCATAGCCAGTTATTGGTCTGCGTTTCTTGGCACGCTCCATGCAGCCCACCGTGACAGGAAGATAAAGGAAAATCCATGTCCCTATTTGGAACGTGCCGAAACCATCCCGACCGACAAGGTGGGGATGTCAGCGGAAGAACTCATACGGTTGGCAGAAACTCCGTGCGAGGTTCCTATACTAAAGACCGCCTTCCTTTTCTCCTGCCTTACAGGGCTGCGAAAGAGCGATGTCAAGGCATTCTCATGGGAAATGATACAGCCCGAAGCGGACGGAACTCTCTATATCACCACCCGTATGCAGAAGACAAAACAGATTGTCCACAATCCCATCGGGGACGAGGCACTGGCTTTGATAGACAGCGGCACAAGAGAGGGGCTTGTATTCCCCGGTTTCAAGGATAACATGACACAGACAGCACTCAAACAATGGATAAAGGCGGCAGGAATCACAAAAAATATCACCTACCATTCAAGTCGTCATACATATTGTACCCTACAACTGGAATCCGGAACGGACTCCAGAACCGTACAGGAACTTGTCGGTCATAAGAACCTCACCACCACGCAGCAGTATCTTGACAGCGTTGACAGCAGGAAGAAGGAGGCGGCAAACCGAATCACATTAAAACGCAAATCGGAATAATAACTTATTAGAGTCTAAAGCACACATTTTCAATGATTGGAGTATGATTCTGAGTATGAAATCATACTCCAATATTAAATTGTCATAAATAACTGCATTTGCCTGCACCTATTTCCGCATATACCTAAACCGCCATAGTAACTTTGCTGTAAATAACCGTCAACAAGACGTAATATCGAACAATAAAACAAATATAACACATGAGAAATTTAAGTACGATTATCAGCAAAGAGACCTGCCTTTTCTATGGTCTTCCCGGCACAGCCATCCTTGCCGTGTCGCTCATCCTGTCCTGCAAAGTCGGTAATGACTTCGGAGGGAATACGTTTGTAAACACCGTTTCCTTCTTTGGATGCAATGTCCTGTTATGGCTGTTGTATCTGGTATTGTTCCAGTACCTGCCTGTTGATTTGATGAGGATTTGGCTGTCAAGAGCAGAACCTACGGGAGTAGAGTCTGAGGAGGTGAAAACAGAGGCAGCTCTCTCATCGGATAATACTGTTGTCAAGTCGGTTGTATCTCCGACTGCCGCCGTCCAACCGATGACTGCCGAAGAATACAAAGCCCACTGTGCCGAGTTTGAACGCAAAAAGCAGGAGGAGCATCAAAAACTAGTCAATCCTATCATAGATTATGTAGGTAGGGTGATGTCACCATTCATGGAGGAAACAGAACTCGATTTGCTCCGCAGCGAGATTCGAGCATGGTGTGACAATCCGAATTATGAGCCCAAACCTGTCAAGTTGAAATTTGTCCATGAAAACAGAGACAAGCTGAAAACAGTCTCTTTCAAGCATTTCGTTTGGAACATCGCCGCGAGGCTCGGATTTGAGAACGGATATTCCGGCAAAGTGCAGGCTAAGTTTATCAAAAGGCTGTTCCCCAACGAGCTTGCGGACATTGAGGTGATTTCACTGGAAAGGAGTCTGACAAGCTCGCCTGATGACGGACATATCAAACTCGACAGACCCGTACACACGGATAATTATATCTTCCACTTTTAACCACAACCATTTTACTCTAATTTTTGCAATATGATGCGGGTCTCCCTTTTTGTTATATGCCATTCCCTTTTTATGCCATAACGCCCTTCTATTGCTTATTGGTTGCCATATAACACGTTCTCTTATCCCATTTTATTACTCTTCTCTCCTGTTTTTACCCCTTGTTTCTTGATAGTGCAATTATCCTGAGTTTATCTGGCGATTACCGTCAATACACCGTATCACAGGTATATCATTCAGTTCCTTTGCCGCAACTTAATTTTCAAAAGTATGACAAACGAACTTACATTCAACGACCTCCCGCAGGTCGTGGCCGAGCTTCGGGATGAGGTAATCGGCATGAGACAAATGCTCACCTGTCTGCAAAAGGAGAACGGACAACGCAAAGAGAACACCCACCGCCCAATGTCTGTAGAGGATGCCGCCGAGTATCTGAAGATACCGCTTCGCACCCTCTACATGAAACTGGGTAACGGCACTATTCCTGCCACAAAACCCGGCAAACGGTATGTCCTTTATCAGGATGAACTTGACAAATGGCTGGAGTGCAACCGCAAGAATCCCGTTCCGCTGACCGATGAGGAACAGAACGCAGCCATCCTTGTTGCTAACAGACGTAAACCAAACAAAGCGGACTGGAGGTGAGCATGGAGAACAGTA
>JAUNSB010000031.1:0-40041 GCA_030539375.1 Prevotella sp.
CAAGAATGACAGGACCAGAATCTGTAGTGTTACCATTACACCATATCCCAATGTTACTCTTTTGCTCATCAGCTTTCTGAATTGCGGTGCAAAGGTACTGAGTTTTTTTGAAATATCCAAATTTTCGCCCATTTTTTTTATAAAAATCTTCAATTTAACCATTTTTCCGACTTTTTTTTTTGTCAGTTACACTAATTATAGTAATTTTGCCACACTATTTTCACATTATTAAAAAATTTAAATGGAACAGATACAAAATTTATTAGACGCAATCGTAAAAGGAATACAGGAAAAAAAAGGCTATAACATACAAATTGCCAATTTGAGCGGCATTGAGGGAGCCATCTGCAAATACTTCGTGATATGTACAGGACAGTCGCCGTCGCAGACCGGCGCGATAGCCGACAGCATTGAGGAGGTGGCAAGGATAGACGCTCACGAAAAACCGATAAAGACAATAGGTCAGGATAACGCACAGTGGATAGCAATGGACTACGGCGACGTGATGGTTCATGTGTTTTTGCCCGATGTACGTGAATATTATGATTTGGAGCATCTTTGGGACGACGCGCCCATACAGCAGATTGCCGATCTCGACTGACAGTGAGGAGTGTTTAGTGTTCAGTGGGGCTGAAACTCTTAAACCTCGAAACATTTTAAATAATATAAAATAGAAATATGGATAAGAAACCAGATATTCAGAAGCCGGGACAGCAGAATGATCCGAAGATGCCAAAGTTTAACATGAACTGGATTTACATCTTTGCGATAGCCGCGCTGGCTATGTTCTATTTCTCCAACGGCAGGGAAAACTCAAGCATCAGTGCCGAAGCCTCGTACAGCGAGTTCAAGAGCGTTGTGATGAAGGGGTGGGCGCAGAAAATTGTGATAAACAAGACAGCGAGCACGCTCGAAGTGTATATCAAGCCGGAACATCGCCGCGATGTGTTCAAGCAGGGTAAGGAGCAAACGGGCAAGGAACCTACCATGTCGGTTGAGTTTGGAAGTGTTGACCAGGTGGAAAACTTCATCAACCAAGCCCGTGCCAAGAAACTGTTTACAGGCGATCTGAAGTATGACAACCATGACACCAACGGTTTTCTCAACATAATCATTTACAACCTTCTGCCAATAGTGCTGCTCGTGGGACTATGGGTGCTGGTGATGCGCCGCATGGGCGGTGGCATGGGCGGCTCTGGCGGCATTTTCAGTGTAGGCAAGAGCCGTGCCAAGGTGTATGAAGGAGGTGAGGATATAAAGGTTACCTTCAAGGATGTTGCCGGTCAGGCAGGAGCCAAGCAGGAGGTTCAGGAAATCGTGGAGTTCCTCAAAAATCCCGGCAAATACACCGAGCTGGGCGGCAAGATACCCAAGGGCGCGCTGCTTGTAGGTCCTCCGGGAACAGGTAAGACGCTGCTTGCCAAGGCTGTTGCCGGCGAGGCAGGCGTGCCGTTCTTCTCAATGTCGGGAAGCGACTTTGTTGAGATGTTTGTGGGCGTTGGTGCCAGCCGTGTGCGCGACCTGTTTGATAAGGCAAAGACAAAGTCACCCTGTATAATATTCATTGACGAGATAGACGCCGTGGGACGTGCCCGCAGCAAGAACCCGTCGATGGGCGGTAATGATGAGCGTGAGAACACGCTTAACGCCCTGCTCACAGAGATGGACGGATTCGGCACCAACAGCGGTGTGATAATCCTTGCCGCCACCAACCGTGCCGACATGCTCGACTCGGCTCTTATGCGTGCAGGACGCTTCGACCGTCAGATTCACGTTGACCTGCCCGACATCCACGAGCGCAAGGCGATATTCAACGTGCATCTCAAGCCGCTGAAGATTGACAAAGACCTCGACGTGGACTATCTGGCACGCCAGACTCCGGGATTCTCGGGAGCCGACATCGCCAATGTGTGCAACGAGGCTGCGCTGATTGCCGCGCGCCACGACAAGAAAACGGTGGGCAAGCAGGACTTCCTCGATGCCGTTGACAGAATAATAGGCGGACTGGAAAAGAAAACCAAGGTAATGACAGCCGACGAGAAGCGTGCCATAGCCATTCACGAGGCGGGACACGCCACTATATCGTGGTTTACACAATATGCAAACCCGCTGGTGAAGGTAACCATCGTACCGCGCGGACAGGCTCTCGGAGCTGCATGGTATCTGCCCGAAGAGAGGCAGATAACCACCAAGGAGGCTATGCTCGACGAAATGTGTGCAACACTTGGCGGACGTGCGGCTGAGGATCTGTTCATAGGCAAGATATCCACAGGAGCCATGAACGACCTTGAGCGTGTCACCAAGAGCGCATACGGAATGATTGCATACGCCGGTATGAGCGACCGTCTGCCAAACATCTGCTATTATAATAATAATGAGTATTCATTCCAGCGCCCATACAGCGACACAACTGCAAAAATAATCGACGACGAGGTACTGAAGATGATTAATGAGCAGTATGCACGTGCCAAGAAAATTCTTGATGAGCACCGTGAGGGACATGCACAGCTGGCACAGCTACTCATGGAGCGCGAGGTGATATTCGCCGAGGATGCCGAGAGAATATTCGGCAAGCGCCAGTGGTCAAGCCGCACCGAGGAGCTTATGGAGGCGCAGCAACGCGCTGAGGCAGAGGCTATGGCAGAGCGCCGGGCAAGAGAACTGGAAGAGGCGGCTGCAAAGGAGAACAACGCAGAGAATGCGGAAACGTCGGACAGCGAAAATAAAGAAAAAGACAATGAGTGACAAACAGAAAAATCTGATAGTACGCACCATCACGGGCATATTCTTTGTGACTGCCGTAGTGGTGAGTTTCCTCAACCCGCAGGCTATGGCACTGCTGTTTGCCTTTATCACAGGATTCGCCGTGTGGGAGTTTACAGGCATCGTCAACGGGCGTGCCGCAATATCGGTAAACCGCTTCATCTGCACCGTGGCAGGAGTCTATTTCTTCTTTGCCATGACTGGCTACAACAGCGGCATCACCCCTTCGGCGGTGTTCATTCCATATCTTGTGACACTAATCTATCTGCTTGTGTCAGAGCTCTATACCAAGGCTGAGGACCCGGTGGCAAACTGGGCATACACCATGATGAGCCAGCTCTACATAGCCTTGCCTCTGTCGCTAATCAATGTGCTGGCTTTCCGTCCTACACCTGCCGGCGGCGTGGCTTACAGCTATCTTCTGCCGCTGAGCGTGTTTGTGTTTCTCTGGATCAACGACACCGGTGCCTACTGCTGCGGCAGTCTTTTTGGCAGACACAAGCTCTTTCCCCGTGTAAGTCCGGGCAAAAGCTGGGAGGGAAGCATCGGCGGAGCGGTCTTTGTGATGGCTGCTGCTGCCGGCATATCGTCATTGCTCAGTGCCTATGGCTACGACACTGCAGGCATGAGCACCGTGCAGTGGATGGGACTCGGGCTTGTCATTGTGGTGTTCGGCACATGGGGCGACCTTGTGGAGAGTCTTTTCAAGCGCACCGTAGGCATAAAGGACAGCGGCAACATTCTGCCCGGTCACGGCGGAATGCTCGACCGTTTCGACTCATCGCTGCTGGCAATTCCCGCCTCAGTGGTATATCTCTACACACTGACGCTGATGTAGTGCCCAGTTTTTTGCGCTCTGCTATTTTAACTCAGTCACTTGCGTCTTATCCTCTAAAAAATTGATGTTACATTGTCAACTTTTTAGAAGATAAGACAAGTTTTTTCTTATTGCCTTAAATCACTCCGAAGTGCTTCAGCGCATTTCTCACACCGTCATCATCCACACTCGCAGTGACATAGTCGGCAACAGCTTTCACATCGTCGCCAGCATTTCCCATTGCCACACCTATTCCGGCAGCCCTGATTATTGATATATCGTTGCCGCCGTCACCAAACGCCATGGTCTCGCCTATGTCTATGCCAAGATGCGCCGCCAGCGCCCGCATTCCGTTATCCTTGCCTGCCGTTGCGGCTGTGATGTCGGTAAACGCCGGATGCCAGCGTCCCGAAATACAGTGTGGCATGTCCTTCATCAGCAGTTTCTCGCAGTCGATGCCCACAAAGGGAGTGAGCTGCAGGATTCTCTGTTCTATCAGCACCTGCTCCACCGGCGGCATGTGGTCCATCCCCTTCACATTTATCTCTTTCAGAAACACATCCGCCACCACATCCTTATAGTTATACACCGAGATGTCGCGCTCACCCACCACAATGCAGGCAAAGTCATAGGCATCAGCACGCGTAATCAGTGCCGTCACATCCTCTGGCGGTATGGCGTTGCAGCAGATTGTCCTGTTGCCAATGATGCACAACGCGCCATTGGTGGTGACATAGCCGTCGATAAGATGCTCTATCGCCCCAAGGTTTGTTATGATTGGTATTGGGCGTCCCGTGGAAATATACACCCCTACCCCATTCTCCTTCGCCATTGTCAATGCCTCAACCGTTGACTGCGGTATCTCATGAGTCTTAAAGCTGACCAATGTGCCGTCTATGTCAAAAAACAAACTTTTTACCATGTCTTTTTATCATAAAATTTCGATGAAACAGATGCAAAATTAATTATATTTTCTGACACCACAAAACTTTTGCATGAAAAAATGACTATAGCAATGTAAGCAGTGACAGACTTTTCTTATAGTCTCACCATAAAAAGTTTTCTATATGCACAGAAAAGTTTAAAACTAAAGAGCAATCTATGTTCAAAGACTTTGAACATAGATCCAAAAACTTTGAACATAGATTATACACAAAATAGAACATTCCTATCCATCATGCTGTCATTTTCTCACAAGCAGCACAACTTGTTTGCCTGCCGCGTCACACAGAGCTACCTTGTTCTTGCCAGCCTTGCGGTAGCTCTTTGCCTTTGTCAGTGCATCGAGCACCTTGCGTTCGGTCTCCATGTCAGGACAAGCCATCATTGTACTTGCCATATGCTGCAGGTCAATGGTTCCAGCCTTTGCATTCTTGTCGATAGTGTTCATTATCCTATTGCAGCCACTGCTGCCGTAAACACGCCCTTGCTTGAGATCGAACCCGATAAACGGCTTTGTCTCCGACTTACTTGTATCCAGAGTCTCGCCGCCCGCTTCCACAATATTCCATTCGCCCTCAATATCATTAAGCGTCATTGTCTTTTCTACTGTTGCGCACGATGCCAGTGCTATGACTCCGCCCATCAGTGCCATGTGTAATTTCTTCATAATTCCTTCTTTTTTGTTCTACAATCTTTAATTTTATCATTTATATAACACCACAACTGGCAAATATTGCATCAGTACTATTTTTTTATTTTAGTCTACAACATTCATGCCAAGATTTCACGTCAGCTCTACATTATTTCATTAGATATGTAGTACTCGCTGAAATAAAATCAGTCCACATCATGCAATAATGTTGCCGATACCGTGTTTAAAAGATACAAAACTTTAAAACATACGGCTATGAAAAGATTTTTATGTCTGGCTATGACGGCAGTCACCATTGCCATGGAGACTGCAGCACAAACGCAACAAACAGACACAACACAGAACAGGGAAACAGTGGCAACAAAACATGTGGAGCTGGGAGTAAAAACAAGCATCGGAAGCAGTCTGATAACGGGGCTGCCGGGCAATAACAGTGGCGGACTGGCATACCGCATCGGCGCAACAATGGACTGGTATGTGAACCGCACAATCTCGATAAATCCTGAATTGCGCCTCAGTCACAGCTCGACAACCGTCAACGGATATTACGGCAAAGAACAGATTGACAAGGCTAAGTTCCCACTGTCGCTCGACTATCTGGAACTGCCCGTACACGCAGCTTTTCACATACCGCTTGGCGACAAATTCAAGCTTGTGCTGAAAGCAGGACCATACGCGGCATACGGACTGATGGGCAAGACTTCAGCAAGGATGCAAAACTCAGACTTCAAACAGAAGATGCCGGGCAGCCTGTTCTCCTGCGGATGCGACTATGGAGGTATTGCCTATAACAGCAACAAAAAAACGTATACATTACCAAAATTCAAGCGCTGGGATTACGGCATCTCAAACTCCACGGGACTGGAATACAAAAATATTATTGTTACTCTCGATATGACCATAGGACTTGCATATCTCACACACACCTGTGTTTCATCCCATTGGGAAGATATCCTTGGAAGCATTTTAACATTAAGCCCCAAGCCCCGCCGCATAGACTTTACACTGAGCGTAGGATATAAGTTATAAATGGAAAAAGAAAGGTAGAAAAAGGTTACGTCAAGTTTTTCCAATATTCTTGATTATTGTCAAAAATAAAGCTGTGTTCGCACACAAAATTACAAAAACTCTTGTTCAGATGAAAAAAACGTAGTACCTTTGCACCGTGAACAAGAAACAAAACGAACCGGAAAGATAGAAAATACACGCCGGGGAGTAGAGTTAAAACAAAAAACAGGATAACAAAAAGATTCCTGATGACGGCGGTCATTCGGGAAAAATGAAAAAAGATGTCAAAAAAAAGAACGAGCCAAACACAATAGAGCTTGCTCGGAATTGCTGAGGCGAAGTCTTTATTATGAAAACAAAAACAAAGAAAGGAAAAGAAAGATGAAAAAGATGTTTTTGACAGTAGCAGCAATGTTCTGCATGACAGTGGCATTTGCTGAGAATGAAGAGACTAAGAATGTTGAGGCTTACAACATGAACGTAAACATGAAGAGCCTAAAGCGCACACTCGGACTGACTGCAGAGCAGACAGAGCAGTTCAACGACCTGCACAAGACTTTCTGCGCCGAGATGATGTTCGCAGCCAACGCAAAGGCAGACAAGGTTGACGCTTTGGTTAAGAAGGCTGTAAACAAGGACCTGCAGTATATGAGCTACATCCTCAACAAGGAGCAGTACCGCAAGTACGTGATGTTGCTCAATGCTACAATGAACAACCGTGGACTCCTTAAATAAGTAATCCACGCTTAATTTAGAAGATTTTTATAGTTAAAATTCATATTCAGATTGTTTTATTAAGATTGGTTTTAAAAAGAGCGTCGCTGTGAAGCGACGCTCTTTTACTTTTTATTAGGCGAAGCAGTTTTTAGGCACGGATTACATAGTGCCTAAAAGAAAGTGCGACAGATGTTCCCGGACAATCTGAAGCCAATAGGGATTATTGGGATTTTTCCTCTGCCCCTATTTTCATTTCAGGAAATGCTATCGTAAACCACTTGCATTATTTTTTTGCCCAGTTCGTCGGCAGCCTCCATGGTGCCTGCCTCGCTATAGACACGGATAATTGGCTCGGTGTTGCTCTTGCGCAGATGCACCCAGCCGTCGGCAAAGTCAATCTTCACACCGTCGATGTCGTTTACTTGCTCGTTCTTATACATCTCCTTCACCTTCAGCAGTATAGCGTCAACATCGGTGGTAGGAGTGAGGTCGATGCGGTTTTTGGCTATGAAATACTGCGGGAAGGTGGCACGCAACTCAGATGCCGTGCAGCCTTTCTGTGCCAACGATGAGAGGAACAGACCGATGCCCACAAGGGCATCGCGGCCGTAATGGCTCTCAGGATAGATTACTCCACCGTTGCCTTCGCCGCCTATAACGGCATTCACTTCCTTCATCTTTGTTGTTACGTTGACCTCGCCCACGGCTGCTGCCGAATACTGTCCGCCGTGCTTCTCGGTGACGTCGCGCAAGGCGCGGGTCGACGAAAGGTTGCTCACAGTGTTGCCCTTGGTGCGGGAGAGCACATAGTCGGCAACGCTCACCAGGGTATATTCCTCGCCAAACATCATGCCGTCTTCGCAGATAAATGCCAGACGGTCAACGTCAGGGTCAACAACGATTCCCAGGTCGTATTTGCCTGTGCGCATCTCATCCATAATGCCTTGAAGATTTTTCTCCAACGGCTCCGGATTGTGCGCAAAGTCACCGTTGGGCTCAGCGTTGAGGAAGGTGTAGGTCACTCCCAGACGGTCGAGGAGTTTTGGAAGAATCACGCCGCCCACGCTGTTGATGGAATCGACACACACACGGAAGCTGCGTTTGGCTATCGCCTCAGCGTCCACCAGAGAGAGAGCCAGCACGCTTTCAATGTGGCGGCTGTCCATGGTGTTGTCTTCGGTATATTTTCCAAGCTTGTCTACATCGGCATATTCAAAATCCTCCGCCTCGGCTATGCGCAGCACTTCTGCCCCGTCGGCAGCTGTGAGAAACTCGCCCTGATTGTTGAGGAGCTTCAGCGCGTTCCACTGGCGCGGATTATGGCTGGCGGTTATGATAATTCCTCCGTCGGCTTCGTTCATGGTCACGGCGAGCTCGGTTGTCGGGGTTGTGGCAAGTCCGATGTTTATCACATCGTAGCCCATGCCCATGAGCGTGCCGCAGACAATGTTTTTCACCATCTCGCCTGAGATTCGCGCATCGCGTCCCACTACAATGCGTCCGTGATTAGACTTGCCGCTCCGGCGGATAAAAGTGGCGTATGCGGTTGTAAACTTTACAATGTCAAGAGGATTGAGAGTGTCTCCAGGACGCCCGCCAATAGTGCCGCGTATGCCGGAGATTGATTTTATAAGTGTCATTATTTCTTTATTTCTTTTGATATGTCAGTTCATAGTGATATGGCAATACCGAGCCGCTGGCTGTCTGGTGCCCCTGGGTGTGAGGAACGATGAGACGTACGTAGGCAATGTTTTCGCCAGGCTTCGACGGACGTCCCACCTTTATATAATATAGAGGTGTTATCCATCCTTTTGGCACTGCAGCACCGTATGACTGGTACATGGCGCCTCCCGTGGCAGTGAACGATGCGGTTATCTCGTTGTCGTTATGATAGACAGACATCTCGTCAGCATAATATGTGAGTACGTCACTGCGCAGCGAAATTACCTCCTGCTCGATGTTGTATTCCACGCACCGGCAGATTATTCCCATCTGCTGATTGTTGGGAATGTCGAGAAGCTTCACTCCGCATCCTTCGTCCTCTATCTGCATGTAGATGCCGTAGTCCTGCAGATACACATACTCGTTTTTGTCAACATCGGTCTTATTGCCGTTAGCCTTGAATGTAGCCTCGTCGATGACGTGTATGTTCTCCTGTGAAATGAATTTTGCAATGGCGTTGCGCTCTTTCTTCTTTCTGTCGCCGTAAGTCTCCGAGTTGTCACATGACGTGATGCCCACTGCAATGAGCAGTGCGAGCACTATGTATTTTGTCGCTTTAATCATAATCTTAAATGGTATATTGTTTTGTAATTATAATATAATTCTCGGCAAAATTACTAATTTTAATCCATACCCCAACGCTTGTGTGCCAATTATTAGGAAATATTAATAGAATAGACTCTGTTTGCGCCTCAGCTAAAACGCTTTTCAAAGCAGTCGATGGCAGCCTCGGCTATCTTCACCGCCTCGTCCATAGTGCACATAAGGCGTCCGCCTGCTGCATAATCATGACCGCCCCCGTCGAAGAACTTTGCTGCAATGTCGTTGCATTTGTGTGGCTCTATAGAGCGCAGGCTCACCAGCACCTTATTGTCTTTTTCGGTGTCTTCGCGCAGCGAGATGCTCAGGCGCAGCCCCTTTATCTGCAGCGGCATGTTCACTATGCCTTCAGCATCGCCCTTGATGAAATGATAGTCGGCAAGGTCCTGGCGTGTAAGTGTGAAATAAGCCGAATGGCGGCGTACTACCAGACGGTCTTTCAGCACGTGACCTACAAGACGCAGGCGGTTTTCGCTGAAATTGTTGTAAACATTGCGGTAGATTTTATCCTTGTCGATGCCTTTGGTGAGCAGCAGGCTTATGAGGTAGAATATCTCGGGAGTAGAGCTGTTGTAGGTAAATCCGCCGGTGTCAGTCATCATGCCGCAATATATGGGCACGGCAAACAGACGGTCGAGACTGTCGAATCCGCCCATCTGACAGACAATGCGCATCACCAGTTCGCAGGTGCTGCTCATTTCAGGATGTGATACTGTCAGCACACATGGAATAGTGGGATGTGGATGATGGTCGATGAGCACGCGCTTGGCATGTGCATTCTCAACAGCGCCGGCAAGCTTGTCGAGCCGTGGGTAGCCATTGAAATCCATGCAAAATATCAGGTCGGAATCGCCGATATATGCCTCAGCCTCCTCGCTGCGCTTGTCGTGACGGATAATGGTCTCGGTGCCGGGCAGCCATTGCAGATAGTCGGGATACATGTCGGGAACAATGAGTTTCACTTTGTCCTTGCCCAATGAGCGCAGATATGCTGCCCAACCGAGAATTGAGCCTATGGCATCGCCGTCGGGGCTTACGTGGCAACAAATCACAATGCTCTCAGCCTCGTCTATGAGAGAGCGCAGCTGGGAGCAT
Source organism: Prevotella sp. (assembly GCA_030539375.1). Taxonomy (GTDB): domain Bacteria; phylum Bacteroidota; class Bacteroidia; order Bacteroidales; family Bacteroidaceae; genus Prevotella. Next base: position 10,317 of record JAUNSB010000031.1, read on the forward strand.
TGTTGTTGATTTAATATTTTTGTATTCATTCTTTTTCTTAAGGAGTTAAAGGGAGCTAAAAGGAGTTAAGGGGAGATAGAGGACAAATGTTATGAGCATATAACACATACGTCCTTTAACTTCTTCTATCTCCCCTTAACTCCTTTTATCTCCCTTTCTTAAAACAGTTTTGCTGGGTAAGTGCCGTTGTCAACAAGGCTCTGAATCTTATCCACCACACTCTGGCGGTCGGCGGCATAGGTCACGCCAAACCACTTGCTTGTGGTGTCAAGCACCTTCACCGTGGCAGTGCCGTCGTTGATGAGCTTGTCCACCATCAGCGGAATGAAAAACTCTGCCTTGAGGTTCTCCATGTTCTTCGGGTCGCTGAGGAACTCCTTGAAATAGCTTTCGGAGTGCTCGAAATAGTCGGGAGTAAAGCCCCACATGTTCATAGACACTGGCACATTCTCGCCACCCACCGGCTGCCATTCGCCATTTTCGTCCTTATACTTTATCTCGCCGTCGACACGCATAATCTCTGTGCGCTCCACCACATCGGTGAGATTGCCGTTGGCATCTTTGCCGCATACGCCGCGTGCCACGCTGCCGTTATCACTCAGCGTGTTGCCCACACGGAAGCCCACCATGGCGTAGTCGCCCTTTGCCCCCTCAGGCAGATTGGCGAGAAACTTGCCTATAGCCATGAACGCGTCGCGGTTGTAGAAGTCATCGCAGTTGATTACGCAGAAAGGCTCCTTTATCGCATCCTTTGCCATCATCACGGCATGATTGGTTCCCCAGGGCTTTACGCGTCCTTCCGGACAGGTGAATCCCTCGGGCAGTTTGTCCAGTGCCTGGAAGCACAGCTCTGCCGGAATATGACCTTCGTACTTTGAGAGTACCTTGTCGCGGAATTCCTGCTCGAAATCCTTGCGGATTACAAACACTATCTTTCCGAATCCAGCCTGAATGGCATCGTAAATACTGTAGTCCATAATTGTTTCGCCATTAGGTCCCAGACCGTCAAGCTGTTTCAGACCTCCATAGCGGCTGCCCATTCCGGCAGCAAGTAGTAACAATGTTGGTTTCATAAATATTTTATTTGTTTTTGAGTTATATATTTGCAGTATTTTTAATTTTCCGTTACAAAAGTAATAATAATTTTATAAATAATGGACAGCAGAACGGTATTTCTGTCCTGTGTTAACTTTTTTTAGTGCCACGCATCACATCACCGTATACTGTATTCCCACAGCCAGGCATATTATATCCTTGAGCGGAATGCTGGAATTGAGAAATTTCTGGCGCACATACAGGTCGCATGTAGACACACCGTAGTAAACCGAGAACTTATCGGCAAGATAGCGTTTTTCCGTTGGGATGTGAATAGTCACTTTCTGCCCTAAGCCTACGTGAAAGCGCATCTTGCTCGAAAATCCGTAATATCCTTTTGGATAGCGGTCGGGCTCCTTAGTCCAGAAATCGCTGCTGAGAATGGAGTTTATGAACACGGTGCAATAAAGAGGCTCCACACTCAGCAGACGGTTGAGCCTGATGCTCCATGGGATATAAATCTGTTTCAATGTGAACGACCAATACTCGTCGGGGGTGTGGTTCTTTGGCAGATATCCCATCATCACATGCGTCTCCCACTGCTGGCGTTTGCCATATCCCCACCCCACGCCCACTGACAGCATGCCTATATCGCCGGCATACTGCAGCGTATATTTGTTGGGCACAAGCGAAGCCCACCGCCTCATATATCTGTCTATGCGCTTGTGGTATTTCTCGTTCACCATACGCTCTATCTCACAGCTGTCAGCTTTGGATTTCAATGTCGTGTCGGCAATGCAATCACCTGTCACACAGCAATTTTCTTTAATGTCCTGTGACATTGCCGCGGTGCAGCACACAATGAGCCCCATCACGGTCACGCTAATCTTAGTAAACAATTCTGTCATAGCCGTATCCGTCTTTAGTTATGGTGAAAATATAATAAACCCGTTTCGACATGTCTGTACAGCCGTAATACGTCATGCCATTTCCGAATATATCACGAATATCATCGCAGTGATTGTGACCGTTCACACAAAAAGCATGCTTCTTGGCTCCGCTGTCGCCTATACCCGAGTCGTAGACTTCGGCATTTTTGCCTGCTCCGGGAAACTGCTCAAGATAGTAATTGAACACGTGCGTGAGATTGTTGTTGAACTGCTCGTCACCAGGGCGTGAGTGCATCACCGCCACAGTGTGTACAATCGAGTCGGCGGCCTGCTCATTGAGAACAAGCACGCTGTCTTTGTCTGCCTCTATAAATTTCAAATCGGGCACGGGATTGGAATAATCATACTCCAGCGCCACAGTGTTTAGACAGATAAAATGCACAAAACCGGCATTAAACGAAAAGTTGGGATTGCCATACATATATTTAAAAGTGTACTCGCCGCTACCCAGACAGTCGTGGTTGCCGATTACCGCCACATAGGGCAGGCGGGAGGCTTCCAGTATATCGCGGCACCACACAAATTCCTTGGGCAACCCGAAGTCGCTTTGGTCGCCGCCATGAATGATAAAATCGATGTTGCCGCGTTTCCTTATGTCGGCAATGGCATCCTTCAGCTCGTCGACGCTGCCCTGAGTATCAGTGACAAAGGCAAAGCGTATCACGCTCTTATCCTTGCACTGCCGTTCTATCTGCTTGATACTCTCGGCATGAATGTTGGTCCTGCCGTTGATGTCGGTGCTATAGGGATGATACTCAAACAGGTCACAAGCCGACAGCATCATACAGGCAAAACAACCAACAAAGCCATGCACCACTACATATTTTCCCATATTGTTACATATCTGATATTATTTTTCCTGCATAGCCGAGTCACAAAACTCGACAAAAGCATTTCAGTTTGCAAAGTTACGTTTTTTTTTTGAGAAAAAGAAATAATCCTCACTTTTTTGACATTTACAATTGATAATCACCTAAAACAAGATTAAGAATTACCCAAAACAAAAAATGTAAATTGACCTTAAAACAAAAATGCAGATTAACCATTGTTAATCTGCGTTGATATAGTCGAGAATCTGCTCGGCGTGTATTTTTGTCTTTATTTCCTTCGGTGTGAAAATCTTTTGGATAATTCCTTCTTCGTCAACAAGATAAGTGGTGCGAAGAGTGCCAATTGTGCGTCGTCCGCATGCCACCTTTTCTCCCCAGCATCCTAATTGTTGCAAGAGTGTAGTCTCAGTGTCGGCTATGAGAGGAAAATCAAGCCCGTTATTGTCTGCAAATTTTTTCTGCAGGGCTGTCTTGTCTTTGCTAACACCTATTATCGAGTAACCTGCAGCCTCAAGTTCAGCCTTGTGTGCCTGCAATGAACATGCCTCGGCAGTACATCCGCTTGTATTTGCCTTTGGATAGCTGTAAAGCACGAGCTTTCTGCCACGGTAGTCGCTGCTCTTAATCTCTCTTCCGTCCTGATCGGTGCCGAGGACTTCCGGTATTCTGTCTCCTATATTCATAATGTCTGCTATTTATTATTTGTTTTCGTTTTGTTTCTTTGCAAATTCCTCCCACTGCTCATCGGTCCACGTAGCCATTGCGGCAGCCATAGCGTTATCGGTATCTGCCGATTCATCAGCTGCCATTTTCATTGCGTCCTTGGCACGGTCGGCAGCACGCTTTGCCTTCATTGCAGCTATGGTGGCATCATCAAGTATCTGTATTGCGCCACGGTTAATTGCCGCATGAAGTTCCTCTTCGCCAAAAGCCTTTCCCTGAACGTTGAAGTCAGAGATGTTGAACTCGAAATTAACTCTCAGCTGGTGCCTTATCATTTTCTGCTGAAAGCGTGTGCCTGCATTTTTGCGGCGCAGCAGCATGCCTATGATGTCTATCTCGTGTTGCGAAAATTTTGTTCTTCCCATACTTTTTTAGTGTTCTATGTTCAGTGTTTAGTTAAAGGAGTGTCAGACCAGTCGGACCAGTCGGACGAGCCTAAACACTGAACACTATTACAGCGCTTCGTCGTCGGGCCGCTCTATCCGGCGTTCCCTTACAGGAGCAAGATGTTTCTTCTTGCGCAGATATGCCTGCTTCCGGCGCTCATAATCCTCGTGGTGGCTTTCCAGAAAACCGTCTGCCATAACGCTTATTTATTCACCTTATTATATATAATGCTTATCTTCACAGGGCTGTCAGTACCCGTTCCTTTCACAAGTTTTGTACTTGTGAGGTCAAGACAGTTTTCGATGCCGATGATTCGCGAAGAACTTACGGTTGTTGCCTCCGTCCGTTTTATTGTTACAGGCACAAGCACCGCCTTGTTCCAGTTTTCAGTTGCTCTTCCGCTGTTCTTCGTGGCTTTCATAGCCATAATCAGATTGGCGATGTTGCTGAATGTATATGAATTTGTGCTGCTGTTGTATATGGCGGAAAACGATGTCTTATAGTCGGTGAGATTCTTATTCTCGAAGAAACTGTACAGACTGTCTTTCGGCATTATCAGCAATTCGGTTGGAGCCGCCAGCGCTTCGTCCGACTGCGCATTGTAGTGACGGAACACCACCTTTGCCGAGCTGATGGTATCGTTCTCATGCCCGAATGTAATCTCGTCTACAGGCAATGTCACCTCAGTGAAAATTCCGGCAGGAGTCTTTAGATATGTGCATGAGTTATCCTGTGCCAAGGCATTGATTGACTCACGGTCGTTTTCAATATTCACGATGTGAGCCACATCGTCGGTACTTGACACATAATAGGCGGCATCAATGGTATCCTTGTTTGATATGCCACGGTATACCGACTGTACCTGCACCGACCTTATTTTCATCATTGCACCAAGCCCGTTGGTGGATTTAATGTAAAAACCGGGACAAACATTATGGCTGAAATCGTAGATGTTATCGGCATATTCAGGATGCTCCATAGCCTGACGCAACAGGTAGGTGCCGTAATTGTTGTATGCGTTGCCGTTTTTGTCGCGGTATTCCTTTGTGAGAGGAATGGTGATGTAGGCGAAATCCTGTCCCGACACAATCCTGTTTCGGATACTGTCGCTGAGATTCAGGTCAAGCGGAGTGAAATTGAACTTCTTCACAATCTCGTTACCGTTGTCATCCCTGAGCATATTGCTTTCCTCCGGATTGAAGTTCGAGTAGTATGTCTGTGTCTCGTTTAACGGTTGTGCCAGTTCATGCACTGTCAGCTGCATCGGCGCAAGCGAGTCACCCTTTATCTGCTCGAAGAAAATGGTAAGGTTTGCCAATATTGCCTCAATGTTTCCGCTGGCGTCTTTTGACACAATACTGTCTTTGTCGAGCAACATCTTTGTGTCATCAAACGGACGGTTGGTGTACATATTTGTAGCGAAATGCCCCGTTACGTCGGTATTGGTCTCCATGTCTCTTATCTTTCCGAGATACACGTTACTTCCCGATGCCAATACAGAATCGATAACAATCGATGATGTCTGCACGCTAAAGGTGTCTGTGGTAATTACGAATTTATCGGCGTCGGATGTCAGCGAGTTGCCGAGAGTGTCGGTGGTTTCATCGCAGGCAGTGAAGGCTGTCAGCGCCATTGCTGCCGCAATCATAGTTATCCTTGTATCCATAGTCTCTTTTGTTTGTTGCCTTTTGGTGAAATATGCCAGTATGTGGCTTACATACTGACATATTCTTAAATTATGTTACATGTGATTCTGCAAATGTTTTTATTGCCCGTTCTCTTCAGTAAGGGCATTATAAAGCGAGTTGTATGTTTCCGACAGGTTTTCGTCGTGACATGTCACGAACTTGTCGCCCAGCTTTTCAGCCGCATATTTTCTAAGCTCTTCGCTCACAGCCTCGTTGGTGTCTATAACACTGTCGCTGTAGTCGATGGCAAACTTTGCCAGCACATCATAGTCAAATGATTCTGGATAAGCCTCCAGTTTGTCTATCGTGGCATCGCGGTGCTCAATGCAGCGCTTGAAGTTGTCAGCAAGACTACCGTTAAACTTCTCAGCAAAGAGTGAAGTCACCACCTTGGTGTTGGCAAACGATGGCTCGTCGGCGTATGCGGTCTTGATATAGAAAGGTATCACCGCGCTCATCCATCCTTGGCAATGAATCACGTCCGGCACCCAGCGCAGCTTCTTCACAGTCTCAAGCACACCGCGGGCAAAAAACACCGCACGCTCTCCGTTGTCGGCATACTCCACCCCATTGTCGTCAACGGTCATCTTACGCTTAGTGAAATAGTCGTCGTTGTCAATGAAATACACCTGAATGCGTGTCTGCGGGATTGTGGCTACCTTTATGATTAGCGGATGGTCAGTGTCGTCAATGATGAGATTCATTCCCGACAGGCGAATCACCTCGTGCAATTGTCCGCGGCGTTCGTTGATGTTGCCCCATTTCGGCATGAACGTTCGGATTTCCCATCCTTTGTCAATTATTGCCTGTGGAACTTTCTTTCCCATAACAGAAAGTTCTGTCTCGGGAACGTAAGGAATGATTTCCTGATTGATGAATAATACCTTCTTTGTCATTGTATAAATAGCTTTAAAATTAGTGCAAAGTTACGATTTTTTTTCCACATTTTGGCAAAAAAACGGCTTTTTTAGTGTTTTTTGTACCTAATTTGTCAATTTTTTACTCTTTTTCCTTGCTTGTTTGCAAAAAATGTAGTTATTTTGCATTCAAATTCCGCAATAATGCAAAGTGAAGTGGAAATAAATATTGGATTTAGGATTACAAAACAGTAATGAAAGTTTTTAATAAGATAGCAGAATTGCAAAATGCCCTTTTCGATGAGCGCAAGGAGGGCAGGACGGTTGGTCTGGTGCCCACAATGGGCGCGCTGCACGAGGGGCATGCCTCTCTTGTGCGCCGCAGTGTGAACGAGAATGATGTCACGGTTGTGTCGGTGTTTGTAAACCCCACACAATTCAACGACAAGTCGGATCTTGCCAACTATCCGCGCACTCTTGATGCCGATTGTGCCTTGTTGGAAAAATGCGGAGCCGACTACGTGCTTGCTCCGACAGTAGAAGAGATGTATCCCACACCCGACAAGCGTCAGTTTGAATTTCCTCCCGTAAGCACAGTTATGGAGGGTGCTCACCGTCCCGGTCATTTCAACGGAGTATGTCAGGTGGTGAGCCGTCTGTTCTATATTGTGCGCCCCGACAAGGCTTATTTTGGTGAGAAAGACTGGCAGCAGATAGCTGTGGTAAAAGCCATGGTGCACTATCTGCAACTGCCGGTGGAGATTGTTGAGTGTGAGATTGTGCGTGATGCCGACGGACTCGCCCGTTCAAGCCGCAACACCCTGTTAGCTCCCAATGAGAGACTCATTGCACCTGCCATTTACAAGGCACTGAAAGAAGGACGGGAATATGCCCGCAACCACACGGTGAAGGAGACCCACGACATGGTGGTAAGCCAGATAAACGCTGTTGACGGTCTTGATGTGGAATACTTTTCCATTGTCGACGGCGACACACTGCTTGATATCAATGACTGGAGTGATGCCCGCTATGCCGTTGGCTGCATCACGGTGTACTGCGGCAAGACACCGATACGTCTCATCGACCATATAAGATTCTAAAAACACTAAAAAAAATACACAGAAAGACTAATGTTTATAGAAGTAATGAAGTCTAAGCTGCACTGCGTGAAGGTGACAGAGGCAAATCTCAACTATATGGGCAGCATAACGATAGACGAAGACCTTATGGACGCAGCCAACATGCTGGCTGGAGAGAAAGTGCAGATTGTAGACAACAACAATGGTGAGCGTTTCGAAACTTACATCATCAAGGGTGAGCGCGGCAGCGGCTGCATCTGCCTCAACGGTGCAGCGGCACGCAAAGTTCAGGTTGGCGACACCGTGATAATAATATCATACGCCCTGATGGATTTTGAAGAGGCAAAGACATTCAAGCCATGCGTGGTATTTCCAAGAAACAACAGGGTGTGAAGTGTTGAGTGTTCAGTGATGGGCTATAAGCCCTATATGCCTAATAAACCTAATATGCCCCATAAGCCCAATAGTATAGAGAGAAAAAGAAAAATGGAATGAGATGTTTCTCACTCCATTTTTCTTTTTTTATCCTATAACGACAAGCACGTCGCCTTCCATTACGCTTTGACCAGGTTCGCAGCATACTTCTGTCACTGTGCCTGTGAGCTCTGTCTCAAGACGGTTGTCCATCTTCATTGCTTCCAATGTCACAACAACATCTCCTGACTTCACCTCGTCGCCAACTTTCACGTTTACGCCAACGATAGTACCTGGCAGAGGAGCCACCACGCTACGGCGCAGACGGGCTATGGCAGCCTGACGCTCGTTCTGAGCCTCTATCTGCGCAGCCGACGGAGCTGCAGGTTTCGGTGGTGTCACTACAACTTTCGGCTCGACCTGCTCCGGCTCTATTGCCACTTTGTACTCTTCGCCGTTAACAGTCACTGTTGCAGCTTCCTCGGTAATCTCGCCGATTGTCACCTCATACTTTTTCCCGTTGATGGTATATTTGTACTCTTTCATAATAGTTTTGCCTAATTTATGTTTGTATTACGGGCGGACTGTCATTGTCTGAGAGTGGCTGTTCCACTCTGAGTCTTTGTTGGCAATTGTTATCTTGCCCGACTCGCTGTCGTGCCTGTTGTTATCCTTATACTCGTGTATTGCCATTGCAATGGCGGCATACACATTTTTATCTTCTGTCATAAATTTTAAATTACATAGGTATGTTGCCGTGCTTCTTGGCTGGCAGACTCTCACGCTTGGTTTCGAGCTGTGCCAGTGCGCGGCAGATGCGGAAGCGGGTGTTGCGCGGCTCAATCACATCATCAATGTAGCCATACTTGGCTGCCTGATATGGATTGGCAAACAGTTCTGTGTACTCGTCTTCCTTCTCCTGCAGGAATGCCTTTACATCCTCGCCTGCCTCTTTCTTTGCCTTTGCCTCCTTGGCTGAAAGCACTGCAACGGCACCGCTTGCACCCATAACGGCAATCTCGGCTGAAGGCCATGCGTAGTTGAGGTCGGTACGCAGCTGCTTGCATCCCATCACAATGTGGCTTCCGCCGTAGCTCTTGCGCAGGGTAACCGTTACCTTCGGCACTGTTGCCTCACCGTAAGCATAGAGCAGCTTGGCTCCGTGAAGAATCACGGCATTGTACTCCTGACCTGTGCCAGGCAGGAATCCAGGTACGTCGACGAGCGATACGATTGGAATATTGAATGCGTCGCAGAAACGTACGAAACGGGCACCCTTGCGGCTGGCGTTAACATCGAGCACACCGGCATAGCATGAAGGCTGATTAGCAACGATACCTACGCTCTGACCGTTGAAGCGTGCAAAGCCCACGATAATGTTGCGTGCAAACTTAGGCTGAACCTCAAAGAACTCACCGTCGTCAACAATCGAGCCTATAACTTTATACATATCGTATGCCTCGTTCGGATTCTCCGGTATAATCTCGTTCAGCAGGTCCGACAGACGGTCTACCGGGTCTGTGCACTGCTTGCGTGGAGCTGTCTCCATGTTGTTCGACGGAATGTAGCTCAACAGTGTACGGATCATCTGCAGACCCTCTTCCTCTGTAGAAGCTGTGAAGTGTGTCACACCACTCTTGGTTGAGTGAACGCTTGCGCCACCGAGGTTTTCCTGGTCGACATCCTCGCCAGTAACGGTCTTCACCACCTTTGGACCAGTGAGGAACATGTATGATGTGTTCTCCATCATCAGGGTGAAGTCGGTGAGTGCCGGTGAGTAAACAGCACCGCCGGCGCAAGGACCGAAGATACCGCTAATCTGCGGGATAACACCTGAAGCCAGAATGTTGCGTTCAAAAATCTCAGCGTAGCCTGCCAAGGCGTTGATACCCTCCTGAATGCGTGCGCCGCCCGAGTCGTTGATACCGATACATGGTGCGCCCATCTTCATTGCCTGGTCCATCACCTTGCAGATTTTCTGTGCCATTGTCTCCGATAGAGAGCCGCCGTTTACGGTGAAGTCCTGTGCGAAAATGTACACCAGACGGCCGTCGATGGTTGCGCTACCTGTAACCACACCGTCGCCGAGGAACTGCTTCTTCTCCATTCCGAAGTTGGTGCAGCGGTGAAGCTTGAACATGTCAAACTCCTCGAAACTGCCCTCGTCCACCAGCATGGCTATGCGCTCACGGGCTGTGTACTTGCCGCGTGCGTGCTGCTTGTCTATCGCTTTCTCGCCGCCGGCTATGCGTGCTTGCTCACGCTTCTCTATCAATTGCTTGATTTTTTCTAATTGCTTGCTCATTTGTATTCAAATATTAGTGTTCGCAAAGTTCTGTAAGAATACCGCAGGTTGATTTTGGATGCAGGAACGCAATGTTCAGGTTCTCGGCACCCTTGCGCGGAGCCTTGTCAATAAGGCGGATGCCCTTGCCGTCGCACTCTGCCAGGGCATTGGCAACACCGTCTTCAACGGCAAAAGCCACGTGGTGAACACCCTTATTGCCCTTGTCGAGCCACTTCTGGATGGTGCTCTCAGGCGATGTTGGCTCAAGAAGCTCAAGTTTCACCTCGCCGCACTTCAAGAATGCGGTCTTCACTTTCTGGTCTTCAACTGTTTCAACGTTGTAGCATTTCAAACCAAGTACTTCCTCGAAGTATGGCAAAGCCTCCTCGATGCTCTGTACGGCAATGCCGAGGTGCTCAATGTGAGAAATTTTCATTGTTTTGTTTTTTATTTGTTATTGTTTATATTGGGTTCTTATTTCTTTTGTACTTACCGGCTACACCTTGATATATAATATATAAAAGGGCCGGTGGCAGTTACACCTTATTTAATATATAGGTAACCGCAACCGGACTTTAGCTTTAGTAGCTTCGTGCTATTATCACGCGACATTTGGCAGGCTTTCCGCTCACCATGTCAACGCCTGGTGTCTGCTCGTATGCAAACGGTACGCAGCGTATTGTTGCCTGAGTCTCTTCCTTAATCTTTGCCTCGGTCTCGGCTGTGCCGTCCCAATGGCAGAGGAAGAATCCGCCGTCCTTAACCTTCTCCTTGAATTCCTCGTAGTTGTCACACTCGTAGACATGGGCGTCACGGTATTTGCGTGCTTTCTCGAAGATATTCTTCTGTATATCGTCAAGCAGTGCGATGATGCGCTCGGTAAGTCCCTCCACAGGCACGGTCTCTTTTTCAAGAGTGTCGCGGCGCATAATCTCCACAGTGCCGTTTTCAAGGTCGCGGCCTCCCATTACTATACGTACAGGCACACCCTTCAGCTCGTAGTCGGCAAACTTGAAGCCAGGACGCTTGTTGTCGCTGTCGTCAAACTTCACGCTCACGCCTGCGGCACGCAGACTGTCAATTATAGGGTTGAGTTTGTCGGCTATTGCCTGCGCCTGCTCGCCAGCCTTGCCGATAGGTATTACAACCACCTGTATCGGGGCGAGACGTGGAGGAAGCACCAGACCGTTGTCATCGCTGTGTGTCATTATCAGCGCACCGATGAGTCGTGTAGACACTCCCCATGAGGTAGCCCACACATATTCGGGCTTGTTTTCTTTTGTGAGATATGTAACGTCGAATGCCTTGGCAAAGTTCTGACCGAGGAAGTGGCTGGTTCCGCTCTGAAGCGCCTTGCCGTCCTGCATCATTGCCTCAATGGTGTAGGTGTCGAGTGCTCCGGCAAAACGCTCGGTCTCGCTTTTCACTCCCTGCAGCACCGGCACAGCCATCCACTCTTCGGCAAATTTGGCATATACTCCAATCATTTTCTTTACCTCTTCTTCTGCCTCTTCCTTGGTTGCGTGGGCTGTGTGTCCTTCCTGCCAGAGGAATTCGCTGGTGCGGAGGAACGGGCGTGTGCGCATTTCCCAGCGCATCACATTGCACCATTGGTTGCACATCAGTGGCAGGTCGCGCCATGAGTGAATCCAATTCTTATATGTGTTCCATATAATTGTCTCTGATGTGGGGCGTACAATGAGTTCTTCTTCGAGTTTTGCTGTAGGGTCAACTTCAACGCCGCTCTTGTCTTCCTTGGCACGAAGGCGATAGTGGGTAACCACTGCGCACTCTTTGGCAAAGCCCTCAACGTGCTCAGCCTCGCGGCTCAGGAATGACTTGGGAATGAGAAGCGGGAAATAAGCGTTTTGTACACCTGTTTCCTTAAACATTGTGTCGAGTTGGTGCTGCATCTTTTCCCAGATGGCATAGCCATAGGGTTTTATGACCATGCAGCCGCGTACTGCCGACTGCTCGGCGAGGTCAGCTTTTGTTACAAGATCATTGTACCATTGGCTGTAGTTTTCTGCCCTTTTTGTCAGGTCTTTCAGTTCTTTTGCCATATTATTTTTCTAATTAATCAAAATTTCGCTGCAAAATTACAAAAAAAAGTTGGAAAAAGCGCAATATATCGGAAAAATGATTTACCTTTGCAGCGACATTTATAAACTTTAATATTTAAATTAAGAAAAAAATGAAGAAAATCAAGTTTTTTACAATTGTCCTCAGTTTAGGAATTGTTCTGTCAGCATGTAATAACACTCAGAAGGGTGCCGGTATCGGTGCCGGCGGCGGTGCTCTTCTTGGAGCTATTGTTGGTAAGATTGCAGGCAACACAGCCGTAGGTGCTGCTGTTGGTGCAGGTGCAGGTGCTCTCATTGGTCGTCACATGGATAAAGTTAAGGCAGAGGCTGCCAAGGTTGATGCCGCTCAGGTGGAGCAGGTTACCGATGCCAACGGTCTGAAGGCTGTGAAGGTGACTTTCGACAGCGGTATCCTGTTTGCCGTAAACAAGGCTGACCTCAACGCCAATGCAAAGACAAACCTCGCCAAGCTGGCTCAGGTACTCAAGGACAACGCTACCTGCGACGTTGCCATCTATGGTCACACCGACAGCACCGGTAACGACGGCATCAATATCCCTCTGTCACTCAACCGCGCCAAGAGCGTGCAGAACTATCTCTCGTCTTGCGGTGTGCAAGCTTCACAGATTAAGTCGGTTGAGGGCAAGGGGTCCTCAGAGCCTGTTGCCGACAACTCGACAAAGGCAGGTCAGGCACAGAACCGCCGCGTGGAGATTTATATGTATGCAAGCCAGGAGATGATTCAGGCTGCCGAGGCAGGAACATTGAACTAAAAGAATTTTAATCGCTAAATGGTGTTTTCACTGATAAAACGCATTAAATGGATTATAAGATGGATAGTGGTGGCATTTTTTGCCTCCACTATCTTGTCTGTAGTGGTTTTGAAATTTGTACCAGTGTTCTTCACACCGCTCATGTTCATCCGCGTGGCGCAGCAGATTAAAGACGGCAAGGACGTTAGGCTGTATCACCATTGGGTGTCGCTTGACAAGATATCGCCGTCGCTGCCGGTGGCGGTGATGGCAAGTGAGGATGCCCGTTTCCTTGAGCACCATGGCTTTGACTACAAGGCAATAGAGAATGCCGCCAGACACAATCTCAAGAAGAAGAGCAAGACCAAGCACGGAGCAAGCACCATCAGCCAGCAGACTGCCAAGAATGTGTTTCTGTGGCCCGGACGCTCGTGGGTGCGCAAAGGCTTTGAGGTCTACTTCACTGCTCTCATCGAGATGATGTGGAGCAAGCAGCGCATCATGGAGGTATATCTCAACTCCATCGAGATGGGCGACGGCATTTATGGCGCCGACGCTGTGGCAGAGCATCATTTCGGCACCACAGCCGCCAAGCTGAGCCGTCCGCAGTGCGCCATGATAGCAGTGTCGCTGCCCAATCCGCGCAAGTTCGACTCTTCCGATCCGTCACCATACATGTTTCGCCGGCAAGGCAAGATTCTTCATGAGATGAAGTTTGTGAAGGCTTTCCCGAAAGAGGGGGAGGATAAATAGAAAGATTTCCAAGGAGGTGTGTCAAAACCAACCTTCTACTTTCTTTTCATTATATGACACACCCTCTTTTTTTGCCAATTTACCACTTGCGGAACAGCTCCACGCTGAACTTGGCTCCAAACTCCTGCATGTCGGTGTTGAGAAAACTTGCAAAGAGCCCGATGGTTACGAACCGTGTGGTGAAGCCATAGCCAAGTTCAGAATACAGTCGAGTGTGCTGTATGCGTAAAGTACTGAAATACAAACGTTCGGTTTCAATATACCGTCCCACCCACGGCACCCATGTAGCGAGCATCAGCGGCGATTCGTATGCTGCATTTGCCTTCAGATAATATTCCGAGGCATTGTACCATTGGCTGCTGAGCAGCTGGAAACGTCCCGTCCAGTCATCGCTCCACGAGTCGTTGAGATAGTTATCGCGGAAATGTCCGTAGTCCACAAAGTAGTCGGTGCTGCGGTTGGTGTAGAATCCGCCGCCGATTCTCAGATTGTATTGTCTTCCGGCATTCAGTGTTTTATTATATGATATGTCACTCTCCCACCGCTCATATTCGGTGTTGCTGCCGAGCCACCCCTTGATGCTCCGCTCATAGTTAATGGTCAGCACCGGTCCGTTGCGCATAGGGTCAACGGTAAGTGTCACCGACGGTGCACAGCTCTTATACTCGGTCTCTTTGCCCAGCGCCTCCATCACGGCTTTGTTTGTGGCAGTGCGCCGGTGATATTGAAGTCCCACGTTAAGCGACAGACATTTTCCTATGTTGGTGTTTGCCTCCAGTGTAGCCTTATGGTCGTAGAAATACTGCAGGTCCATTTTAGTGAAGTCAATTTTGTCGCCGTGCTCCTCATTTAGTGCATCTATGATGCTTGAGTGAGTAATGCGGTTACCGCTCTCGTAAGCCATTCTCACCCATTGGTTGTGACGGCGGTGTATCTCCCATGTCATGGGTGCCTGTATGAACAGACGCTTAAGTTTGAAATTGTATCCGAACCTTGGTGTCAGCGACAGTGCATGGTTTTCGCTGAAATTATATCGTGCCGACAGTTTTATCTTGTACGACAGTCCCTTGCTGTTGCTGTAACTCAGTCGTGTGGGATCGATAAGTGGCGACATCTTTATCTCTCCGTTTTCTCCATGTGACTTTAGGCTCCCCATAACATAGTTGTCGAGAAAGCGCCATACGTTTTTCAGCATTCTGTTGTTTTTTTTCGTTATTGCCAAACTGTCGGATGCCGGATTTACGGTGGAAGTATCTGTGCTGATGTTGCTTGCAGCATACATGTTGCGCTCCTCTGCGGTAAGCGTGTCGGGACGCACTATTGCCATCTTTCCTGCTTTTGTCAGTTGTCCGGGCAGTTCCTTCACGTCCATGTCGTAATGTGCTTCAAAATGTGTTGATATTTTGTTTCCGAGAAATGCGAAGCGCGACTTTGCGTAGCAGTGTTCCGGCGTATTTGTCTCCACGTTCATCTCGCATTTCACCTCGTATTTCAACATGTCATACTCACCGTGCAGCGTGCAGCTCACGATTCTTCCGTTGTCCTCACTTATCACTGCGCTGCCCCATACCAGTTGCGGGTTGTTTGTTCTCGGCCGGATATGAAGCGTGTAAACCCTGTTCCGGGTCATGCCGTGGCGAAATTTGTAGAGCTTGCGGTTGCTGCGGTGAAACGGCGACAGAATATTGTCGCCAAAGATGGTTTTGGCATATAGCTTGGGGTTGATGTAGTCGAGCATCACGGGCATAGTGCGGCTGCTGCTTCCTATGGTGCTCAGCCTTAGCAGCTCGTTCAGGTGGGTTTTGCCCAGTGTGTCGTTGCGTATTGTTCCATACAGCTCACCGAAATAGTGCCGGTTGCCCTTGGCAATGGTGTAGAGCGACGGCACAAGAAACAGGGTTGGGTTGCGCTTCTCTATGTCGAAGTGATATTTCAGATACACTGCGTGTGTGGTCTCCTTCTGCACAGCCCGCTTGTCTCTTGCCGAAAAAACAAAAGTGCTGCTGAGCACCGTTAATGTGCACAGCAGCATTTTCAATATCATGCTGAGACTATTGATGTTACTCGTCTTGTTCAATATCCCAATCACGTCATAGCGGTATCTGTTCCCGAGATTTTGTCTATCCCAGATATTTCATGAGAATCTTCGCATTGCCGCTGTCGCGCAGCTTGGCGATGCTCTTCTCGCGGATTTGTCTCACACGCTCACGGGTCAGCCCCAACTGGTCGCCAATCTCCTCAAGTCCCTTCTCGTGGCAGCCTATGCCGAAGCATTCGCGGATGATGGTTATTTCACGGTCCTTCAGCACCTTGCCCAGCACGGCATTGAGCTCCATTGCCATCGACTCGTGGTCAACAAGACGGTCGGTGCGGCTGTCCTCATGGCTTGGCATCACGTCAAGCAGACAGTTGTCCTCACCGTCCTGGAACGGCGCGTCCACACTCACATGGTGACCGTCTGCCATGAGACTCTGGGCAATCTTGTCCTCCTCTATCATGGTCATCTCGGCAAGCTCCTGTGGCGATGGTTGGCGCTGGTGCTCCTGCTCAAACTTGTTTATCTCATGGTTAATCTTGTTCAGACATCCCACCTGATTGAGCGGCAGGCGCACTATGCGGCTCTGCTCGGCTATTGCCTGGAGTATGCTCTGGCGAATCCACCACACAGCGTATGATATGAACTTGAAACCGCGGGTCTCGTCAAACTTCTGCGCAGCCTTGATGAGACCGATGTTACCCTCGTCAATAAGGTCGGTAAGCGTCAGTCCCTGATGCTGGTATTGCTTTGCCACCGACACCACGAAACGCAAGTTGGCTGTGACAAGTTTCTCCTTTGCCTTCTCTGCCTCACGTCCGCCCTTGCGGATTTTCTGTGCCAGTTCAATCTCTTCATCAATGGAAATAAGCGGTGCACGACCAATTTCAACGAGGTATTTGTCGAGCGCCTCGCTGGAACGGTTGGTAATACTTTTTTGAATCTTAAGTTGTCTCATCTGTTTCCTTTACTTTCTTAAACTTAACCTATTGTATATATTATAATGTGTCGATTAAGACACCCCCATTATGGGACTATTCTTTGCAAAGGTACGAACTTTTCACCGTTTTTGTACTCATTTTGCCGGAAAAATAACAAAGTTTAACTATAACATTGCGCGTCAGATGTCATATCAAGGTTTTAGGTATAAGCAAGAGCATACAGTAAGAATATTTTTCTTACGAGATGATTTTTTACCCCAAAAATGTTGGTAGTCTCAAAAATTATGCGTACATTTGCAGGGAAAAGAACAAGATGATATGTATTACGTAAGAAAAAGACTGGAGATTTCCGCCTGCCACAGGCTCAATTTGTCGTATGAGAGCAAGTGCCGGCAGATGCACGGACACAACTGGATAATAACGGTGTACTGCAAGTCAAAGACGCTCAACGCAGACGGAATGGTGGTGGATTTCACCCATATAAAACAGAAGATTCACGGTTATCTGGACCACGGTAATCTGAACGAGCTTCTGCCTTTTAACCCCACAGCTGAAAATATAGCGCGGTGGGTGTGCGAACAGTTCGACGAATGTTACCGTGTGGATGTGGAGGAAAGCGAGGGCAACAGCGTGACGTTTGAGAAGGATGAGTTGTGAATTTAAAAAAATGAAGATTAACGAGATATTCTATTCGCTACAGGGCGAGGGAGCGTTCACAGGCGTTCCCGCAGTGTTTGTGCGCCTTGCAGGGTGCAATCTGAAATGTCCGTTCTGCGACACCGATTTCACGCAGTTTACGGAGATGAGCGAGAAAGAGATAGCACGCGAGGTGGACAAGTATCCGGCACAGCATGTGGTGATAACCGGAGGCGAGCCTGCGCTGCAGATAACGGCGTCGCTGGTGGAAAGGCTTCAGGACGGCGACCGCATGGTGCAGATAGAGACCAACGGAACCCAGGCACTGCCCGACGGCTGCGAGCCCGACTGGGTGACCTGCTCGCCAAAGTTTGGCTATTGCAACAAGGCAGAGCTGAGGATTGAGCACATTGACGAACTGAAAGTGGTGTTCGACGGCAAGACCGACATGAACATATATGACGGCATAGAGGCTGAGGAATACAGCCTTCAGCCATGCGATACTGGCAACGAGGAGCGCAACAGGGAGATTCTGAAGGCGGCAATAGAGTATTGCAAGCAGCATCCGTGGTGGCGGCTGTCGCTGCAGACCCACAAGCTCATAGGGATAAGATAGTTATTTAGTTATTAATTATTAGTTTATGGCACATAATGAGGAGTTGCGCCGGGCATGGCAGATAGTGGAAAGCACCGGTATAAACATTTTTCTTACAGGAAAGGCGGGTACGGGCAAGACCACATTTCTGCGTACACTGAAGGAGAAGCTGCCCAAGCGTATGATTGTGGTGGCACCAACTGGTATTGCCGCCGTCAATGCCAAGGGAGTAACCATCCATTCGTTTTTCCAACTGCCTCTGTCGCCGTTTGTGCCGGGCTCGTCGTTTCAGGGCAACCAAAGGAGCCATTTCCGTTTCAGCAAGCAGAAGATAAACATAATACGCAGCATCGACCTGCTGGTGATCGACGAGATTTCAATGGTGAGAGCCGACCTGCTCGATGCCGTAGACGATGCCCTACGGCGCTTCCGCCGCAGCAGACTGCCGTTTGGCGGCGTGCAGCTCCTTATGATCGGCGACCTGCAGCAGCTTGCCCCCGTGGTGAAAGACGATGAGTGGAGCATGCTCAGCAAATATTACGACACGATGTACTTTTTCGGCAGCCATGCCCTACGGCAGACTCCGTATGCCACAATAGAGCTAAAACAGGTCTACCGTCAGAGCGACGAGCGTTTTCTATCTATATTAAATAAGGTACGCGCAAACAAGGTGGATGCCGAAACTCTCGCACAGCTAAACAGCCGCTACATACCAAACTTCCAGCCGCCAAAAGGCGACAGCTACATACAGCTGACCACCCACAACGCAAAGGCTCACGACATAAACCGCATGAAACTGATGATGCTGCCGGGACAGCCATACACGTTCAAGGCAACGGTTGAGGGCGAGTTTCCTGAATTGTCATATCCCACCGACGAGACTCTAACGCTGAAGGTGGGGGCGCAGGTGATGTTTGTGAAAAACGACTCATCGGGCGGACACCGCTACTACAACGGCATGATATGCACCATCACAAGATTTACCGAAGACGGATTCACCGTGACGGACAGCGACAACGGCACCGAGATAGAGGTTGGCAGGGAGACATGGGAGAACAACCGCTATGTTCTGAACGAGGAGACAAAAGAGATAACCGAGCAGCTGGAAGGCACGTTTACGCAGTTTCCTGTGAAGACGGCGTGGGCGATAACCATACACAAGAGCCAGGGACTGACTTTCGACCGTGCAATAATTGATGTACAGTGGTCGTTCTCCCACGGACAGACATACGTGGCTCTGTCGCGCTGCAAGACTCTTGAGGGCATCGTGCTCAGCGCGCCCATTGCACCTAATGCCATCATCAGCGACAGCGCCGTGACGGCATATACTGACGATATTCCCAACCATATACCCGACAACGGGCAGATGGAAGAGTTGAAGCGCGACTATTTCTGCACTCTAATAAAAGAACTGTTCGGATTTGACGACATGCTGCACCACCTTAACAGTGTGTACAGCATCATTTCCTATAATTTCCGCCGTCAGCAGGACTTTATCGAAGCATACGCCGGACAGCAGCAGCTGTTTTCTTCGGAGATTATGCCCAAGGCACAGAAGTTTGTGGCATGGGCTGTGCCTCGCATCACGGCAGGAGAAGGCTATGCCTCGGACGATGTGTTGCAGGAGCAGGTGAAGAAAGGAGCTGTGATATTTGCAAACAAGCTGCAGCCGCTGTTGGAACTGGCACGCAAGACCAGTCCGGCAACCGACAACAAGGACCTGAAAAAGCGGCTTGCCGAAGCGGTGGAAAACCTGGTGCGCGAGGTGACGGTGAAGATAAAAATCATGCAGCACTCATCGGCGGCGGGATTCTATGTCAACGATTATCTGCGCCACAAGGCGGTGTATCTTATCGGCGATGAAGACAGTGAGCCGAAAAAGAAGCGTGAGAAGAAGGCAAAGGAGCCGAAAGCGCCAAAGATACCCACACACGAGATTTCATATCAGTTGTACAAGGAGGGCAAGACTCCGGCAGAGATTGCGATGATAAGGCAACTGGCGGTAAGCACGGTCAACAGCCATCTTGTGAGATATGTACAGGCAGGTGAGATTGAGCTCAGCGAACTGATGCCCATAGAGCACATCATCCTTGGCAAGAAGGCTCTTGAAAACCACAGGTCGCTGAAAGAAGCCTTTAACTCACTCAGCGGACAGGTGAGCTACGGAGAGTTGAACCTTATTATAGCATCAGAGAAGACTCCCGGTTAAAGTACTGTCACCATTCCGTCCTCAACCGCTATCGTCTCTTCGTCAAGCAGATGTTTCAAGGCAGTGTCAAGAACCATTGTCGGCAGACTGAGCGCCAGCAGGTCTGTGAGCGGATGCGGCTGCCTGTCGTTGAGCACATCCATAATCTGCTGTTCGGCATGATTGCAGTCAGCCCTGAACATACCGTCCTTTTTGGCGGCAATGCATACATCACACTGCATGCAAGGCTTGGCACCGCTCTCTCCAAAATATTCCAGAAGCATCTGGCTGCGGCAGGTGTCAGAGCCTGTGGCATATTGCAGCATGGATTCTATCCGTGCCTTGTATCGCTCAAGGCGCTCCTCATACACTTCCTTCGGAAATACAAGATACTCTGAATCCTCACGCCGCTGAGTGTACCGGATATACGGAGTGCTCTTTTCGGGAATGAAATTTATGATGTGCTTGATGTGGAGCGCACGCAGCACCTGATACAGCTCGTGTTTCTTCATGCCAAGCTGTGCTGCCACAAAATCCTCGCTGATATAGCCAAAGTCGCTGAACAGTCCGCCATAATTGCGGAGCAGAGTGACAATCACCTTGTCCTCAAGCTCGCTGTTGCCGCTAAGACGGTAGAGCTGGTCGCGCTCTACGAGGAAATGCACACGCGCCTGAGTGTCCTGATTTTCAGTGTAATCAATATAGCCCGCCCTCGACAGGATGGTGAGGGCAGAGTCCACCGGCACGGGAAAATGCCTGAACACCTGACAAAAGCGTGCAATGTCGAACTCAAACGTCACGCCGTAGCCCGAGCCTACGCCCACCTGATAGTAATATGCCAGATGCTCATACACCTTTCTTATATAGTCTTTTTCCGGAAAGGTGTCGGCGATTCGCCTTGTCAGCTTTGCGCGGTCGTTGTTGTTGTAAAGGAGTATGGCGTAGGCTTTCTTGCCGTCGCGCCCGGCACGTCCGGCTTCCTGAAAATATGCTTCGATGCTGTCAGGGCAGTCAATGTGTATGACCACTCTCACGTCGGGCTTGTCGATGCCCATGCCAAAAGCGTTGGTGGCAACAATCACGCGCGTCTCATCGGCTATCCACGATTTCTGACGCTTGTCTTTCTCACCCAGTTCCAGTCCGGCATGATAGAACGTTGCGCTCACGCCGTCGGCAGCCAGCTGCTGCGCCATTTCCTTGGTGCGCTTGCGGCTGCGGGCGTAGACGATGGCACTGCCGTCCACACTGCTGAGAATATGCAGCAGCTCATGATATTTGTCATCGGTGTTGCGCACCACGTAAGCCAGATTCTTGCGCTCAAAGCTCATGCGGAACACATTCTCGGTCTTAAATCCGAGACGCTGCTGGATGTCACTCACCACAGGCGGAGTGGCGGTGGCTGTGAGTGCCAGGACAGGCACGCGGGGAAACAGCCTGCGTATCTCTCCTATCCTGAGATACGACGGGCGGAAGTCGTAGCCCCACTGGCTTATGCAGTGGGCTTCGTCGATGGTGAGGAGACTCACCTTTACATGCGAGAGTTTTTTGAGAAAGGTCTCCGAGGTGAGGCGCTCCGGCGACACATACAGAATCTTAACCGCGCCGAAGATTGCGTTCTCCATTGTGGTGATGATGGTGTCGCGGGTCATGCCCGAGTAGATAGCGGCTGCCTTTATGCCTCGCTTGCGCAGGTTGAGCACCTGGTCTTTCATCAGGGCTATGAGCGGTGTGATTACCACGCACACACCGTCCATTGCCAATGCCGGCACTTGAAAAGTAATTGACTTTCCGCCGCCGGTAGGCATCAGTCCCAGGGTGTCGTTTCCGCTGCAGATGCTTTTAATGATGTCTTCCTGTATGCCGCGGAAACTATCGTAGCCCCAGTATCTTTTAAGTATCTTGTTATAGTTACTGCTCACCCGGTTTAATGTCTTCTATCTGTAACTGCACCTCGCCGCGCTTGTAGCTGTTTTCCTCTATCACGTAGGCAATGTCGAAACTGTGTTTGCTCTTTATATAGCGTGCAAACGCGCTCTGTCCGAAGGCAATGCCGTTCATCACGTTCGACGACTTGCTGTCAACAAGCTCCAGCTTGATGTGCTCCTGATGCCGTCCCACCACCTTGCTCGTTCCATAGTCGTAGACATTCTCGGTGCAGAATATCGGCTTGGGGTTGCATGGTCCGTGGGGCATGAACTTCTTGAGGTCGGAAAGCAGTTTCTTGGTTATGTCCTTGAAGTCGAGCGTTGCCTCTATGTTGAGTTGCGGCTGGCTCTGCTCCTCATTGATATGATCCTTTACATACTGCTGGAAACGGCGGCAGAACTCAGGTATGTTCTTGCTCTGCATCGACAGTCCGGCGGCATAGGTGTGGCCTCCAAAGTTGTCGAGCAGGTCGCGACAGCTCTTCAGTGCATCATAGATGTCGAAACCAGCCACCGAGCGCGCCGACCCTGTAGCCACTCCGTCAATGATAGTCATAACGATGGTGGGACGATAATAGATTTCCGACAGGCGGGATGCCACAATGCCTATCACTCCTTTCTTCCATCCCTCATCATAGAGCACTATCGACTGCAGGTGCTGCTGTCCCTCCAGCCGCTCCACAATCCTGTTTGCCTCTTCGGTCATCTGCTTGTCAACATCCTTGCGCATCTCGTTGTAGCCGTTTATACGGTCGGCATCCATGAGAGCCTTGGTAATGTCGCGCTCCACGAGCAGTTCCACAGCCTCCTTTCCGTTCTGCATGCGTCCTGAAGCATTGATGCGCGGTCCGATTTTGAACACAATATCGTTCATGTTCAGCTCCTTGCCAGTGAGTCCGCAAACATCAATGATGGCTTTCAGTCCCACCGAAGGATTCTGGTTCAGCTGCTTCAGCCCGTGGAATGCCAGAATGCGGTTCTCACCCTCCACAGGCACAATGTCGCTGGCTATACTGACCACGCACAAGTCAAGCAGCGGAATAAGCTTTGAAAACGGCAGCCCGTTGTTCTTTGCAAACGCCTGCATGAGCTTGAAGCCTACGCCGCAGCCCGAAAGATGCTTGAAAGGATAGGTGGAGTCGTGGCGCTTGGGATTGAGTGTTGCCACAGCCACTGGCAGGTCTTCGTCATCAGGCTCATGATGGTCGCAGATGATAAAGTCGATGCCGAGGCTTTTTGCGTAGGCAATTTCTTCAAATGCCTTGATGCCGCAGTCGAGCACGATAATAAGCTTTATACCTTTTTCGTGGGCAAAGTCGATGGCATTGTGGCTCACGCCATACCCCTCGTCATAGCGGTCGGGAATATAATACTCAATGTTTGAGTAAAACTGCTGTAAGAACTTGTATACCAATGCCACGGCAGTACATCCGTCTACATCGTAGTCACCGTATACCATGATGCGCTCCTTGCGCCCCATAGCGTCGTTGAGCCGGTCTACCGCCACGTCCATGTCGTTCATCAGGAACGGGTCGATAAGTTCGTTGAGCATAGGGCGGAAAAAGCGCTTTGCCGCCGATTCCGTCTTTATGCCCCGTCTGATGAGCAGGCTGGCAAGTATGGGGTTCATCCCTATCTTGTCGGCAAGCTCCTTAGCTTGTTCCTGCCGCTCGGGCGTGGCTGTTTCTTTGTTCCATTTGAATTGCATATATAGTTTTTTTTATTTTCTTTTCCCGTGCCGTTTGCACATGAGTGTACAAATAGCGTGTAAAGTTACGAAAAAAAACTGATATGACTGCAATTCAGCAGTATTTTTTAACAGAACTTAGTTTTTCAGCACGTTTGCTGCTCTATTATTTCTCCTCCGGCTGTAATCGCCTGCATGTTGAGCGGTATAAGTTTATGGTGTCGCTCCGGCAGCGTTTTGTATAATGCTTTTTCCACTCCGTCGCTGTGCACCACGGGGCAGATTTTGAGCAGACCGCCAAGAACTATCATATTGAATATCTTTGCGTTGCGCATTTCAGCAGCCTTGTCCATTGCGTCTATACGGTAAACATTTATGTCGGTGCGTGCGGGAGGGTTTATTATGCCGTAGCCGTCATAAATAAGTATGCCGCCAGGCTTCACCTTCGGTTCAAACTTGTCGAGCGAGGGCTGATTGAGCACAATGGCTATGTCGTAGGTGCTCAGAATTGGCGACGACACCTTCTCGTCGCTCACTATCACCGTGACATTGGCTGTGCCGCCGCGCTGCTCCGGTCCGTATGCAGGCATCCATGTCACTTCCTTGCCCTCCATAAGTCCTGAATAGGCTAAGATTTTGCCCATTGAGAGCACTCCCTGTCCTCCAAAACCGCTTATAATTATTTCTTTTGTCATAACTAATAACTAAAAACTAAACACTGAACACTAAACTTCATCTTTCAAGTCTCCCTTGTGATAATGCTCCAGCATGTGCTCCTTCAGCCATTCGTTTGCCTGCACCGGCGACATTTTCCATCCGCTGTTGCATGTACTCACAATCTCCACCAGCGATGAGCCCTTGCCGGCCATCGATGCTTCGAAAGCCTTGCGTATGGCGCGCTTGGCACTGCGTATTGCAGCCACCGACTCCACGCTTTGGCGGGTCACATAGCATGTGCCCTCCAGCCCTGCGGCAATATCGGTGATGTTGAGCGGATAGCCGTGCAGGTCTGCCTGGCGGCCGTATGGACATGTAGATGTCTTTTGTCCCATGAGGGTGGTGGGAGCCATCTGTCCGCCGGTCATACCGTAGATGGCGTTGTTGATGAAGATGATGGCGATGTTTTCGCCACGGTTAAGGGCGTGTATGGTCTCACAAGTACCTATGCACGCCAGGTCGCCGTCGCCCTGATAGGTGAACACCAGCCGGTCGTTCCACAGCCGCTTTATTCCCGTGGCAACTGCCGGAGCACGTCCGTGGGCAGCCTCCTGCCAGTCGATGTCAAGATAGCGGTAGGCAAACACGGCACATCCCACAGGACACACGCCTACAGCCTTGTCCTGCATGCCCATTTCCTCAATCACCTCAGCCACAAGTTTATGAACCACTCCGTGCGAGCAGCCCGGGCAATAGTGCATCGGCACATCGTTGAGCAGTGCCGGCTTGTGGTACACCATATTCTCGGGTGAAACAATATCGTTGTTCATTGTTGCCTTTATTTCTTAGTTTTTCATCATTGTTTTCAATGCCTCGTATATCTCTGCCGGTTCAGGCACGATACCACCAAGGCGGCCAAACTGTTCGATGGCAATGTCGCCACGCACCGACAGCTTCACGTCCTGTACCATTTGTCCTGCATTGATTTCTGCCACGAGTATTCCTTTCTTGCCCTTCGCCAGTTCGTTGAGTGCTGTTGAAGGAAACGGCCATAGGGTGATGGGGCGGAACAATCCTATTTTCACGCCGTCTTTTCTCGCATCGCTTACAGTTTTCTGCGCTATACGTGCCGCACAGCCGAAAGCCACTATTATATAGTCGGCATCATCACACAATGTTGCTTCGTATCTCACTTCATTTTCTTCCACACGCCGGTACTTCTTCTGTAGCTCAATATTGTGCTGCTCCATTTTCTCCGCCTGAAGTTCAAGCGATGTCAGAATGTTGGGCTGGCGGCAGGCTGTGCGCCCCATTGTAGCCCACGGGCATTCTTTCATTATCTCCTCTTCCGTGCGGCGCGGCTTGTAGGGCGGCATCACCACAGGTTCCATCATCTGACCTATCACGCCGTCGGCAAGAATCATTGCCGGCATTCGGTATCTGAAAGCAAGCGTGAAGGCGAGGTCAACAAAGTCTGCCATCTCCTGCACCGAATATGGTGCAAGTACAATCACCTTGTAATCGCCGTTGCCGCCGCCACGTGTGGCTTGCATGTAGTCTGCCTGCGATGGCTGTATGGTGCCCAGTCCCGGACCTCCGCGCGATACGTTGACCACCACTCCAGGTATCTCTGCTCCAGCCATGTAGGATATTCCCTCCTGCATCAGTGCCACTCCCGGGCTTGACGACGATGTGAATGCACGCTTGCCGGCTCCAGCCGCTCCATAAACCATGTTTATTGCCGCCACCTCGCTCTCAGCCTGCAAAACCACCATACCGGTGGTCTCCCATGGCTTGTCGAGTGCCAGAGTCTCTATAATCTCGCTCTGTGGCGTAATGGGGTATCCAAAGAATCCGTCCACGCCGCAGCGTATGGCTGCACGGGCTATTGCCTCGTTGCCTTTCATCAGTGTTACTTCCTGTTGTTCTGCCATAATTATATTTTTTTAGTTGACGAGTTGATGAGTTGACAACTCATCAACTTATCTACTTGTCAACTTTCCTATACACAGTGATACAGCCGTCGGGACATACGATGCCGCACGATGCGCAGCCAATGCACCCCTCACCGCTCATCACTGCATAATTGTATCCGCTTGCGTTTACCTTTTTTGCCAGTGTTATGACATTCTGCGGGCAAGCCACTATACAAAGCTCACACCCCTTGCAGCGGTTTGTATCCACAATGATTGTACCTTTTATCTTACTCATTGTCGTTTGTATTATTGCGTTCAAGGATTGTAGCAATCCTTGTTATAATAATTCATTATATCGTCCAGCATCTGCTTGGCATATACAGCTGGGCTGCCGGGGTCGAGCTCCGAGGCACGCATATAGTTGTTGATGGCATCCTGCCAGTTGCCGTTCTTACGGCACTCATTGCCCAACTTATAATAGTCCTCAGCAGTCATTCTTCACTCTTCATTTATAATACTCCTTCTTGCCAGCGGCGAGAGTATTTTTCATCAGCGAGCAGATGGTCATAGGACCGACACCTCCGGGTACAGGAGTGATGTATGAGCACTTTGGAGCCACCTCGTCGAACTTTACGTCGCCGTTGAGCCTGAATCCGCTCTTGCGTGTAGCATCCGGCACACGGGTGGTGCCTACGTCAACTATCACCACTCCGTCCTTCACCATGTCAGCGGTCACAAAGTCGGGCTGTCCTATGGCGGCTATGATTATATCCGCCTCGCGGCACTCTTTTTTCAAATCCTTTGAATGGCTGTGGCACACGGTCACTGTAGCGTCGCCGTATTGCTTCTGCATCATCAGCTGTGCCATTGGCTTGCCCACGATGTTGCTGCGTCCCAGCACCACGCACTTCTTGCCCGATGTCTCTATGCCATAGCGTTTCAGCAGAGTGACAATGCCAAGTGGTGTGGCGGAGATGAAGCACGGCAGACCGATTGCCATACGACCCACATTGATGGGATGGAATCCGTCAACATCCTTGCGGTAGTCGATTGCCTCGATTATCTTCTGCTCGTCAATGTGCCCGGGCAGCGGCAACTGCACGATGAAGCCGTCTACATCGGCATCGCGGTTGAGCTTGTCAACACACTCCAGCAGTTCCTCTTCTGTGACATCATCCTCATATCTTATCAGTGTCGACTTGAAGCCGCACGCCTCACATGCCAGCACCTTGTTCTTTACATAGGTCTCCGAACCGCCGTCGTGACCTACAAGCACCGCCGCCAGATGAGGTTGCTTGCCTCCTGCGGCAACAATCTGCCTCACTTCCTCGGCAATCTCCTGTTTTATCTGTGCCGCTGTCTGTTTTCCGTCTATCAGTTGCATTTTGTTTCTATTTTTAATAGTTAGGAGTAATTTCGTTACTCCTTATTTATATATATTACATCTTCGGCATGCCACCCTTCATCCCCTTCATGGCAGCAGCCATCTGCATCATCTTGCTGTTGCTCATACCAGTCATCATCTTCATCATCTTGCGCATCTGGTCAAACTGCTTCAGCAACTTGTTCACCTCCTGTATGTTGGTGCCAGAGCCTTTGGCTATTCTCACGCGGCGGCTCTGGTTGATGATTTCGGGATTGGTGCGCTCCTTGGGGGTCATGCTCTGGATGATTGCCTCAATGCTCTTGAATGCGTTGTCGTCTATATCAATGTCCTTTATTGCCTTGCCCACACCTGGAATCATGGCTGCAAGATCCTTTATGTTACCCATCTTCTTTATCTGCTGAATCTGGTTCATGAAATCGTTGAAGTCAAACTTGTTCTTCTTGATTTTCTGCTCCAGTTTCTTTGCCTCTTTCTCGTCGAACTGCATCTGTGCACGCTCCACAAGGCTCACAATGTCGCCCATGCCGAGTATTCGGTCAGCCATACGCTCCGGATGGAACACATCGAGGGCTTCCATCTTCTCACCCGTACCCACAAACTTTATAGGTTTGTCTACAACGTTGCGTATCGAGAGAGCAGCACCGCCGCGGGTGTCACCGTCGAGCTTTGTAAGTACCACACCGTCGAAGTCCAGGCGCGTGTTAAACTCCTTTGCGGTGTTCACGGCATCCTGACCGGTCATGGCATCCACAACGAAGAGTGTCTCGTCAGGGGTGATGGCGTTCTTGATGTTGGTTATCTCCTGCATCAGAGCCTCGTCGATGGCAAGACGGCCGGCAGTATCCACAATCACCACGTCGTTGCCCTTCGCTTTTGCCTCCTGAATACCGTTGAGGGCTATCTTCACAGGGTCTTTACTGTCAAGCTCGCAGTACATCGGCACGCCAATCTGCTCGGCAAGCACACGCAACTGCTCCACGGCGGCAGGACGGTAGACGTCACAGGCAACAAGCAGAGGCTTCTGGTGTCTCTGGTTCTTAAGATACAAAGCGAGCTTGCCCGAGAGAGTGGTTTTACCGGCACCGTTGAGACCAGCCATAAGCACCACTGCAGGATGGCCCTTGGTGTTGAACTCGGCAGCCTTGCCACCCATGAGCTGCGCCAGCTCATCGTGTACTATCTTCACCATCAGCTGGCTCGGCTTCACTGCCGTGAGCACGTTCATGCCCATTGCCTTCTGCTTCACCTGGTCGGTGAACTGCTTTGCCACCTTATAATTCACATCGGCATCCAACAGAGCGCGGCGTACATCCTTCAGTGTCTCCGCCACGTTTATCTCGGTTATCTTGCCTTCGCCCTTCAGAATTTTAAACGAGCGCTCTAATCTGTCACTTAAATTTTCAAACATATTTTTTTATAGATCTATAATTTTTCTGTCTCAAATGAACAATATCTCTCCCTGCGCTATTTTGGTGCTTATTACAGGAACATTGTTCAATTTCTCTGCAAAGTTAATCCTTTTTATCCCAAAAATACAATTATTCGGTATGTATTTAATGCTTTTTTAATCTTTTTTCTTCAAAATTGCGCACACATGTTTTGCAGTGTGCAGTTTTTAGGGCTTTAAAACCTGTTTAGATTATTGAGTTTTGTACATTTTCAACTACAAAACTCCACGAATATATATATAATTAAGGTGTTAAACAGAGTGTCAATATCACAAAACCATATTGACTTCACCGTATAACGGCCGTTATACGGTGAAGTAAGTTAACTTTAACCTGCATTATTCATGACTTTCCGTTACGAGAGTCCTAAATGACAGTGCAGCAGCGAAAGCACAGCGATGACGATGCCGGATGTAGTAAATCCTACTTCCAAGGAGGAAGAGCGAGCATTTTGCTGATGTGCTGTCAGTT
>JAUNSB010000141.1:0-6945 GCA_030539375.1 Prevotella sp.
GCTTTGGAGGACAGCAAGAGCGGGCTGTTTACCAACAGTGCCGACAAGGTGGAGATAATTACCGCCAAGGGTTGGAAGGAAAGCGCATACGTGACTTGGAAACTGTTTGACGGCGCCGCATCTTATAATATATATGTAAAGGGTGGTAAGTATGGTGATTTCACGAAGATTGACGACATGCTTGTGCGCAATTACGGAAGCTACGGCAGAGCCGACGCTTTGGGATTGATGGCTGGCGGCAACTATGAGCTGAAGGTTGTGCCTGTTGCCGATGGCAAGGAAATGACAGACAATGCAAATACTGTGACTGCGATTACAGTAATGAATTATGATCGCTCAGGGTTTGCGTTTCAGGGTAAGACAACGCCTGGAGCATACAACGCCGACGGAACACTGAAGGCAGGAACAATAGTGCTGTATGTCACAAAGAACAATGTGGATAAAGTGACATATACAGCCGTAAAGGGACAGAACTCAATAAAAAGCGCCACATATACAGGTTTGCAGAATGTATTGTCAGAGCAGTCGTTGAAAAATCTAAGCGTGCCGATATGTGTGCGTATCATCGGTACCATAACAAGCAATGAGTTTCCACAAAGCATGTGGGGAAGCGACGCTGAGGGTCTGCAGATAAAAAATACCACTGAAAACGGCGTCACGCTTGAGGGAGTTGGCGATGATGCTGGTATTTGGGGCTTTGGCATACTCTGCCGTGCCACGCGTTATACTGAGCTCCGCAACTTTGCCGTGATGCTTTGCAAAGATGACTGTGTAAGTCTTGACACTGACAACCAATACTCATGGGTGCACAATCTCGACCTGTTTTACGGCAATGCCGGCAGTGACTCCGACCAGGCAAAAGGCGACGGCACCATTGACGTGAAAGCAAAATCAAGTCACCAGACATACAGTTACAATCACTTGTGGGATTCGGGTAAGGCATCGCTTTGCGGTATGGGCAGTGAGACCACTGACAGTTACATAGACTATCACCACAACTGGTTTGACCATTCAGACTCCCGCCATCCCCGTGTCCGCACCATGAGCGTGCATGTTTGGAACAATTACTACGACGGTGTGTCGAAGTATGGTGTGGGCTCTACTATGGGCAGCAGTGTGTTTGTGGAGAACAACTATTACCGCAATTCAAAATATCCTATGCTCATATCAATGCAGGGCAGTGACATAAAAGGCGGCAAAGGAACTTTTTCGAGTGAGGATGGAGGCGTGATAAAGAGTTTCGGAAATATCTACGCAGAATATCCTGCCGTCAAGGCTTCGTCATACAGACCTGTGACATATAGCGACAACAACACAGAGTTTGACTGCTATGAGGCTGCGACACGCGACGAGCAGGTGCCAAGTGTGGTATTGGCAAAACAGGGCGGCACGACATACAACAATTTTGACACCAATGATGCGGTAATGCACAATTATGATGCGTTGCCAGCCGTTGATGTGCCTATGGCTGTAACTGGATTTTACGGTGCGGGACGAATGAATCACGGTGATTTTAAGTGGACTTTCAACAACTCAGCCGATGATGCCAGCTATGGTGTCAACACGGCTCTTAAGTCTGCTCTGCAGAACTATAAATCAGAACTTATAGGAGTGTTTGGTGAAGAAGTTAGTGGTGGTGGAGATATCCCTGATAATCCCGACCCGGATACCCCTGACAATCCCGGCAATATTGCCGAGGGTGCCGTGGTGTGTGACTTTATGAACAAAGCTCCGTCGAGCAACATTTTCACAGTCAATGGAAGTTACTCTACCAGCAAAGGATCTGCTACATTTGGAGGAAAGACATACACAGTGTGTCTGAAAATGGAATCAAGCACATCAATAAAGTTCACTACAAGCAAGAAGATGAAGATGACTCTTGTGTTTGGCGATACTGAGACGGGCAGTATAAAAATAAACGATACCAAGACCGCAGGCACGGGAAACATCATTACTGCTGAGGTTGAAGGCAGTGTGGAGCTTAAAAAAGACAAGAGTGTGAATCTCTTTCTGATAGTTCTTGAAGAAATATAAAGAAAACACTAAAAAAGATGGGCGGTGCCGTCACGGCACCACCCAACAACAAAAGAATGGATGAAATCTTTTTTAATGGAATGTTATTCGATGCCGCTATCAACAGCGTGACGAAAAACCAAAAATGTGCATATATATAGTCTGTAGTTTGTTCATATTATTTTTTACGAGTGCAAAGGTAAACATAAATTGACATATATCAAAGGATTTTTATAAAAAAATGCACGCAAACGTTTGCGCGCATCTTTACATTTTATTTTAAATAAAAATTTATTTATTTTAGATAATTACTTGTTTTTCTCATCATTAGCTATGAGTTCAAGCAGTTTTTCCACCGCTTCTTCCTCGGGAATATTTTTAAGTACACATTCCTTTTTGCGGTAAAGTGAAATTTTGCCTCTGCCCGCTCCCACATAACCGTAGTCAGCGTCAGCCATCTCACCGGGACCGTTGACTATACATCCCATAATTCCAATCTTGAGATGTTTAAGATGGCTGGTGGCAGCCTTGATGCGTGCAATGGTAGAACGCAGGTCGTAAAGAGTACGCCCGCATCCTGGACAAGAGATGTATTCTGTCTTGGTTGTGCGAAGCCGTCCAGCCTGAAGTATTGCAAACGATGTTGCGGCAATGTCGTCGGCAGTCAGGGTGCCGTCGTTGAGCAGCCAGATGCCGTCAACCAGTCCGTCGAACATCAGTGCTCCCATATCGGCGGCAGCCTCCAGCTGAAACATTTCTTTCTCCTCTGCACTGTGACGGTACATCTGTGCCACCACTACAGGATTGGTAATGCCCGCAGCAGTCATTTCGTGAATAAGGGCACGCAGTTCGCCCACACGGTTCTTGTGATTGCTTACAGCCACTACCACCACTTCGGGATGAGCTTTCAGACATGCGGAATATTCTTCAGTGTTCACGCCATATTGCAACACCAGGAACTTAATCTCTGTGTTGCTTGTGCCTATCAGCGGCATGGCTGTGTGGGAAAATAGCGGACACTTTTCGCCCGATGCCGAGAGCAGATAGTTTTCTGATGCAAACACATAGTCGGGTTTAATTTCGTCCGAAGTCTGTGGGGCAATTACCACAGGCACGTTGTTGCCGCCGATATTTCCCACGGCATGGGTCTTGCGGCGCTGTGGCTGTTCGTAACAGAAACCCGGATAAGATTCTGCCGGTATAGGAGTGTGCTGTGCCCTGGCTGTAATATAGTCTACAAGACTCTTTGCCACGGGGATTTCCGCCTCTGGTTCTTCTGAGAGCGACACACGGATGGTGTCGCCAATTCCGTCGGACAGCAGTGCACCTATGCCTACAGCACTCTTTATACGGCCGTCCTCGCCCTCTCCTGCCTCTGTCACTCCAAGATGCAGCGGATAGTTCATGTTTTCCTTTTCCATCTGCTGTACCAGCAGACGTACCGACTGCACCATCACAACGGTGTTGCTTGCCTTTATGGATATCACTACATTGTTGAAATTCTCACGCTTGCAGATACGAAGAAATTCCATGCAGCTCTCCACTATTCCGGCAGGAGTGTCGCCGTAGTGCGACATTATGCGGTCGGAAAGTGAGCCGTGATTTACACCAATGCGAATGGCAGTGTTATGCTCTTTACAGATGTTAAGTAAAGGCACAAGCCGGTCGTCAAGTCTCTGCAATTCTTCAGCATATTCTTCATTGGTGTATTCGAGATGCTTGAAGGTGCGTGCCGGGTCAATATAGTTGCCTGGGTTAATGCGTACTTTCTCACAGTATAGTGCGGCAACATCAGCCACATTAGGATTGAAATGTACGTCAGCCACCAGCGGAGTGTTGTAGCCGTGAGAGCGGAGCAGAGCATTGATGTTCTTCATATTCTTTGCCTCGCGCACTCCCTGGGTTGTGAGTCTTACCAGCTCGCCGCCGGCATCAATAATTCTTTCAGCCTGTGCCACCGATCCTTCTGTGTCGTTGGTGTTGGTGGTTGTCATCGACTGTATGCGAATTTGAGCATTACCGCCTATGGTAATGTCGCCAACCTGAACGGGTGATGACTCGCGGCGCACATAGTTGAACATATTTGGCATGTCGGTTGTGGTTTTAGTTTACCTTATATTGGTATTTCACCTCGGCAAGTTCCTTGTTTGCCTTCTCAATCTTTGCCTTCAGACCAGACTTGTATTCAGCAAGACGTGCTGCAAGCGGCTCATCAGAGAGTGCGAGCATCTGAACAGCCAGTATTGCTGCATTCTGAGCACCGTTCACTCCCACAGTGGCAACAGGAATGCCTGGAGGCATCTGGATGATGCTTAGCATGGCATCAAGTCCGTCGAGCATACCCTTGATGGGCACACCTATTACAGGAATTGTAGTGCTTGCTGCAATCACTCCAGGCAAGGCGGCAGCCATGCCTGCTCCGGCAATGATAACGCGAATGCCTCTGTCCTTGGCTGTACGTGCAAACTCTTCCACGGCATCGGGTGTGCGGTGGGCTGAAAGTGCGTTTACTTCAAATGGCACCTGCATCTCGTCGAGCAGTTTGCAGGCTTTTTCCATTACGGGCAGGTCGCTGGTGCTGCCCATGATAATGCTTACTGTTGGATTCATAATTTATTTAATTCATAATTTAATAATTTTTCATCGCAGCGAAGCGAGAACAATTTATAATTCGTAATTAAAAATTCGTAATTTTAAATATACACAATTCCCAGTGCTCCGGTAAATATACCTATAATATATCCCACAATCACTTGCGACAGTGTGTGCTGGCGCAACACCATGCGGCTTGTGCCAAGCAGTCCGGCGATTATAATCATCAGGCAGAACCACCATACAGGATTGAAGGCAAATATTTCGGCGAATGCAAAGAGCGCACCGGTCATGGCTCCTATTGCTGCAGTGTGGGTGCTTATTTTCCACCATACATTTATGAGTGCACAGAGTATTTGCAGAAACAGTGCTACAGTAACTATATTGCTCATGAAGTGCGGGATGTGTATTGAGTCCATTATATATACACAGGTGAAGTAGCAGGCAATGGATATGGCGTATGGAATCATTCGCCGTTCGCGCTGTCCGAACTCTATCAGTGTCCATCCGTGGTATCGGCGGTACAGATGAATGATGGTTGTGGGCAGAAGAATGGTGAAAATATATACGACAGTGAGCACCAACAGTTTGTAGCTCCATGGCAGCAGACTGAGATAACTGAACCAAAACAGCACAATGAGTCCAACTATCGGCAGATAGAATGGTGTGAACACAAGACTTATGAGCCGGGCTGCATATATAAGGTCTTTTTGTTTTAACATGATGGTGTTCTTTTTATATATTTTTTGAATGTCAGTATATTTTCTTATCTTCTGAGCCGTGCGGGGGGTATTCCTAACTGTTCGCGATATTTTGACACTGTTCGGCGTGCTATGCTCAGCCCTTTTGCTGCCAGTGCATCTGTGAGTGATTTATCGTCAAGCGGGTGATTCTTGTCCTCATTGTTCACCAGCTCCTGCAATACCTCTTTTATATGTCGCTGCGACACGTCGTTGCCATTTTCGGTCTTCACACTGAAGGTGAAGAAGTGGCGCAACGGGAATATTCCCCATCTTGTCTGCACATATTTGCTGTTGCACACTCTCGACACTGTTGATATGTTGATGCCGGTTATATCAGCGATGTTTTTCAGTGCCATTGGGTGTAGTGAAGCCTCGTCACCGTCCACAAAAAAGTCGTGCTGCCAGTGTATTATTGCTTTCAGTACTTTTGTAAGAGTCTCCTGCCGCTTGTTGAGTGCAAACATGAACATCTGTGCCTGTTCCACCTTTTGGCGGGTATAGAGCAGTCCTTCACGCATTGAGTTCCGTCGGTGAGTTTTCGAATCATTGTCTATGGAATGCAGTTGATTCTTATATTGCTCCAAGGTGTCTGTAAACGATGATGACACCTGCAGGTGCGGTATGTTACTGTTGTTGAGTGTAAATGTTATGGTTCCGTCATCGTTGGTGTCGATAATGGCATCGGGAGTTATCTGTTCTATGTTTCGTCCCACGATCTCACTCATGGTGGCACCAGGTTTGGGATTGAGCTTGCACAGTTCCTTATTCAGGTATTCTGCCTGAACATCGTTTAGCTTCATCTTGCTCTTTATGGTGTTCCAATCCTTTTTCATGAACTGGTCGAAATACTTCTGTATTACTGTGTTCATCAGTTTTTTCATGGTTGAGTCAGGGCGTCGTTCTATTTGCAGCAACAGACATTCTTGCAGCGACTGCGCTCCAATGCCTGCAGGGTCGAATGTCTGTAACATTGACAGAAGCCGTTTCAATTCTTCTGTGCTTATATCTGTGGAGTGGTATATGGCGAGCTCATCTGAAATTGCGTCCAGATCTTTGCGCAACAGTCCGTCGTCATCGAGCGAGCCTATGAGATATTCCATTATTGTGCGCTCGTCGTCGTTGATGTTCAGCTCGCCTATCTGTTCTTCCATGAGTGAGTAGAATGATTTTTCCTCACCGTAGACTATTTCTTCATGCTGCTCACTGGTGTTACGGCTGCCGTAAACAGGCAGTTCCTCATCGTCGCGTCCTATATTTGCAAGAGCTGCTTCAAAAGCCGACTGCCGTTCCTCGCGCTCGTTTTGTGCCTCAAAGTCATCGTTGTCGGCATCATCGCTGTGCTGTTCGTCATAGTGCTCTTGTTGTGTGTATTCTTGTGAGGAGTCTATTTCAAGTGCAGGATTGTCGTCAAGTTCGGCGTTCACCTCGTCAAGCAGTTTGTTTATGGGCATTTCCATCAACTGCGATACAATAACCTGCTGTTGGGTAGTGGTTTGTATCTGCCTAAGCTGTTGCTCCTGCCTTTGGGTTTGCACTTGATAGTTCTCCATAACAATTATCCTAAATATTTAGGATGCAAAGTTACGAAAAAAAATGA
>JAUNSB010000142.1:0-6896 GCA_030539375.1 Prevotella sp.
TTCAAAATTCGTAACTCAAAATTCAAAATTTAAAAAATATGAGAAAACTATTGATTGGAGTTGCCGCAGCACTGGCAACCGTATCGGCAAATGCCGATGAGGGAATGTGGACCCTCTACAATCTTCCACAGGCAGTCTACGGACAGATGCAGGCAGAAGGATTCACCGTGCCGTATAGCGGCATCTACTCTGCACCAAACGCTATCAAGAATGCAGTTGTTAACTTCTCGGGCTATTGCTCGGGAGTGGTGGTCTCGGCCGACGGACTGGTGTTTACCAATCACCACTGCGGTTTTGAGGCCATCCGCAGCCATTCCACCGTGGAGCACGACTACATGCTCAACGGCTTCTATGCCAAGAGCTATGCCGAGGAACTGCCAAATGAAAATATGTTCGTGTCATTCATGGTTAGTCAGGAGGATGTTACGGCAAAGCTTGACAGCATGGGACTCTACAAGTTGCCGATGAAAGACCAGGAGGCTTTCCTCGATTCCATCGAGAATGTGATGAGCAAGCAGGTGAAGGCGAAGGACTCCACGCTGCGCCTTGAACTGAAGCCTTTCTACGAGGGTAACAAGTTCTTCGCCACCACTTACCGCGACTTCACCGACCTGCGCCTTGTGTTTGCCATTCCCAAGTCGATGGGTAAGTTTGGCGGTGAGACCGACAACTGGATGTGGCCGCGCCAGACCTGCGACTTCTCTGTGTTCCGTATCTATGCCGACCCAAAGACCAACGGCCCTGCCGCCTACAGCAAGGATAACGTGCCCTATCATCCTGAGTTCTGGGCACCAGTGTCGCTCGACGGTTATCAGGAGGGCAGCTATGCCATGACCATGGGTTATCCCGGCAGTACCAGCCGTTATCTTTCTTCTTATGGCATACGCGAGCGCCGCGATGCCCAGAACGAACCTATGGCTCAGGTGCGTGGAGTGAAGCAGGAAGTGATGATAAAGCACATGCGTGCCGACGAGGCAGTGCGCATCAAGTACGACTCTAAATATGCACAGAGTGCCAACTACTGGAAGAATTCCATAGGCATGAACAAGTGTATAGACAGCGTGGGACTGATAAAGGAAAAGGCTGAGTTTGAGAAGCGCATCCGCCACTATCAGGATTCCACAGGCTATCTCAAAGGCAAGCTCGACTTCGACCTCATGGAGCGTCTCTATGGCGAGCGTCTTGACGCAATGCGCTCGTACATGAATTTCCGCGAGACATTCATGCGCACCAATGAGCTCACTACCCGCGCCATGAGAGTTCATAACGGCATGACAGTAAAAGGACCTGAGAACAAGCCCACAAAGCAGTATGTTGTATTCGATGACAACAGCGAGACATACGACGACGCCACTGACAAGGAAGTGCTTGCCGTGTTGCTTAGGAACTATCGCGATAAAGTGTCTGAAAAATATCTGCCTGCGTTCTACAATACCATTGATGCTAAGTTTGGCGGCGACTATCAGCGCTATGTTGACTACGTGTGGAGCAAGAGCATTCTGATGAAGCACGGAGAGAAGATATTCATCAACAAGAAGAGCTTCAAGAAAGACCCTGGCGTGCAGATGGGACTTGACCTAACCGAGATAATGGGCGAACTCAGGGCTGCCTTCATAAAGAACAGCGACGATATCGACCTGCAGGAGCGCTATCTCTGCGATGCAAAGATACGTATGGAGCAGGACCTGCCTCACTACAGCGATGCCAATTTCACCATGCGTCTCAGCTACGGTCAGGTGGGCGGCTACAGTCTTGGCGGCAAGCCTTCGGGCTATTACACCACAGCACAGAGTATGGTGGACAAGATGAAGCAGGGTGACAAGGTTGTAGATTATTTTGCAGAGCCTGTGATGCACGACCTGCTTTCAGCAAAGGATTTCGGCAAGTACACCGACAAAACCACCGGCGAGATGCAGCTTTGTTTCCTCACCAACAACGACATTACCGGCGGCAACAGCGGCAGTCCTATCTTCAACGGCAAGGGTGAGCTTATTGGTCTTGCCTTCGACGGCAACTGGGACAGCCTGTCGAGTGACATCTTCTTCGACCGTAAGCTGGCGCGCTGCATCGGCGTGGATGTACGCTACATGCTTTATCTCATGGATAAATGGGGACACGCCGACAGGTTGATTGAGGAAATCTTTAAATAATGAAGAATGAAGAGTGAAGAATCTGCTTTCTGCAATAATAATTCCGTATTTACGGCGCAGCCCCATTCTTCACTCTTCATTCTTCATTTTAAAAATCTTCATTTTTTCTTTCTCGGCTTTCTTCTTGCCCAGCCTTCCTCGGTGAAATCAGGTATCTCACCCTTTAGTCCGGCGCTGCCGTTGTTGAAGAACTGCCGCCAGTCGTCTTTCTTTCCGCTGCGTCCTTTGCCGTTGTTTGCGGCATTGTCGCGCTTTTTGTCATTGCGGTTGTTCTTTGTTTGTCTGTCGCTTTTGTCATTGCGTCCGCCTTTGTCGTTGCGTCCGCCTTTTTGAATGGTGCATACCACAGGTTTGCCATGGTATGAGGTACCGTTGAGGGCATGCTGTACCTTGCCGGCATCATCGCGGGGCACGTCGATAATCACATAATTATCCTTCAGTTCGATGTGTCCCACATCCTGCCTGCCGTTTATTCTGCGGTTGAGCATCTGCATTACCTCACCGGGATAAAAACCGTGGCGCTTGCCGAGGTTGATGCGCAGCGACGCCATGTTCTCGTTGTTATACTCGCGCTTCTGCCGTCCGCCCTGCTTCTGACCTTTGTCCTTGCTCTTAGATGTCACCTTTTCTATTTCCGGCGCATTGGCGTAGTATTCCATGAAGCGTCCAAACTCACGGGTCACAATCTTCTTTATCAGCTCCTCTTTGTCGATGTACTCGAAATAGCGGTTGATGTCGTGCATGAACGGATTTATCTGCTCATCGTCAACGTCGGTCTTCACTATTTGGTCCATCACCTTGTAGAGCTGTTTCTTGCAGATCTCAGCCGATGAAGGTATCTCACCTTCCACAAACTCCTTGCCAATCTGTTTTTCCACAGCCTTTATCTTGTGTCGCTCACGGCTGTGGATGATGGCAATGCTCGTGCCTTGCTTGCCGGCACGTCCTGTTCGTCCGCTTCGGTGAGTGTAGCTCTCAATGTCATCGGGCATACCATAGTTTATCACGTGTGTAAGATCATCCACGTCCAGTCCGCGTGCCGCCACGTCGGTGGCGATAAGCAGCTGGGTGAGATGCTTGCGGAACTTCTGCATGGTGAGGTCGCGCTGCTGCTGGCTCAGGTCGCCGTGCAGACTCTCGGCGTTGTATCCGTCGCGTATCAGCAGGTCGGCAGCTTCCTGCGTCTCAATCTTTGTGCGGCAGAAGACAATGGCGAAAATCTTCGGGTAGAAGTCAACGATGCGCTTCAGCGCTAAGTATTTGTCCTTGGCGTTCACCATATAATATACGTGGTTCACGTTCTCTGCGCCCTCGTTTCTCGACCCCACCACTATCTCCTCGTGCTTTTTGAGATAGCTTTTGGCAATGCTCTCAATCTCGCGGCTCATTGTGGCAGAGAAAAGCAGCGTCTTGCGGTCGTCGGGGATACTTTCGAATATGGCGTTGATGCTCTCCGAAAATCCCATGTTGAGCATCTCGTCTGCCTCGTCGAGCACCACGCTTTTCACGCAGTCCATCTTTGCCACCTTTCGGTTTATGAGGTCTATCAGTCGTCCAGGGGTGGCTACTATCACCTGCGCCCCTTTCTTCAGCGCACGTATCTGACTGTCAATCGGCGCACCGCCGTAGACTGCCACAATATGTACGCCGTCGATGTATTTGGCAAATGAGTTCAGATCGTCGGCTATTTGCAGGCAAAGCTCACGCGTTGGACTGAGCACCACCGCCATGGGCAGTTTCGCCATGGCACGCTCGGCGGTCTCGCCCATCTCTCTCTTCTCCTGCGCTATGCGCTGCAGCAGCGGTATGCCGAAGGCGGCAGTCTTGCCAGTGCCGGTCTGCGCCAGTGCTATCACGTCGTTGTCGCCTTCGAGCAGATATGGTATTACAGCCTCTTGCACAGGCATGGGCTGCACAAATCCCAGTTCATCAATCGCTTGGCGTATCTCTTCGCATACGCCTAATTCTTCAAATGTCATTCTTTACTTTTTCCTTTATTTTATGAATCGGGGAGCAAAGGTACGGAAAAAAAACGACAAATTAGAATAAAACATCAGAAAAATGCTATTTCTTCTTACTTTCCTCATACTCCTCGTATTCGGCTATCTCGCGTTCTCCCACATGAGCCAGCCCGTAGTGCTCGGCATGCTGTGAGATGTCAAGACCTATGCGCTCGCTCTTGGCGCTCACGCGCATTGGGATGAAGTGGTCGATGAGCCAGTATCCGGCGTAGCTCATTACAAAGGTGTAGACAAACACCAGCACTATAGCCAGCAGATGATAGAGGAATATCACGAAACCTTCCCATGTGCCTGCAATCAGTCCCTCTTGAATGAAGATGCCAGTGAGCACGGTACCGAAGATACCGCCGGTGCCGTGGGTTGGGAACACATCGAGGGCGTCATCGACATTGGTTTTGCTGCGTCCGTAGACGGCGAGGTTGCAGATGAGCGTTATTACAAACGATATGAAGATGCTCTGGCCCACGGTGACATAGCCTGCCGAGGGAGTGATGGCAACGAGACCCACCACGCAGCCCACAGCCGCACCCATTGCCGATGGTTTTCTGCCGCGCAGACAGTCGAAGAATATCCAGGTCATCATGGCTGTTGCCGATGCCGTGTTGGTGTTGAGGAA
This sequence comes from Prevotella sp., assembly GCA_030539375.1. GTDB lineage: Bacteria > Bacteroidota > Bacteroidia > Bacteroidales > Bacteroidaceae > Prevotella. Next base: position 4,788 of record JAUNSB010000142.1, read on the forward strand.
TGCCTTTACCGCTGTGCCGTCGGCATGCAGCGAGCTGCCTGCGTTGAATCCGAACCAGCCCAGCCACAGCATTGCCGCACCGAGCAGCACGAACGGGATGTTGGCTGGCTCGCTCTTGCGGGTGGCTGGCTTGCGCCTGCCGAGGAATATGGCTCCTGCCAGTGCTGCCACGCCCGATGATGCATGAACCACGATACCGCCGGCAAAGTCTACTACGCCCCATTTCAGAAACAGTCCATCGGGGTGCCAGGTCATGTGGGCAAGCGGGCAGTAAATCACCACAAAGAAAAACATCATGAACCACAGATAACCCGAGAATCTGACGCGCTCGGCAAACGAACCTGTGATTAGCGAGGGGGTGATGATGGCAAACTTCATCTGGAACAGTGCGAAAAGCGCCAGCGGAATGGTGCCGCCTCCGAGTATGCTGCCGGTAGGAGTGGTGTAGGTGCCGCCGCCCACGTTGTCAAACATAAGGAAGGTGAGCGGGTTGCCTATCACGCCACCTATATCATCGCCAAAACACAGCGAGAATCCGAACACCACCCACATCACCGAGATAACTCCCATGGCGATGAAGCTCTGGAGCATGGTGGAGATGACGTTGCGTGCTCCCACCATGCCACCGTAGAAGAACGACAGTCCCGGCGTCATCATCAGCACGAATATGGTGGCTGTGATCAGCCATGCCACATCGGCTGCGTTTATCTGACCTAATGCTGTTCCAAAATCACACTCAAACGACGGCTCTTTGGCAAAGAGCCCTGCAATGGCAGCCAGTGTCATCAGCGCCATAAGTATTATCCATCTCTTTTTCATAGCTTGTGTCTGTATTTTTTGTCTTGATTGTGTTATATTGTAATTGTGTCTTTGTATCGTTATCCGTATTTGTTGTCTGTTATCCTATATAATATCAAGGTGTATTTCAGTAAGCCTGCTCGTGTACTCCAGCTACGGCTCTTCCGCTCGGGTCGTTCATGTTCTTGAATGCCTCGTCCCATGCCAGTGCCTCGGCTGTGGAACATGCCACGCTTGGTACGCTCGGCACGCTGCGTGCGGCAGAGTCGCTTGGGAAATGCTCCTCGAATATCGTGCGGTAGTAATACTCCTCCTTGTTGCGCGGCGGGTTGATGGGGAATCTCTCGGCAGCGTGCTCCATCTGCTCGTTGCTCACCATCTGCGATGTCAGTTCCTTCAGAGTGTCAATCCAACTGTAGCCCACGCCGTCGCTGAACTGTTCCTTTTGCCGCCACGCTATCTCGTAGGGCAGCATGTCGGCAAACGCCTCGCGCACAATCTTCTTCTCGGGAGTGGTGCCGGGACACATCTTGTATTTCGGGTCGATGTTCATTGCCACGTCCAGAAATTCCTTGTCGAGGAACGGCACGCGGCCTTCAACTCCCCATGCCGACAGCGACTTGTTGGCGCGCAGACAGTCGTAGAGATGCAGCTTCGATATTTTTCTCAGAGTCTCCTCGTGGAAAGCCTTAGCGTCGGGAGCCTTGTGAAAATACAGATAGCCCCCGAATATCTCGTCTGCACCTTCGCCCGACAGCACCATCTTTATTCCCATCGACTTTATCACTCTTGCCAGCAGATACATGGGTGTTGACGCCCTCACGGTTGTCACGTCGTAGGTCTCGATATAGTAAATCACGTCCCTTATAGCATCGAGTCCTTCCTGTATCGTGTAGTTTATCTCGTGATGCACGGTGCCTATGTGGTCGGCGACGAGCTTTGCCTTTGCAAGGTCGGGAGCACCCTTCAGTCCCACTGCAAATGAGTGAAGGCGCGGCCACCATGCACGGCTCTGACTGCCGTCCTCGATGCGCTTTTCCGAGAACTTGGCGGCAATGGCGGAGATTACGCTTGAATCGAGTCCTCCCGACAGAAGCACTCCGTAAGGCACGTCGCTCATCAGCTGGCGGCGCACGCTGTCCTCCAGGGCATCGTGTACAGCCTTCACGCTTTCTTCATAGCTTTCTGTTGATGCTTCACTTTCCCTTCGGTCTCCGGTTGTTGATTCTTCACTCTTCCCTCTTTCCTCTTCACTCAAGAAATAATATCTCTTCATTTCGCCCTCCTTGCTGTAATAATAGTGACCTGGCA
>JAUNSB010000001.1:0-18160 GCA_030539375.1 Prevotella sp.
AACAGAGAAAACAGCTGATGCAGCTGCGTGATGTCGAGCCTTTCCGCTCAGGCGATAAATGGGGACTGAGGCTTGACGGACGGGTGATAGTGCCTCCCATCTACCGTAACGTCAAGAATCCTGTGGGTAACTATTGCGCCGTGGAGTTGTACCCGCAGCAGTGGGGCGTAATCCAGATTGACGGCAAGATGGTCGTGGACACCTGCTATCAGAGTGCGGACATCAAGAAGAACGGCACCGCCAACCTGACCGTATATCCCGGAAAGACTATTAAAGTGAAATTGGGAAAATAGCATGACACTTTCCATAAAGCATTATCTCCTAGTTCCTTTTGGATAAAATGTAAAATATTGAGAGTAAGGATTGTTTCATCCTACGTATTTATCTCATTTTCACCCCTGTCTTCCTATTCCCCATTAATGATTTTTTGAGGATACACAGAATTTCATTTCCATTGTTATCTTTCATTTTTTGCCCATCAGTCTTTAAGTAGCGCCTTGATGGCTGCATCTATGTCCTTAATCTGCTGCGAGCGGCAGTTGAGGTTGTTGTCGCGGTCGATGAGGAAGAACTCAGGCACCGAGCGGACGTTATACACATTTACCCATGTTGACTGCACGCCGTTCTCGTCGCGCACGCTTATCCATGGCAAGGCTGCGGTCTGCTGTTTCCAGAAGTGCTCGTTAGGGTCGAGCGACACCTGATATATTTCCAGTCCTTGCGCATGATACTTATTATAAAGCTCGCGAAGCAGGAGTATGCGCTTTGGCGACTCCTCTGTGGCAAACACGTGGAAGTCGAGAAGCACTACCTTGCCCTTGAGCTCGGTGAGACTGCGCTTACGGCCTTTATTATCTACCAGCGGTATGTCGATGATTCCCGATGTGGTCACCTTGCTGGCATCAATCTCCATTGGGGTGTTGTTGGCAGCCACTATGCGCTGGGTCTTCATGCCCTCGATGGCGATGTTGTGAAGATTCTGTCCGCGCAGTGCGCCGGGATAATATGTGTCCCAGCTTGTGGCTACGGCGGCAAACGCCTTCATGTCGTCACGCGATGTCTGCGGATTGAAGATAAGCATGTTGCCGAGAGTTTGGAACAATGCAAAATAGGATGATGACGCCGACGGATTCTTAAAGATATAGTTGCTCTTCACGTCCTGTTTATAACTGTCAATCATCTTCAGTATGCTGTCGTTGGCAGCATCCACACCGAGAGCCATGTTAGCCTGCACTGCCTGCGCCTTCTGGTGAAGGGCAATCTGTTTGAGCGTCAGCTCCTTGATGCGCTGACAGTTTTCAGAGCCGCTTACCTCGTAGTTGTTTGCCAATGACGGATAGGCAGCCTTTACAGTGACGGTCTCAGTGGAGTCGATGGAGATATTGATTATCTGGTCGGCAATGCGCAGACGGTAGAACTCGGGCGCCTCGGTGGCGTTGCAGGCAAAGGAGAAATCGCCGTCACTGCCAAGCTTCACAGAGTCAACGACCGTCACCTTGTCGAGCCCCACATTCTCAAAATACAGCAACGAGTCAGCGGCGTTGCCAATGTTTCCATCCACATGGAACTTGTTCTCATTACATGCCACCATGGAAAAGGCTGCGAGACACAGCGCGGAGGCCTTGAAAATCTTATTCATTATCTTATTGGTTTACTTTAAACTATAGTTTTACTCTAACTGTGTTTTTAGCGTGAAAAACACATTTCGGGCACAAAGTTACTATTTTTTTGCGAAATATCACACATAAATCATAAATAAATCATAAATATTTGCATATAACTTTGGCTATTACACATTTTATTATTAATTTTGTGCGATTTTTTGATGTAAACGAAAACAATAAAGTTAAAAATTAGATGAACGTAATTACAAAAACAATTTCATTGCCAGATGGAAGAACCATCAGCATTGAGACTGGTAAAGTAGCAAAACAGACCGACGGTTCGTGCGTGCTCCGTATGGGCAACACTGTTCTGCTTGCCACTGTTTGTGCTGCTAAGGATGCAGTACCAGGTACTGATTTTATGCCTCTGCAGGTGGACTACAGAGAGCAGTATGCCGCCGCCGGCCGTTTCCCCGGCGGATTCACAAAGCGCGAAGGCAAAGCCGGCGACAACGAGATTCTCACATCACGTCTTGTTGACCGTGTGCTCCGTCCGCTTTTCCCCTCCAACTATCACGCTGAAGTATTTGTAAATGTTATGCTGCTGTCGGCCGACGGTGTTGACCAGCCTGACGCGCTTGCAGGCTTTGCCGCATCGGCAGCCCTTGCATGTTCAGATATACCATTCGAGTGCCCTATCAGTGAAGTTCGCGTTGCACGTATCAACGGCGAGTATGTCATCAACCCAACATTCCAGCAGATGGACGATGCCGACATGGACATCATGGTGGGTGCATCGGCCGAGAACATCATGATGGTTGAGGGCGAGATGAAAGAAGTGTCGGAGCAGGACATGATAGGCGCTCTGAAGGCAGCTATGGCAGCCATCAAGCCAATGTGCGAGCTGCAGACAGAACTGTCGAAGGAGCTCGGCAAGGACGTGAAGCGCGAGTATGACCACGAGGTGAACGACGAGGAACTGCGCGAGCAGATGAACAAGAAGCTCTATCAGAAGGCTTACGACGTGACCAAGCAGGCTCTTGAGAAGCATGCACGTGCTGAGGCTTTCGAAAAGATTCTCGCAGACTTCAAAGAGGCTTATGCAACAGCACATACCGACCTGACAGAGGACGAGATGGAGGAGAAGTATGCTATGATGGACCGCTACTATCACGACGTGGAGCGCGACGCAATGCGCCGTTGCATCCTCGACGAGGGTATCCGTCTCGACGGCCGCAAGACCGATGAGATCCGTCCTATCTGGTGCGAGGTGTCTCCACTGCCAATGCCTCACGGCAGTTCAATATTCACACGTGGCGAGACTCAGTCGCTCTCTACATGTACCCTCGGTACAAAGCTCGACGAGAAAATGGTGGACGATGTGCTCGACAAGAGCTACATGCGCTTCCTCCTGCACTATAACTTCCCTCCGTTCTGTACCGGTGAGGCTAAGGCACAGCGCGGCGTAGGCCGCCGTGAGATTGGTCACGGTCACCTGGCATGGCGCGGACTGAAGGGACAGATTCCAGAGGACTTCCCTTACACTGTGCGTCTTGTGTCACAGATTCTTGAGTCAAACGGCTCATCGTCAATGGCTACTGTATGTGCCGGAACACTGGCACTGATGGATGCCGGCGTGCCTATGAAGAAGCCTGTTTCTGGTATCGCAATGGGACTCATCAAGAACCCGGGCGAGGACAAGTACGCAGTGCTCTCTGACATCCTTGGCGACGAGGACCACCTCGGCGACATGGACTTCAAGACCACCGGAACAAAGGACGGTCTGACAGCCACACAGATGGATATCAAGTGCGACGGTCTGTCGTTTGAGATTCTTGAGAAGGCTCTCATGCAGGCAAAGGCTGGCCGTGAGCACATCCTCAACAAGCTGACAGAGACAATTGCTGAGCCACGCGCAGAGCTGAAGCCACACGTACCACGCATCGTGGCATTCGAGATTCCTAAGGAGTTCATCGGTGCCGTTATCGGTCCTGGCGGTAAGATTATCCAGCAGATGCAGGAAGACACCAACACAACCATCACCATCGATGAGACCGACGGCGTGGGCAAGGTGCAGGTGAGCGGTCCCAACAAGGAGTCTATCGACAGTGCTATCCTCAAAATCAAGAGCATCGTGGCTATTCCTGAGGTAGGTGAAGTTTACGAAGGTACCGTGCGTTCAATCATGCCTTACGGCTGTTTCGTAGAGATCATGCCGGGCAAGGATGGTCTGCTCCATATTTCGGAGATTGACTGGAAGCGCCTGGAAACCGTAGAGGAAGCCGGCATCAAGGAAGGCGACAAGATACAGGTGAAGCTGATGGAAATCGACCCGAAGACCGGCAAGTACAAGCTGTCACACCGCGTGCTTATCGAGAAGCCTGAGGGATACACCGAGCGTCCAGCCCGCGGCGAGCGCCGTCCACGCCCTGAGCGTCCTGAGCGCGGCGAGCGTCGTCCTCGTCCTGAGCGCGGTGAGCGCCGTCCACGTCCTGAGCGTGGCGAGCACAACAACCACAACAATGACGAGTACCACGAGCCATCAAACGAGCCGAAGGACTTCAATGACTCACTCGACAAGATGGACTTCTAAGTCAACGAAAAGACATTAGAATAAACAAAATAGAAAATCGGCTCTTACAGAAACACACATTCTGTGAGAGCCATTTTTTGACAATAAGGACAAAAAGATGAAAAAGTTTTTCAATGTACTCACCTACCTCTTCGTGTTTTTAGCACTGCAAGCGGTAACAGGAGTGCTTGCCAGGTGGTTGCTACCCCTTATAACAGGCAGCCCTGACATTACAGCCAGCCAGCTCCTCACGGTGCAGGCTGTATCGGGAGTAATCACACTGCTGATATTCCATTTCGCAAAATGGTTTACTGCTGACCGCGGCTATCTGAGCAGCCGTCCACGCATGGCGTTACTGTGGAGCGGAATGGCTGCTGCGGGAATGATAATACCTGCCGAATGGATTATGGAGCACATGCCTGAGCTGCCAAACATCGCAGCAAAGCAATTCAACATACTCATGACATCGCCTGAAGGCTATCTGGTTGTTGGACTGTTTGCGCCAATAGTAGAGGAGGTGGTGTTCCGCGGAGCCATACTGCGCACGTTGCTTGAAGGCGGCAGCAACCACTGGCTGATGATTGCAATATCGGCACTGGTGTTCTCCATCGCCCATTTCAATCCGGCACAAATGCCATATACCTTCGTTGCAGGACTGCTGCTCGGCTGGATGTACTACCGCACAGGAAGCATCATGCCGGGAATGGTATTCCACTGGGTAAACAACTCGGTGGCGTTTGCCGTGGCATTTGCTGTGAAGAATCCAGATGCGAAGCTCACCGAGCTGTTCGGCTCCAACGCCCTGCTCGCTGTGTGTTTCTCGCTGCTGATTCTGGTGCCATCGTTAATACAGCTTAATATATGGCTTAACGATGATTACAAAAAACGCATTTAAAGAACACCGCATACCTATTTAAAGCGGACTGCATACAATAAGCACGTGCGAACCGTCGCACAGGGTGGTGGCAAATATGAAGATATTGCCACCATCGTTTATTTTCAGGCGTTTGCGCAGCTCGGCAACCGTAAGCGGGAAGTTACGCACGGCGATGTTCGCCTTCTTAATGCCGCCAATAGCTGCTTTCAGCCCTTTCTTGTTCATGGTGGTCACGGTATCTATTCGGTATGTTGAGCCGGGGAAATCCTCCATTGGAGCATCAGCCACAAAAAGATGACTGTTGTCGGAGATCTGTGCCACACTGAAAGCCTCGGCAACCTGAGCAAAACATCCTGCCTTCATGATTGCAGCATTGGGCACAAGCAGGAAACCGTACAGCTGACTGAAGTCAACCGAAGGAACGTTACACCTTATTATATATATATAGGGAGTGGGCGAAAACACGCTGCCGTTGTTAACACACACCACCTTGGGACATTCGGTGGTGTCGCGACGTAGTATAAGCAGCAGTTCCTTGCACTCATTATCCACAGCCACGATGTGAACCTCAGCCACATGTCCGCGGAAGTCAGCCACCGCCTTGTGCCAGTCGAGCATGGGCGACAGCTTTATCATGACCGTCTCTGCCTTTTCAAGCAGTAGCGGCAGAAGGGCAACGGCGTCGGGAGTGCAGTCGGCAATGGCAAAGGTGCGCCCGCCGTTAGCGTCACGCCGCGCAGGGTCGAGATAGATTACATCAACAGGAGCCAGGTTGCGCAGGCACTCCACACTGTCGCCACACACCACCTCGGCATGAGTCAGCCCCAACAGGGCGAAGTTGTGGCGGGCGATGGCACACAGCTTGGGATTGCGCTCAATATACGTTGCCTTGGCAAAACGGGCGGCAAGATAGGAGAAATCCACTCCAAAGCCCCCGGTAAGGTCGGCAAAGCTGCCGGAACAGGCGGCAGGATGACAGGAGCCTCCAGCAAAACTGTCGGAACAGATGGCAGAGCTGGCGGAACAGGAAGCGAGCAGCGAAACCTTATAAAGGGCGGTCTGCTCGCTGGAACACTGCTCCATGGACAACGACGGCGGATAGAGCATGCCCTCCACCCCACTCCACTGCGGCAACTTGCGGCGCGCCTTCTGATAGCCCGCAATCTGCTCTAATGCCAGCGGCATGTCCACGCCGTCCGCACGCTTAAACGCCAGCATCCGCACATCGTAATTGCGGTGCGTTGCTATAAACTCAGCAGTAGCCTTGTCGGGAACAAAACACTGCCTGTAAAGTTCCGTTTTGTCACTTATCATATTGCAAAATTTAACCTGTTTTCAGCACGAAAAAATTATCCGTTTGCAAAGGTAATATATTTTTTTGGAATAATAAACTAACATACAAACAATTATGCAAGAACACTGTAAAAGCAGTTGAACACACGCCTGAAAATGCAACAGAAATTAACTAAAAATACTTACTTAAATATTTGCAGGAACGAAACATTTTGTGTAACTTTGCAAACAGAAACAAGGACAAAGTTTTCCAAAACGGACAACTTTTTAATTTTTCGAAAAACGTAATCAACTATTTAGCAACCAATTAACATTAAAATACAGACAACTTTATGGTACTGACAGTAGTAAAAAGAGACGGACGCATTGTGGGATTCAACGAGGACAAGATTGCCGCTGCAATCAGGAAGGCGATGCTCCAGACAGAAATGGGCGAGGATCAGAAACTGATTAACCGCATCACCGACCATGTAGTAATGAAAGGCAAGAGCCAGATGACCGTGGAGGACATTCAAGACCTCATCGAGATAGAGCTCATGAAGAGTGCCCGCAAGGACGTGGCGCGCAAATATATTGCATACCGCAAGCAGCGCTCAATAGCCCGAAAGGCAAAGACCCGCGACATGTTTCTTGAGATTATCAACATCAAGAAAAACGACATCACCCGCGAGAATGCCAACATGAATGCCGACACTCCTGCCGGCATGATGATGAAGTTTGCCAGTGAGACCACAAAACCCTTTGTGGACGACTATCTGCTGTCGAACGATGTCCGCGAGGCTGTGGAGAAAAACTATCTGCACATCCATGACAAGGACTACTATCCCACCAAGTCGCTCACCTGCGTGCAGCACCCTCTTGACAACATACTTGAGCACGGATTCTATGCAGGGCATGGTTCGTCGCGTCCTGCAAAGCGTATCGAGACAGCGAGCATCTTAGGCTGCATCTCAATGGAGACGGCACAGAACGAGATGCACGGCGGTCAGGCGATTCCAGCGTTCGATTTCTACTTGGCACCATACGTGCGCACATCATATATAGAAGAGGTGAAGAAGCTCGAAGCTCTCACCGGCGATGACTACAGCCATCTCTACAATGCGGAAATAGAAGACTACCTCCATGAAGATACCATCCTGATGACCGGCGACAACCGCATAAAGCAGCACGCCATCAACATGACCGTATCGCGCGTACACCAGTCGATGGAGGCGTTCATACACAACATGAACACCATCCACAGCCGCGGCGGCAACCAGGTGGTGTTCTCGTCAATCAACTACGGTACCGACACATCGGCAGAGGGGCGCTGCATCATACGCGAGCTGCTGAAATCAACATACGACGGAGTGGGCGACGGCGAGACGGCAATCTTCCCAATACAGATATGGAAAAAGAAGCGCGGAGTGAGCTATCTGCCCACCGACCGCAACTATGACCTATACAAGCTCGCCTGCAAGGTGACGGCACGTCGTTTCTTCCCCAACTTCATCAACCTCGACGCAACCTTCAACTATCACGAAGACTGGCGCGCCGACGACCCCAAGCGATACCTTTATGAGTGCGCCACCATGGGATGCCGCACACGTGTATTTGAGAACCGTTTCGGACCTAAGACATCTGTGGGACGCGGAAACATCTCTTTCTCTACGATCAACATCGTAAAGCTCGCCATAGAGTGTATGAAAGTTGAGGACAAGGACGAGCGCATAGCACTTTTCTTCAGCAAGCTTGACGGCATGCTTGAGCTCACCGCAAAACAGCTGCACGAGCGCTTCGAGTTCCAGAAGACAGCCGTGGCAAAGCAGTTCCCGCTGCTCATGCGCTCACTCTGGATTGGCTGCGAGAAGCTGAAAGACAACGACACCATTGAGCCGGTAATCAATCAGGGAACGCTCGGTATAGGCTTCATAGGACTGGCAGAATGTCTTGTGGCACTCACAGGCAAGCACCACGGTGAGAGCGAGGAAAGCCAGAAGCTGGGTCTGAAGATTATCACTTACATGCGCGACCGTGTGAACGACTTCTGCGAGCAGTACCATCACAACTATTCTGTGCTGGCAACGCCTGCCGAGGGACTGTCGGGCAAGTTCACGAAGAAGGACCAGAAAGAGTTCGGCAAGATTCCGGGAATCACCGACCGCGACTACTACACCAACTCCAACCACGTGCCTGTGTACTACAAGTGCTCGGCACGCCACAAGGCTGAGGTAGAGGCTCCATACCACGACCTGACCCGCGGCGGACACATCTTCTACGTGGAGATGGACGGCGACGCCACACACAACCCCGAGGTGATAATGAACGTGGTGGACATGATGGACCAGCTCAACATCGGCTACGGTTCTGTGAACCACAACCGCAACCGCTGCATGGACTGCGGCTATGAGAACGCCGATGCCGAACTGGAGGAGTGCCCACGCTGCCACAGCAAGCACATAGACCGTCTGCAGCGCATCACGGGATACCTCGTAGGCACCACAGACCGCTGGAACAACGGCAAGCTGGCAGAGCTTAACGACCGAGTGACACACACCGACGTTAAAGACTAAGAAACATGCTAAGAATAATAAAGATTCTTGAAGACACCATGGTAGATGGCCCCGGTTTCCGGACAGCCATCTACTGTGCTGGTTGCCACCACCACTGTCCCGGCTGCCACAATCAGCAGACATGGGACGAGAAAGCCGGCAGCGACATGACCACCGACGAGATTATGGCGGTGATAAAGGCAGACCCATTTGCCAACGTGACCTTCACCGGCGGCGACCCGCTGTATCAGGCTGAAGGCTTCGCCGAACTGGCGGAGGCAATCAAGCGAGAAACCGGTAAAAACATCTGGTGCTACACTGGATTCCTCTACGAGCAGCTGCTCGGCATGGAACAGCCCCGCCGCCTGCTCAACAGCATCGACGTGCTGGTGGACGGCCCGTTCATCGAGGAGCAGAAAGACCCGGACCTGCTGTTTCGCGGCAGCGCCAACCAGAGGCTGATAGACGTGAAGCGCTCACTGGAAGCCGGCGAGGCGATTATTTGGGAAAGAGAATAGAAAATATAGCACTGGAGCCGATAAAAAGATATTGAGATCAACCGAGCCCCCAAAAAGATTCTTCATTAACTTCGTTGATTTTCGGCTACACCTCAGGATAGCTTGAGCAAACTCAGCTCTCCATTCGGTTTGCACGAAAATTCTTCATTCTTCACTCTTCATTTAAACATGACCAACCAAAACATACTGATAACCGGAGCCTCGGGCTTCATCGGCAGCTACATCGTGGAGGAGGCGCTCCGCAGCGGCATGAACGTGTGGGCGGCTGTGCGCCGTTCGAGCAGCAGAGCCTATCTCACCGACAAGCGCATAAACTTCATAGAGCTCAACCTCTCGTCGAAGGACGACCTTGTGCGCCAGCTCTCTGGCATGAAGCTGCACTATGTGGTGCACGCCGCCGGAGTGACAAAGTGCATAAATCCCGAGGATTTCTACCGCATAAACACCGATGGTACCAAAAACCTTGTGTCGGCGCTCATCCAGCTCGGCATACCGCTTAAGAAGTTTGTGGACCTGAGCAGCCTCAGCGTCTACGGTCCGGTGAGAGAGCAACAGCCCTACACCGAAATCCTCGACACCGATCCCCCACAACCCAACACCGCCTATGGCAAGAGCAAGCTGTTGAGCGAACAGTTCCTCGACAGCCTCAGCGGTTTCCCTTTTGTGGTGCTGCGCCCAACGGGCGTTTACGGTCCGCGCGAGCGCGACTATTTCATGATGGCAAAGAGCATCAAGTCGCACACCGACTTCGCCGTGGGCTACAAGCCCCAGGATCTCACCTTCGTGTTTGTGCTCGACGTTGTGCAGGCGGTATTCCTTGCACTTGAAAAGGGCATGCCTGGCAGAAAATACTTCATCAGCGACGGCAACGTCTACTCCTCGCGCGCATTCAGCGACCTCATCCGCCGAGAGCTCGGCAATCCCTGGCTCCTGCGCATAAAGGCTCCTATCTGGCTGCTCCGCATCATCACCATCATCGGCGACCGCATGGGCAAAATCACGGGAAAGGTGAGCGCCCTCAACAACGACAAGTACAACATCATGCGACAGCGCAACTGGCGCTGCGACATATCTCCAGCCATCAAGGACCTGGGATACCGTCCTCAGTACAATTTGGAACGCGGCGTGAAGATTGCCATGAAATGGTATCGCGACAACGGGTGGCTGTAAGCATCACCCTGCATAATCATACCCGTCTGAGCAATAAAGGATGATAAGACAAAACCGTCTTACCATCCTTTGAGGATTTTATCCAGACATGTGTTTTTTCTCTTATTAGATTTAAGGTGTTATCTGATTCGTTCTCCTTTTTACATCCAACAAAACACCGCCACCACTGTCATCCTTATAAAATTTGCAGGTTATTTATCTCTTTATGATAAGAGAGCAGAAGAAGTAACCTTTTCTATCACAAAAACCGCAAACAACTTTGGAATAATTCCACCTTTATATATATATTATACAAAATCCTTGCTGTGAATACGTCTTCCGAAATCGTCAACCTTTGGTGCTCCTATGTCAAGCCCCCATCTTTCTCCAAGTGCTTTAGCCATATACATGCTTTTAAGCAACAGTTCCAACAGTCCTTGACAACCAGAGCTTGCGGTCTCCATTCTCATCACAGGGATTTCATCAGGAAGTTCACATAGGATACCTTCTGCGGTTTTCATGCACTCAGGTGATATGAGAGCAATCACGGCCGTCTGTCCCTTGCGGCGCGAAAACCAGTTGAAACGTCCGTGAGCAAAGTTTCTGTAATCTGAAATCTGCAGGCACCCCACTGCCCCCTCTGAGAATCTTGACTCCAAATCTATTGCTATCGGCATCGTGTCAGGGCTATACAACACATAGAAACGGTCGGTGTCGCGAGCCTCATACAAGGCTGCATTATGTTCATCCCAACTGTCTGTCGGCAAATAGTGTGTGGAACCTATAAACAACTTGATTTCATCTTCCACCTTGCAGATATTGCTCCAATTCTCAACCGTCACAGCCTCGTCAAAATATATTCGAGTCAGGATACAATAAAAGGCAACAAGTGAGTTGGTGGCAAGAAATCCGTCTCTGTTTGGCAAGTCAAAAGCAAAGGCTTTCAGCCTTTCCCCATTCTCCATCATTGTCTCCAATGCCGTCCCTGTCTTCATAAGGATGGCAGCAAACTGCTGCGCCTCGTTATCCTTTGCCATTTTGCAGGCATTAATGACGTCAACGTTACGTCCACCGGCACTGACAGCAATAACCTTGGCAGGCAACTTGCTCCACGAACTGAAAATATACTGATATGGGGTCATTGCCACAGCCACCAATCCTGCATCAACCGAAAACGATGCTGCAAGATGGGCTGCCGACAGTGAACCGCCTGAGCCAATGAACACCCGTGGCAGTCCGTCTTTCTTCAATAAATACTCTCGTATTGCCGCGACATCCTGCTCCCGGCACCAGCTAAGCGTGTCGGGTATCAGCCCGAGCACATGCTCATATCGCGTTCTCTTTGATTTTGCCATAATTGTAATTCCTATTTAGAATTTATTCCACATACCATTTAGGCTCTTCATCATAATCATAATAAGTGACATTGTTCAGGTCAATGTTCCGGTCGTTGTATTGCCTTACCATCACACCATTGCTGTTATATGTTCTCGCCTTTATGAACACGCCCTTCCAATAAGCCAGCTCGGCTATAAGGTTGTCGCCGCAATACAAATAGTTCACATAGCTGCCATCAATGTTTTCCGTCTTTTCCAGCAACACAAAAAAACTTATGTCGCCGCCGCTCAAGTCACTGGTCCAGAACGGTCCCCATTCTTCGAGGTAGTATTTTGCACGATAACCATACGGAACATCAATCTTCCCTACTGACACCACTTTGTTCAGCGAGTCCCTCTTTATTGGAATTTCCGACACTATTGATGCTGTAGCAAGCCAATGTTTCATCACCTGCACTGAGGTGGAGTCGGTTTCCGTACTTCCCAACTTTCTGTATTCGTTGTCGTCCAGATAACAAGTATATTTGACATTGCACACCTGTCCCAGACTGTCATAGTCAATAATGGCTGCATAAATGGCACAAGCCTCAGAACAACCTGCAGCAACGAGCTTCAGGTTTCCATTGGGCGAATACAGACAGTAATGCTCCGTTGAAGCAAAAGTCTTGTGCTCAGTGTTTACACATCGCGATCCGTCAGCGTCTTTTTCCTCCGTCACCTCAAACCACTCGTCATTTCCCTTCACCGATGGGGTGTATATCTTCTCCGCATTCGCAGGATCATTGCCCCAAATGGATGCACTCTCATCACCGCCATCCTTACACGACGTGAATCCTGCAAGAAATACAAACAAAGCAGCAACAATCAACGGCCTGCATCCCATCATTTTTTGATTACAAATCTTTTCCATCTTCATATATCTCTTGAAATTACAGTTTTATTTATGTTTTGTTCTTGTCTTCCAGTTTTTACCTTTAATGTTAATATAGAACAGAAAGTAACCACAAATCTATCATTTAAAACTCATAAACAAATTGTCCAATAATATGCTGCAAATGTAATGATAATATTTAAAACCGCCAAATGTTTTGCGCAAAATATTATACATTTACGCAAAAAGCGGCACCACTCCCACGATTATCGAAGCAATGCCGGTATTTGTTCAATGAAAAATCATATCATTCCTGTTTCTTTCCCTCGAAAGTAATTGTGGTTTCTGTGGTCACCCCATTTTCCTGAGTCTTGTCGTATGTTTCAAACTTAACATTTGTACCATCACTAAAAACTTTCCAAGTAGAATTACCATCAGTTGATTCAAACTCTACAGAAAATTTTATCATTTTCTCTGTATATATCCGTTCTATAGTCTTGTTTGAAATAACATTTCCTTTATCATCCAAAAGTAAAAACTTGGTTTGTGACAAGCCTTTTGTTATTAGCAAATGAGCGGGTGCAGGATCCATTTCAATAAAAACGTCACCTCCAGGCGCAAAAACTTTACTTATAGATTGATACGTTCCCACATATGTTCCATACGGGTCAATCCCTTGCTCCACAATTTCATCGTCATCATCACCACATGCTGCAAAGCTCAGACATAAAGCCATAAGCAATAATCCTACAAGCAGGAATCCGAGAAATTTGCTAATCATTCCCGAGTGGAATCCTGTCCTGTTGTCCTTTGTCGTTCTCATAAAAAAATCCCTTGTTCGTGTCGGGCGCAACCTCTAATTGTATCTTGCGACCTCCTGCAAGAGTTAAAAGTAATGATCGAGGCTGACTACAAAATAAAAAAGAGCGTGAGATCCGTACCCGTCACTTACCTCATGTTCCTGGCCTTCGAACTTGCCACCACGTTTAGATAAGCAACTTCGAAGCCCACGCCGAATATGGATACAATTCTCCCTCACAATGAAATAACCTGCATATCACTATGCCAGATACACACTATGAGAGACATGTATATACACATATCCCGAGGACATCTACCTGTTGCAACATCTGCTACGTGGATTTTCCAAGTGTTCGAAGTTTGGAACATAGCGATGAAGCGTTGAGTAAACGCCTTTCTACATAATGTAGCGACTCTCTTCCCACCCAACCCCATCGGTCAGTTTATGAGACTTTCCTTTGGTTCGGCGTGAGCATATCCCGCATTCCCAACATAAAGGTTCCGATGAAACATTGTTCACCATCACCCATGAAGTTTGGAGACTCAGAGAATCGGAAGCAAAATTAATATAAAATTTTTAATCAAGCAAATAAATACTAAAAAAAGAACTGACAGCGTTACTTTTTTAACATTTATGAAGGGAAATATTTATTATGAGATATTACGTCTTTTTATCCTGCAAAAACAAATTCTCCCTTTTTATTTTTACGACTATTGTATTTTGTTGTATCTTATAAAAAAGCCATGATAATCCAGCTACTACATGCCTCGACATAATCCAAAGATAAGGATTAAAACTGTTAGCCGATGAGATTTGTTTTGACGATTGACGACAGTTGGCGGGGCAGTTGGCAGAATGTCATTTGGCAGTTAGCATAATATTATGTGGTAGATGGCGGAAAACATCAATATCACGGGATTGGGCGGCAAAGCTGTAATGAAAAATTCAAGTTTCCACCAGTTCCACCATTTCCACCAACCTTGCGGAATCGTGGTGGAAAAGTCAGGGGAATCAACAGCCGCGTAGCGAGAAATTTTGCTTTTTCCCGACAAACGATTCGACATTTTTCCCATTTTTCTGACTGTTAACCATATTATTTTGAGGATTTCAACACTCCGTAGCGTTTCGTGGAACGCATTTCGATCGATATTCCGCACAGTTCATCAGGGGTGAGGATTGTCTTATGAGGGTCGTACGTCCCCGATGTATGCACCAACGTGATGCCGCGAGTCTGCATCAGGGCATCGCTCCGCCCAACAAAAAATATTAAAATTTCATTTTATATTTTGTATTGTGCCCGCTTATTCGTAACTTTAAAGAAGTAACGCTGCATCTATTCTATGAATGTCGGCTGCGCTCGATATAGCTCAAGTAAACTTGGCTCTATTCTCGCTGGCACGATATTTCGGCATAAAAAATATTAAAAATTCTTTTTATATTTTGTTCTGCACTCGATTTGCTGTAACTTTGTAGCGGAGAAAAACTTAAACAAGCTAAAAAAACAATGAAATATCCCATAGGCATACAGAGCTTTGAGAAGCTGCGTGACTTAGGTTTCGTGTACGTTGACAAGACGGCAATGGTGTATCAGATGGCGCAAAACAGTGCGTATTATTTCCTGAGCCGCCCGCGACGGTTTGGCAAATCGCTGCTGGTGTCAACACTTGACGCTTACTTCAGCGGAAGGAAAGATTTGTTTAGCGGGCTTGCCGTTGAGAAGCTGGAGACGGAGTGGAAAAAGTATCCTGTACTGAGGATTGACATGAGCGCAGGAAACTACATCGACGAACAGGCATTATCAGATAAGTTCAACGAATATCTGGAGCAATGGGAGGGCATTTACGGTAATGAGAAAAAAGGTCGTCCGTTGCCAGAGCGCTTTGCATACATTGTACAGCGGGCATACGAGATGACGGGCAACCGCCGTGCGGTGATTCTCGTGGATGAATATGACAAGCCTCTGTTGCAAGCCATAGGCAAGCCTGAGCTTCAGGATGCCTACCGGAACATTATGAAAGCATTCTATGGAGTGATGAAGTCGCAAGACCAGTATATCCAGTTCGGATTCATCACAGGCGTGACCAAGTTCAGCCACGTCAGCATCTTCAGCGACCTCAACAACCTGAACGACATCACTATGGACGGACGATATGTGGACGTCTGCGGAATATCTGAGGATGACCTGTACGAGGTATTCGACGAATCAATCCATGAGCTGGGCAAGGCTAACGGCATGAGTTATGAAGAGACTTGCCTGCGGCTGAAAGAGCAATACAACGGCTATCACTTCTGCGAGAACAGCATCGGTGTTTACAATCCATTCAGCCTGCTGAACACATTCGCAAAAAATAGATTTCAGGATTACTGGTTCCAGACGGGCACGCCCAGCTATCTGATGCACCTGCTGAAGAACAACGACTATGAACTGATGGATTTACAGGGTATAAAGGTATCTGCCTCCGACATGCTCAATGTGGATGCAATGTACACCAATCCCATCCCGGTGCTTTACCAAAGCGGCTATCTGACCATCAAAGGTTACGATCCTGATTTTGAACTGTACATACTCGACTATCCCAATAAAGAGGTGGAAAAAGGCTTTACCAGATTTCTCATACCTCACTATACCCCTTTAAAAGAAAACAAGTCAGGGGTGTTTATTGCTGAACTGACAAAAGATGTGCGTCAAGGTCGCCCCGAGCAGTTTATGACCCGCCTGCAGACACTCTTTGCCGGCAACGACTACCGCGTGGCTGGCGACATGGAGAAATACTTCCAAAACTCCATGATGCTTATCTTCAAGATGCTGGGATTCATGGCGGATGTGGAGCGCGCCACCAGTCAGGGGCGCATCGACATCACAATCCAGACTCCCGACTACGTATATATTATTGAAATAAAGCTCGACGGCACTGCCGAGGAAGCCCTGCAGCAGATAAAGACCAACCAGTATGCCCGTCCTTTCCAGCTCGACGGCCGCAATATATATATAATAGGTGTAAACTTTTCCTCCAGTACGCGCTGCATAGAGAAATGGCTTATGGAAAGCCTGTAATACAGTATTATTTATTATGATTGGCAAAATAATAGAATTACCTAAGATAATAGACCCGCGCGGAAATCTGACCGTGGCGGAGGCAAACAAGAACGTGCCTTTCGACATAAAGAGAACGTATTGGGTGTATGACGTGCCGGGAGGCGAATGCCGCGGCGGCCATGCCCACAAACAGTGTCTGGAATTCATCGTTGCGGTGAGCGGCAGCTTTCATGTGACGCTCGACAACGGCAAGGAAAAACAGACCTACCTGCTTAATCATCCGTGGCAGGGGCTTCTGGTGGACACGGGAGTGTGGCGTACGCTCGACGACTTCTCTTCGGGAGCCGTGTGCATGGTTCTGGCATCGGAGAAGTTTGAGGAGGAAGACTACATACGCGAATACGACGACTATCTGAAATACATGGAGAATGAAAATCGTTGAGGTTGGAATGAAAATCGTTGAGGTTGAAGCCAAGGAATACGGCGAGATTTTTGCGAAGCCCACGCACGTGTACAACAGCGTGGAGTTTGCGCAGCTGAACAGCCACAAGGCGGAGCGCCTGCACCATCTCGTGTTCGACGACGGCGGGGCGCGCTTGGGGATTATCCTCGGCGAGCGCGCCGACGGCGTGATGCACTCGCCGTTCTCGGCACCTTTCGGAGGCTTCACCGCCAACCGCCCGCAGCAGTTTGAGTATTTCGACATGGCAGTGGAGCTTCTGAAGGAATATGGCAAAAAGCATAATCAGAGGATTGCGGTTACGCTGCCGCCCGACCTGTATGACCGCCGCCAGATTCCGCTTGCGGCAAACGCCCTGCACCGCCACGCTGAAAAAACACTGATTGACGTGAACTATCACTTCGTCCTCAGCGATTTTGAGCACTACATACAGAACATCGAGCGCAACGCGCGCAACAAGCTGAACTGCGCGCTGAAGGAGGACCTTATATTTAATAAGGTGGAGCGCGGCGACACCGACAGCGCGGCAAGAGCCTACGGGGTGATAAGGCGCAACCGCGAGGAGCAGGGCTATCCGCTGCGCATGACCTGCGACGAGGTGATGCGGACGGCGGAGATTATTCCAGCCGACTTCTTCCTGCTGAGCCGCGAGG
Organism: Prevotella sp.; assembly: GCA_030539375.1. Classification (GTDB taxonomy): domain Bacteria; phylum Bacteroidota; class Bacteroidia; order Bacteroidales; family Bacteroidaceae; genus Prevotella. The sequence continues at coordinate 17,705 of JAUNSB010000001.1, forward strand.
GCAGCGACGTAGCCGCCGCGCAGGTGTTTCACGTTGCCAAGGGCATCTGCCAGCTGATATACTGGGGCGACCTGAGAGAATTTTCCGGCATGAGGCCGATGAACCTGCTTGCCTACCGCGTGTTTGAGCACTACCGCAAGCAGGGGCTGGACATCCTCGACATAGGTCCGGCAACCGTCGACGGCGTGCCCAACTACGGGCTGTGCAGCTTCAAGAAAAGCATAGGCTGCATGGCGTCAAACAAGTTTTCTTTCCTGCTGTAAAAAGCAGAAATCCCGCAGCTCAAAAAAATCATAGTTATAATCAAAAAAAATTATGCGCAGAATCCGTTTATTTTCTGCGCAGAATTTTTTCAAATTATGCGCAGAAAAAATTACATTCCTGCGGAAAAAATTTTGGAACGTTCGTTTTTGAAAAATCGAACGTTCGATTTTTTATTTTCGAACGTTCGATTTT
>JAUNSB010000001.1:18170-119430 GCA_030539375.1 Prevotella sp.
CGGGAATTTTTTTATACCCGCGATTGGGAATCTTCTGCCGCCAAATCCCCCGTACATACGGCGATTTTCATCCGCAAACACCATTTTTTTAACTTTTAGTTTGGTAATGTGAAGAAAAATGTGTAGCTTTGCGCCTGCAACCGTAAAAAGAATAATAAATTTAATCAACAAAACAATAAAAGTTATGGCAATAGTAAAACCGTTTAAGGGAATACGCCCTCCAAAGGATTTGGTGGAGCAGGTGGAAAGCCGCCCCTACGATGTGCTCGACTCGGAAGAGGCGCGCGCTGAGGCTGGCGACAACGAGAAAAGTCTGTATCGCATAATAAAGCCCGAGATTTGCTTCGAGCCGGGCACGAGCGAGTACGACCCAAGGGTGTATGAGAAGGCTGCCGAGAACTTCCAGATGTTTCAGGACAAGGGATGGCTGGTGCAGGACGACAAGGAGAATTACTACATCTACGCCCAGACCATGAACGGCAAGACTCAGTACGGTCTCGTGGTGGGTGCCTACGTGAACGACTACCTTACGGGAGTGATAAAGAAGCATGAGCTGACGCGCCGCGACAAGGAGGAGGACCGCATGAAGCATGTCCGCGTGAACAACGCCAACATCGAGCCGGTGTTCTTCGCCTATCCCGACAACGCCGTGCTCGACGCGCTCATCATGAAGTATGCCGCCACTGAGCCGGAGTATGACTTCATCGCCCCCGTGGACGGGTTCGGGCATAAGTTCTGGGTGATTGCCGACGAGGCAGACATCAAGACCGTTACCGAGGAGTTTGCAAAAATGCCAAGCCTCTACATCGCCGACGGCCATCACCGCTCGGCTGCCGCCGCCCTCGTGGGAGCGGAGAAGCAGAAGCAAAATCCGAATCACAACGGCACGGAGGAGTACAACTACTTCATGGCTGTGTGCTTCCAGGCAAGCCAGCTGACAATCCTCGACTACAACCGCGTGTTTAAGGACCTGAACGGGCTGACTTCGGAAGAGTTCCTCGCCAAGGTTGCCGAGAACTTCACGGTGGAGGACAAGGGCACTGAAATCTACAAGCCCGCCCGTCTGCACGAGTTCTCGCTCTATCTCGACAGCCACTGGTACAGCCTGAGCGCCAAGGAGGGAACCTACGACAATACCGACCCGATAGGCGTGCTCGACGTTGACATCTCAAGCCGCCTCATCCTTCAGGACATCCTCGCACTGGGCGACCTGCGCAGCAGCCAACGCGTTGACTTCGTGGGAGGTCTGCGCGGACTCGGCGAGCTGAAGCGCCGCGTGGACAGCGGCGAGATGCGCGCTGCCCTCGCCCTCTATCCCGTGTCGATGCAGCAGATTATGGACATCGCCGACAGCGGAAAAATCATGCCGCCAAAAGCTACGTGGTTTGAGCCTAAGCTCCGCTCAGGACTGGTGATTCACAAATTGGTTTAGCCAAGCCAATCGTCAATAAGCATTCGCGCTATTGAAAGCTTTTCGGGGAGAGTGGGAAGACTGTTTCGGTTGAACCACGCTCCCTTTGCTATTTCGCTTTCCTGCAGGTGTATGGTTCCGCTCTCGTAGTCAGCGTTGAATCCCACCATAAGTCCGCAGGGATATGGCCACGGCTGGCTGCCGAAATATCGGATATTCTTGATTTTTATCCCCGTTTCCTCAAGCGCCTCGCGGGCGATTGCCTCCTCAAGCGTCTCGCCTGTCTCCACAAAGCCGGCAACAAGTCCGTAGAAGTTGGTGCGGAAGTTCTTAGCGCGCACCAGCAGCACCTCGTCGGGACCTTTATGGATGAGGGCTATGACAGCCGTAGACACCTGCGGCCACACCTCCTTGCCACACTCGGTGCAGCGCTTGCTTATCTCGGTGTGCTGCTTCATCGGTCCGCCGCACACTCCGCAATACTTGGTGGTCTTGTCCCAATACACTATCTCGTGGCATTTCCCCGCACAGATGTATTCCTCGCGCGAGAGCTTGTAGTAGCTCTGGCGCAGGGGGCACATCTCGAATTGGGGATTATCGGTCACGGGCGCGTCGATGGCGTAGGTCGTGACCTTCTCGCCCGACGGCATGGTGATTACCATCTGTTTTGTCCACGCCCTGGTTTCTGTGGGAGGGTTGTCGCCACAGGGGATGGTGAAAGTCTCGTCGCCGGTCTTCTTCAGCAGGAGGTCGGACTGGCAAAATACAAAATATCTCATAGCTTTATTTTCCAAACAGCAGTTCCCGGTCGCGCTTTATCGCAGGCACGGCAATCTCCTCCGGCACAAAGCGCCAGTTGTTGTTTGCCTTAGGGGTGACGGTTCCCATGCGCTGAATCTCCTCCATGATATACTGGCGCAGGTCCTTGGTGCTCTTGTATATTATGCGGCTCTCCAGCGAGTCCTTGGGTATTCCAGCCCCGAGAGTCACAAGCTCGCCTCCGCCGTTGCCGCGATAGCTGTTCATTGCCACGCGATACACACGCTGCTCGTTGAAAGGCTGTCCGTTTGACATCTGCAGGATTCGCACCTTCTCGCCGTTGGGCTTTGTCACGTCCACCTCGTAGTCGATGCCTGCGGCGCTGTCGAAGTTGAAAGTCATGTTCTTGAATCCGTAGCGCTGCATGTCCGCCCGAGTGTCGTTGTCGAGCAGCATTATGTGGTCATCTGCCGATGTCATGGTGTTCACCCACTGGTCGTAGCTCATCTCCAGCATGTCGCGAATCTCCTTTCCCGTCATGCGTAGCACGTAGAGATTGTTCTCGTATTTGTATAGCTTGAACATGTCGCTCACCCTTATTACACCTTTATTTATAATATTGTTGTATCCCAATGGAGCATTCATTGAAATCTCGGCGTCGACCACGCTCAGCTGGATGTTGTGTATCAGATCGATGAAAGGCGACGAGCCGAAGAAGCCGTCGCGCGAGTACATGGCGGCGGTGAATGTGCCAAGCTCGATGTCCACAAAGTTTCTCACGGTCTCTATCTGCTGTTTGAACGCAGTCATGAAACGCTCGTCGACAGGCTCACCCGTGATGTCCACCACATCGCCCGTGATTACCTTCTTCTTAATCCTGCCCTTCTTGTCCATCTCAATGGTTATGGTAGCCTCCGCCACGTTGAGGGCGTTGTTTGCCGGGTCGAGGCACAGCACGTCGGTGCCGTCAACGTTGCGCACATACTCCTTGCGCGCCCTGTGGTCGTGACCGTACATCACTATGTCGATGCCCGGCACCTGCTCCGCCACCGCCTTTGCCTCGTCCTCCACATAGTCGGGGGTGTTTATTCCGCCGTCCCATCCGCTGTGCAGAAGCATCACCACCACGTCGGGATTCTCCTTTTCGCGCACTGTCTTAACCCACTGCTCCGCGCTTTTCCTGATGTCGTCGAAGCGCAGTCCGCTCCACAGCTCTTCCGTAAGCCAGTTTGGGATGGCGGGAGTGAGCATGCCGATTACCGCCACCTTCACTCCGTCGCGGCTGAACGTCGTATAGGGTTTCACGTATGGCTCATTGGTCCTGATGTCGATGATGTTGGCTCCGAGCACTGGGCATTTCAGCTCGCTCACCCATTTGTCGTACACCTTATGCCCGGTCTCCACATCGTGATTGCCGAAACACTGGGCGTCATATCCGAGATAGTTCACCACGTCGCTCGCAACATTGTTTCCCACCTTATTAATATAATTATAAAAAAAGCATGTGGGCTGGCCCTGCAGGATGTCGCCGTTTTCGAGCAGTATCAGATTATTGCCAAACTTGTGGCGCTGCTTCTGCAGATAGGAGCTGACGCGCGCCAGCGAGCCTTTTTTCTCTTTTCCCTCCGTGAAGTCGTAGGGAAAGAAACATCCGTGGACGTCACTCGTCTCGACAATCTTTATCTGCACCACCTTTGACTTGGAAAATGCAGGCATGGTGATAAGCATTGAAGCCATGATAAAAAACAATCTTTTTATTCTCATTACGTAAACGTTTACACTATTTTTTGTATTTGTTAAAACTTGGTTTCACAGTGCAAAAGTACAACTTTTTAGCGGAATAATGGCGAAAAACGTCCGAAAAAGTGCCGAAAGTGGCAAAAATGTAAGCTGGGAATGACAAAAATTCATGTTTTTCTTGCACAATTAAGAAAAAGTCACTATATTTGCACAATGAAAATTAACATTAAAAACATAATTTATATAAACTAACTTATGAGCAAGAAAAGAGTTTATACCTTTGGCAACGGACAAGCCGAGGGTAACGCACAGATGCGTGAGGCACTTGGCGGCAAGGGCGCGAACCTTGCCGAGATGAACCTTATAGGTGTGCCGGTTCCTCCAGGTTTTACAATCACCACCGACACATGTAACGAATATTACGAGGTGGGACAGGACAAGATTGTGGAACTGCTGCAGGACGAAGTTAACGCAGCCGTGAAGCATGTTGAGGGTTTGATGAACTGTAAGTTCGGCGACGTAGAGAATCCTCTGCTCGTGTCGGTACGTTCGGGCGCCCGCGCCTCAATGCCGGGCATGATGGACACCATCCTCAACCTCGGTCTCAACGACGAGGTGGCTGAGGGTATGGTGCGCAAGACCAACAACCCCCACTTTGTTTACGACTCCTACCGCCGCTTCGTGCAGATGTATGGTGACGTGGTGCTGGGCATGAAGCCTGTAAACAAAGAGGACATCGACCCGTTTGAGAAGATTATCGAGGAGGTGAAGGCTATCCGCGGCGTGAAACTTGACAAGGACCTGAGCGTAGACGAGCTGAAAGAGCTTGTGAAGCGCTTCAAGGCAGCCATCAAGGAGCAGACAGGCAGCGACTTCCCCACCGACCCGATGGAGCAGATGTGGGGTGCCATCTGTGCTGTGTTCCGCAGCTGGATGAACGAGCGCGCCATCCTCTACCGCAAGATGGAGGGAATTCCCGACGAGTGGGGAACAGCCGTTTCAGTTATGGCGATGGTATTCGGTAACATGGGCGAGACATCTGCCACCGGAGTATGCTTCAGCCGCGACGCCGGCAACGGCGAGAACCTCTTCAACGGCGAGTATCTTGTGAACGCACAGGGCGAGGACGTTGTGGCAGGTATCCGCACACCGCAGCAGATTACCAAGATTGGCTCTCAGCGCTGGGCTGAGCGCGCAGGCATCTCTGAGGAGGAGCGCGTGGCTAAATATCCTTCAATGGAGGAGGCAATGCCTGAGATTTATGCCGAGCTTAACGCTCTGCAGGACAAGCTGGAGCATCACTACCGCGACATGCAGGACATGGAGTTCACCGTTCAGGAGGGCAAACTGTGGTTCCTCCAGACACGTAACGGCAAGCGTACAGGTACAGCCATGGTTAAGATTGCCATGGACCTGGTTCGCGAGGGACTTATCGACGAGAAGACCGCGCTGCTACGCTGCGAGCCTCAGAAGCTCGACGAGCTGCTTCACCCTGTATTCGACAAAGAGGCGCTGAAGAACGCCAAGGTCATCACCCAGGGTCTGCCTGCATCACCGGGCGCCGCCTGCGGTCAGATTGTGTTCTTCGCCGACGACGCACAGCAGTGGCACGCCGACGGTCACAAGGTTATCATGGTACGTATCGAGACTTCACCTGAGGACCTCGCCGGTATGGCAAGTGCCGAGGGTATTCTCACCGCACGCGGCGGTATGACTTCTCACGCAGCCGTTGTGGCTCGCGGTATGGGTAAGTGCTGCGTTTCGGGTGCAGGTGCAATCAATGTTGACTACAAGGCACGCACCGTGGAGATTGAGAACGTAGTTTACAAGGAGGGCGACTATATCTCGCTCAACGGTACCACAGGTCAGGTTTACGCAGGCGAGGTGCCAACAAAGGCTGCCGAGCTGAGCGGAGACTTCAAGGCTCTGATGGACCTCTGCGACAAATACACCAAGCTGCAGGTTCGCACCAACGCCGACACTCCTCACGATGCCCGCGTGGCACGCGAGTTCGGTGCAAAGGGTATCGGTCTTACACGTACCGAGCACATGTTCTTCGAGGACAAGAAGATTATCGCAATGCGTGAGATGATTCTCTCGGAGACCGCTGAGGGCCGCGAGAAGGCTCTTGAGAAACTGCTGCCTTATCAGAAGGCAGACTTCAAGGGAATCCTTGAGGCAATGGACGGCTGTCCTGTTAACATCCGTCTGCTCGACCCGCCACTCCACGAGTTCGTACCACACGACCTGGAAGGTCAAAAGACAATGGCTAAGGAGATGGGCGTAGACCTCAAGACCATCCAGCGCCGCGTTGACTCTCTCGCAGAGAACAACCCGATGCTCGGTCACCGTGGCTGCCGTCTGGGCATCACATTCCCTGAGATTACAGCCATGCAGACCCGCGCCATCCTTACCGCAGCCTGCGAGCTGAAGAAGGAGGGCAAGAATCCTATGCCAGAGATTATGGTTCCGCTCATCGGTATCCTCTACGAGCTGAAGCAGCAGAAGGAAATCATCAAGAAGGTTGCTGCCAAGGTATTCGAGGAGCAGGGCATCGAGGTGGAGTTCGAGATTGGTACAATGATTGAGATTCCTCGTGCAGCCCTCACTGCCGACCGCATCGCCACTGAGGCTGAGTACTTCTCATTCGGCACCAACGACCTCACACAGATGACCTTCGGTTACTCTCGCGACGACATAGCAAGCTTCCTCCCTGTTTATCTGGAGAAGAAGATTCTGAAGGTTGACCCGTTCCAGGTTCTCGACCAGCACGGTGTAGGCCAGCTCATCCAGACTGCCGTAGAGAAGGGCCGCTCGGTTCGTCCGGGAATGCGCACCGGTATCTGCGGTGAGCACGGCGGTGAGCCAAGCTCAGTGAAGTTCTGCGCAAAGGTTGGCATGAACTATGCTTCCTGCTCTCCATTCCGTGTGCCTATCGCACGTCTTGCTGCGGCGCAGGCTGCCGTTGAGGACGAGGCATAATTGCAATATAATACATTAACATAATATAATTGTGGGTTCTAAATCTCCACCTTCCGGATTTTTAGAACTCACATTATTTTTTGTCATTTTTCTTTGTCGTTTCAGAAATATTCATTACCTTTGCGACATGATATAACATAAAAACCATACAATCATGGAAAAGAAGAAAAGAACCACATGGGAAAAGACCAAAGAAGGACTAAGAGCACAGTTGCCCGAGAGGCTGAACAAACTGGGCGAATGGTGGATTTCCGACAACAAGGAGACATGGGAGATTTATGATATGAAAGCCGTGCTGAAATGAGGTACTATCTCGACACGAACATCCTCGTTTTTCTCAAGTTAAACGAGAAAGACGAAATAAACAGGGACGTAGGCTTAATCTTATTTGACTATGAGAACACGCTCACGACAAGTTCGGTATGCGTAGCGGAACTTCTCCATCTGATACAGATAGGTAAGCTTGGGAAAAGAAATCCCAACACCAACTGCCTTGGTGACGAAGTAATGCTATGGCTGGATGAGATGGGAATAACGATTGTCCCCACTACTGCCGTGCATCTGAGACGCTATGCAGACTTGCCACTGCATGAGGATCACCGTGACCCAAGCGACCGTCTTATTATCGCCCAGGCTATTGTAGACCGCATTCCACTGATAAGCTCTGACCGCAAATTTGACAGATATATCAGAGAAGGACTACAGTTTGTATTCAATGAGAGATAGAGTATTTGGAATACTATAATACAAAATATTATGAAATTTTACAAAAATAAATTAAATGTTAAATACATCACTTGCGTCATATTGTTTATTTTTAGCATGACAAAAGCGGCAGCCTATGATTTTGAGGTGGATGGAATTTATTATAATGGTGACAGATATGGTGGTAGTGCTGAAGTTACCTACAAGTCTAAATACCAAAATCAAGATACCTACAAAGGAAATATTGTTATTCCCTCTGTTATTGAATTTAATGGGAATAAATATAATGTAACGGGCATTGGTAATCATGCATTCAATAATTGTATTGATGTGATTTCCATTACAATTCCAAACAGCATCAAAACAATCGGACTTTTTGCTTTTGACGGATGTGGAATGAAATCTATAACGTTGCCTGACAAATTCACATGGGCTGAAGGTGCGTTTGGTATATTTTATAATTGTAAAAATTTAACATCTATTAAGCTACCAAGCACGATAACGAAAATTCCAATGGAGGCTTTCTATGGCTGTACAAGCTTAACATCTATGATAATTCCTGATGGAGTAGAAAGTTTATTTTCTTATACATTTTACGGTTGTAGAAATTTATCATACATAAAATTACCATATACATTGAAAAAAATGATGACAGGTGATTTGTACGGGTGTTCACAGCTTAAAACGATAAATTGTTCGGCTGTCGCTCCCCCCGAATTAGAATCCAATGTTTTTGATGATATACAATTTAAAAATGCAACTCTGATTGTGCCCAAAGGCTGTGCCAATGCTTATCGCAAGCATGAAACTTGGGGTAAATTTTCCAACATTATTGAGGAAGGAGAGGCAATAGAGATAAAATCTTGTGATACTCCTACAGTATCATACGAGGATGGACATATTATGTTTTATTGTAACACTCCTGATGCTAAAGTTTATTGCAGTATAACAAGTAACGACATTCACGACAGAGATATTTTAGCTGATTATGGGTATTCAGACTGTGAGCACGCTGTCAATCTTGAAGCTTGCTATAATATCAGAGCTTACGCCAAAGCTGACGGATATACACAATCAGAAATAGTCTATGCAACCCTATATTTCCTTGACGGCAGCATTTCAACATCTTTTAATACTATCCAGACAAATAAACGTGGTATTGTTGCTTCCTGCAATGATGGTATCATCCGTATTTCTGGACTTGCTGATAATGAGAACGTGCAGTTTTATGATGTTTCCGGACAACTTGTCGGCAAAGTAACAGCAGTACAAGGAACGGTTCAACATGCTGTTGGAATCAATAAAGGAGTTGTAATTGCTAAAATTGGAGAAAACTCATTGAAAATTTCAGTAAAATAGCCTATATGTAAAAACAACTTTATTTACAGGATTAAAAACGGGAAAAGCGGTAAATATAAAGATATGGAACAAATAGGAAATATGAAACTCTATTCCTTAGAGGAGGTGAAAGACGAACTTATAGGCAAAGTTGGAACTCCAGAAAGGGATGAGCATGAACGCAAGGTGGAAGAGGCTGTTCACGCCTACCAAATTGGTGAGGCAATAAAAGCGGAACGCCTAAAACAAAATCTTACACAGAAGGAATTAGGCGAGAAGATTGGCGTGCAAAGGACGCAGATTTCACGCATGGAAAGAGGTTGCAGCATAAGCCTTTCCATAATGGGAAGGACATTCAAAGCCCTGGGAATTTCCACGGGCACACTGGACCTTGGCGTAAGAGGCAGAATAGCCCTGTGGTAGATTTTTTGTTTTTTTTTATTTTATCACCATCGGTATCGGCTCGTTGTGGTCGGTGAGATAGTGCAGCTCACGGGGACGATAACCGAGAGACGCCACGGAGGCGGCAGAATCGCAGACAGGCGTTGAGATGCCGCCAAGCGTGAGCATGGTGTGAAAAGCCGACACGCTGGTCTGAACCTGCTTGCCACGGTTGGCAACAAGGGCGGCGGTGACAGCAGGGAACTGGCGGCGATGAGCCTCCGACTGCCATACGATAAAAGGCACACGAAGCTCGTATTCCGAAGCCTTTGGCGAGGCATGAAGGAACAGGCGGCGGTCATCATCAAAAATGTTCTCACCATGGTCGCTGGTGTAAAGCATGGCACAGGTTCCTCCATGGCGCTCAAGGATTTGCGTCAGGCAGTGAAGCACATAGTCGGTGTAGCGTATGGTGTTGTCGTAGGCATTTATCAGGCTTTGGCGGTTTTCATATCGAGCCTCGGTCTTGTCGTCAGGACGGTAGTAAGCCATTGACTTGGGATAGCGCTCGCGGTATTCAAAGTGCGAGCCGTAGGTGTGGAGCACCACAAACACCTTTCGCCTGCCGTGCGACAAAAACCGGCTCACCATAGAGAGCAGCTCGCCGTCGTAAACATTAATTTTCTTCTTTGTCTGTTTCTTCAAAAACACACAAGTGTCAGCCTGCTCACCAAGGAAGTCGATAAACGAATGATTAGGTAACTGGTTGGAGAAGAAAGCTGTGAAGAAACCCGCCTCGCGGAAAGCAGACAGTATGCCCTGCTCATGATATAGCCGGCGGTAGTCATCGGCAGTGGCGGCGGAGAGCAGCATCGGCACACTCTTGTGGGTGGTGTTCGATTGCGTAACGGCGTTGTTGAAAGCCACGATGCCATTGGTTTTGCCCAAGAGCGGAGTGGTGTTGCGGCCATAGCCATACAGTCCGAAGTTATGGGCACGGGCTGTCTCTCCTATCACCATCACATACACCTCGGCACTGTCGGCTGGATGCGTGGAACGGGAGTGAAACCTGAAATCGGCAGATGTTTCCTTGTAATGCGCCGACACCCAGCTGCGGTCTACGGCAAGACAAAGATTATAGCAGGCGTTCACGGGATAGAGGTTGTTGAGAATGCGGTAATTTCTGTCGGAAGAAGCAGCTATACCCAGGACTACTAATCCTCCTGTAACAGTATACTGTGCAATGTTGCGGTGACGGCTCAAAGGCTTATCTGCCGTGACGTTGCTGCGGATTGAGGCAATGCCGATGGCGAGCAGCGGCAGATAGATGATGAACACTCCAGCCACGGCGGGAATGAGATTGTCGAGCAACTCAAATATCTCATCGGAATTGGAAGTCACAACATTGAGAAACATATCGACTGCTATCACGCCCTGCCCAAACAGATAGAGCAGCACAAGCTGAAACGCGGCAAAGAATATAAGCGGAAACAACGCCCAAATCATCTTGCCGGGTTTGGCGGCAAGCGTCATCAGCCACATATACACGCCCAACGGCAGCACAATGTTGGCAACACAGGCTATGGGACTCATGCCCTCGGTGAAGCACAGCGCCACATTGGGCAGCATGAGCAATGCCACAGTTAGCCAATATACAAACTCGGGATTTATTATTTTTATCTTCATTGTTTTATATGTCAGTATTTGATTCTTCACTCTTCACTTTAAAACGCCTCGTTGATGTTGAAGAGAAAACCGCTCTGTCCCGATTTGCCGAAACCATAGTCGAGCCTAACGTTTACATTCTTCTTAAACTCCCAGCGGTAACCTATACCGTAGTTGGGCAGAATCCTGTCGGCACGCAGCTGACTGAATTTCGGGAAAACAGTACCGGCTCCCACCCACAGGGCAACACCGTTGCGCCGCCACACATGCTGGCGAAGCTCAAGCTGAGCCTCAATCTTATGTTTGTCGCGATAACGTCCCTCATAATAACCTCGCATTGAATTGGAATTTCCAAGCAGAGCCATCATTCCCCATGAGGGATTGCCGAAGTTGAGCATGGTACGCAGGTCGCCGGCAAGTATCGCGCCAATCCATACCTTGCGGTAAAGACTCGCCTGCAGCTCGGTGGTGCTGAAGGCATAGGTGTTGCCAAGAAACTTAGGACGGAATATTTGCGAGAGGCTGAGATAAGCTCCACGATGGGGATTGGTGAGCACATCGCGCGAGTCATACACCAATGTGGCGCCAAATCCCACATTCCACGTCTTGCCGTCCATGCCGGCAAGCAGTTCGGGACGCTCCACCCTACTCGCCTTCACATAGTCGTACACCGCTGTGGGTCCGGCATACAGATTGTCGGCAAGGCGGAACAGCCATGATGCGCTCACCTTTGCCTGCCACCGTTTCATCTCGCTCTTATTCTCAGAATTGTTTCCCTGCTCATAGCCCATTCCCCAGAAGTCGGCGGGAAAAGAGTAGAGATATACAGTGTACTGCAAACGGTATTTGTCCTGCGGCGCAATGTGTGTGCCCCGTATTCCGATAAGCCAGAATCCCACGGTGGAAATATCACTGAACAAAGACACGTTTGACGGCGGCAGTAACGAGTCGTTGCGGTTGGCACGGTAAAGTCCCGCTGCCACCAGTCCAAGTCCGAGCTTAGTGTCGGTACTGTAGTGTGGACCGCCAATCACGCTGAAGTCAAACTTCTTGTTCTTCTTCTCTTTGTTGGCATCGTTGAAGTAGTCGAGAAACTTTGTGACTAACGACTTCTTCGCAGGCTTTGCGCTGTCGGTTGTCACACTGTCTGCCACAGTCACAAGCATAGAGTCGTCGGCCACAAAGTCAGTCACACAGTTTGCCCTGACCGGTAATGCCATTGTGGCGAACATTATCGCCAGCACGATGATTCTATCCGTTTGCATAAAATAAAGATTTTTAGTAAACCAGCCCCACGTTGTCAATCCACAACGTATTGCCGGGCGTACCGATATATGCGCCTCCGTGACTCGATGAGAACTGCACCACGATGTGTGTGGGAGTCTCATTTGCGGCAGCCCACCCCGTTTCCCTCACCAGCACGCTCTTGCCGTGACTGTTGCGGGCATAGTCGGTGGAGCGCAGCCCCATGAGCGAAGCATTGTAGCCTTTCTCACCAGTGATATTGCCATAATGGATAGGATATGTGGCGGCGTCAACCCATCCGCCAGTCGACTTGTCGTAGGTCACCACCAACGTTCCCACACGTTTTGCAGTGATGTTTCCCTGTGCATCCTCATGGCGTTTCTGCAACAGCAGCAGAGCCACGCACAGGTCCTTGCCCGGCACAGTTTTCTTCCCGCTGAATCCAGTCTGCTTTATGCGGTTGGCGGCACCGCTCACCGCCACCTTATAGTCAAATCGCAGCGCCTTTGGACGATGTGTGAAAGGTATTCCCCAGTTGAGAGCCATCGGTCCTTCCTTTGTTCCTGTGATAGGTTCTTTCATGTCGCCAAGATAAAGCGAGCCTGCCGCAAGCACCTTTATATTTATAAGTCCAAGCACCTTCACCTGCTCAATGTGTGTCACTAATTTGGCGCAATAGCCGCTGCCGTGGCGGTCGCGATACACCGACACATTGGTCTTTGTTATGCCCGACACCTTTGCCATCACGTTCGATGTGCCCCACGGCGAGCCGCCCTTGTTGGTATATGGAGTATTGCCCGTTATAGTCTGCGTGGGACCGATTTCATACAGTGTCTTGGTATCGCCGCCGATAACTCCAGACTCTTTTACGTTGCGTGTCACCCACTGGTTGAAATCACCGTATTTGAACAGTACAAACTTTCCGCCCTCCTCTGCCAGTGCGGATAAAGTATCAAGCATCAGAAAACAGATACATATCAACAAAAATCTCTTCTTCTCCATTTGCTTTTGTTTTAAATTAAATGTTATGCCGAGATACAGCGCTTATCTTGCATTAAAAGACGATGCAAAGATAGCAAACTTTTTGTATTAAGAAAAGTTTTCATGGATAAATTTTGTTAATCCATAGCACAATATAACAAAAGTGGCTGCGCACGTCTGCACAGCCACCTTATCACATTGTATATATATTACTACCGCTGTATGTTCTCAATACGCAGCCTCAGCATTCCGGCAGGAACCTTCACCTCCACGGTGTCACCCACCTTCTTGCCCACAAGCGCCTCCGCTATCGGTGACTTTATTGATATTTTTCCTTCACTGAGATTTGCCTCATGCGGGCTTACCACCGTATAGGTCATCTTGCGGTTGTTGGCAAGGTTGGTGATCTCCACCTTCGCCAGCAGCCCCACTGTGTCGGAGTCCAGCCTTTTAGTGTCCAGCACCCTCGCATGCTCCAGTATTCTCTGCTTAAAGCGTATTCTGCCAAGCAGCCGCGCCTGCTCACGCTTGGCGGCATGATATTCAAAGTTTTCGCTCAGGTCGCCCTTGTCGCGTGCCTCGGCGATGGAATCCTTCACCCTTGGCAGCTCCACGCTCACCATTTCCTTCAGTTCAGCCACAATCTTGTCGTAGCCTTCTTGCGACATATATTCCATAGGTCAGTCTGCAACAGATATATTCATCGTTATATCGTCCATGGGTCTGTCGTCACCGGCAGTGGCAGAGTTTTGTATCATCTCCACCACATCGAGACCTTCCTCCACCTCACCAAACACAGTGTATTGCCCATCGAGATGCGGCGTACCTCCCACAGTAGAGTAAATCTTAAGCTGTTCATCCGTCAGTCCTGCATATTCTGCGGCACGTGTTTCGGCTTCCGCAGCCAGTTTGTCCTGCAACTCCTAAAGCGCAACACGGTTTCTCTCACGCCTCATTTGCATTATCTCATCGCGGTGCTCCGCCGCCAGACCGTTGAAGATTTCCTGCATACGCTGCATCTTCAGCTGCTTGGAAAACTGTCGGAGCTGTCCCTCTTTATACACCTGTCCCCAGACGATATAAAACTGCGAGCCACTGCTCCTACGCTCCGGATTCACCTCGTCGCCCTGTCTTGCCGCCGCCAAGGCACCGCGCTTATGGAAAAGCCCGTCTTTTATCTCTGCTTCGAGTGTATAGTCAGGACCGCCCGTTCCAAGTCTCTTTCCTGCAGGCGCTCCCTTAGAGTTGGGGTCACCTCCCTGAATCATAAAGTCCTTTATCACCCTATGAAACAGCGTACCGTCATAATATCCGTCCTTTGCCAGCTTCACGAAATTGTCGCGATGAACAGGTGTCTCATCATACAGGCGCACCACGATGTCGCCCAGACTTGTCTGTATCTTTACTTTCATCTTGTCTTTACCGTTTTTTTATTTTACCGTTATTTTTCTTACAGTTATCTTTTGAATTTACAATATTCAAATGCCATTCTTATTGGCTAAACACTCGATAACGGGTGCAAAGTTACAACTTTTCTTTGGCTTTTCAACAGACTGCAGAGACTTTTCCCGCACAACCACACGTTTTTAACACTTCAAGCCCAGTTATGCTTACGATACAAAAACGTGCTACACGTTGCACCCTATAGCCCCGGAATACCCATAAATACAGGGGGCAGCAGGGTGCAACGTCGGCAAAAACGTTACACCCACGTTCCACCCAACCTATGTACAACTATAACTTTAACCTGCTTATATGAATAATGCAGGTTTATCTCAACCAGCTTATAGAAAAAATCCTTGAAGCAGTCATGAAAATCCCCTTAACCCGTCATAAAAGTCCCATAAAGCCTACAGAATTTTATAACTATAAGTTTTAGCCACACAAACAAAAGTTTTAGCTACATAGCTATAAGCTATAGCCACATAGCTAAAACTTACAGTTATAAAACTTGGCAGGCAAACACAAACTATTCATCTTACTCTCCGAGAATTTTATTGGCTATTCCTTAATTATTAACTAAATTGTAGAACCAGCAATCTAAATAGAAACACTCAAAACTTGCAAAATAAGGCGTTGTTTAATTTTTTTCATTACCTTTGCACCTATGAAAGAAGCAGTTATAGACAGAAGGACCTATCAGTCACTGTGGTGCAACATCAGGTATAATGTTAGGTGCAACGTTTTTGCCTACGTTGCACCCTGCAGAAGTTCTGTATTTATGGGAGTTTCAAGCATTTGGGTGCAACGTGTAGCACGTTTTTAGGGAATGCGTTAGATAAATTACCATGTTCAAAAAATTTTCTAACGTTTTATGATAATCATCATCTGTGGGACGTTAACCTATCTCCTTTTATTTTATTATTATTTTTCTGGTTGTTCCATCAGTCATTTTCCGAATGTATATCCCTTTTCGGGACATACCAATACTTTGTCCACTAATATTAAACAACTCCTTTATCTGAGGAGCATCAACTTCTGTCACGGGCACACCATCTGCAGAAGTCACAAATACCGCATGCTGTGTGAAATCATAATACCATTTATAGCCTTCTGGCAAATCGAAAGCAACAAATTCCATATCATCGTTTGTGAAAACATATCCGTCAGCTCCCATTATTATTGGATGCTCAGCATCTATGTCAGCGATATTCTCAATGGTGATCTTCACATTTGTCTTTGGAGCATCCATAAAATATATTCTACCGTCATGCTTGTTCAAGATATTGTCCACACTGCATGTGCCATCAAGATAAACGATGCCATTATTGATAAAAGCAACCTCCCCATTTACTTTTGAGTTTTCTCTCAAAACACAGACACCGGAAGAGTTATTTTCAAGACGATAGTCACCATTTGAAAGTTCACAATTAGCAAACGTCAATTTTCCGCTATTTATAAAACCTTTAACTTTTGTCATTATAGTTCTGTTAGCGTAAATCTTTACATTTTGTCCCTCTGATGTACTTCCGTCAGAGAATACAACATTGCCAAATCGCCAGCCACTATTCTCATTGTTATTAATCACACCATGAGTGAATTTCACTACAAGACGTTCCGTTGCACCAATGCCCGTACCATTTATAAAGAGCTGCAGGTCATCTTCCATATTTATATCATTATCTATGTTCAATCCGTCGGAGGATACAGGAACTTCCTTGGGGTTATCCTCTGTTCCTTTATCACCGCCATTTACCAGACCATTAATGAAATCCTGCAGGTCATCGGAGTTTGCTACATCTATATTCTGATTATCTGTAATATAACGAAACTCTTTCCAAACCGCCGCAGACTTATACTTATTCACACAACCTTTTGGCACATGTACCACACATGTCGTAACGTCCACGTCCTTGAATGTCGGGCTGCTTGTGGTGAAATCATAGATGGATGCAGGCTTGGCTGTATAGGAGAAAATATGTTTTAAGGGTGTAAGGCTGAATACCGCCTGTTTCATTGTCGCCAACTTTTTAGGCAAATAAACTTTCTCCACATTAGAACCCATGAATACTCCGTAATCAAGTTCTGTTAAAGACAATGGTGTCAAGTCCAAATTCTTCAGATTATTGCATCCACTGAATGCGAAACTGCCTATTTTCTTTATATTGCCAGTAAATTTTATGGATGTTATACCTGTATGTTCGAATGCCGTGACATCTATCTTTGTCACCGAAGAGGGAAAAGCAACACTTGTCAGGCTTTCACAGAAAGAAAATGCATTATACCATATTTCCTTAACCCCTTTTCTTATTGTCAAATCACCATATCTGCTATAAGTTTGAAGAGCTGCAATGATAACGGTGTAATCCTTGTTATACAAAATACCATCAATAAGATGAAAATTTGCATTTCCACTCAACTGGACATCTGTAAGTTTACTGCATCCTCCCCAGATACCAGGCTCTATTGTTGTCACCTTTGAACTGACAACGAGAGTCTCCAGTTTTCTGCAGTACCAGAAAGCACATTGTCCTATTGTTGTTGCACTGTTTGACAATACAAGTTTCCGCAATGCGGAATACCCGTTAAACAATGAAAAGCCAATCTCATTGTTTTGGGTGTAATACTTTATCCCATAATTTGTATAGTACGAATCTCCACCACTTACAATGTCAGCATCCGAAATGTCAAGCACACTCAGTTTACTGCTGCCCATAGTTTTCAAAATATTAAAGTCAGTTCCGTTCAGCTTGCCCGTAAGCGTCAAATCCTTTACATAAGAACGTTCTTCCTGAGGCAGTAGTGATGACAGCGAACCTGCCGTGGCTACATGTATGCTTCGCTGTGTACTTGTGTCAATTGCCCATATGCATGGCATAGACATGATAAAAGCCAGCAGCAGAATTAGCTGCCGGCTTTTATCTAAAATATAGTTGATATTTGTCATTGTTGTATGTCTTTTTATTTCACGATAACCTTTCTAACAGTGCCGTCGCTCATTTTCTCAACATTGATTCCCTTGCGTACCTCACCTATTCTTCTTCCTGAAGCATCATAGGTACCCACAACTTTCGGTGTGTCTGCACCAACATTCTCTATGCCTGTGGTGGAATAGATGATAATGCCACCTGAAGTTGAGTCATAACGCCAGCCGTAGCCGTCAGGAAGTTCAATCTGCAGATTGTCGCAGTCTGTCTGAGTCAGCCTATATCCATCACCTCCTATTATTATTGGTGTGTCGAGAATTATATTCTCCACTGTTATATGCAGGCGGAGAATGTAAGTAAGCCTGTTCAGAATGTATATGTGGCAGCCCTTTATCATGTATATGTCGCTGATGTTCACGTTCACGCTTCCGCCACCATCAAGATACAGGTTACCCTCATTCCATATTGTTCCGTTGCCGGAGCATGTGCCACCATAAATATACATATTTCCACCCTTATAATTATAAATGGTATAGCCGGCTCCACCGCTTATTGTGCCGCCGTAGATATATGTGGTACCATAATTCATCACTCCGCCAGTCACAGTGCCGCCATAAATATATGTAATACCTTTGTTACTGGTATATCCTCCACATATTCCACCCTTTATCGTGCCATCGTATATATAAATAGTGCCGCCAACGTTATACCACCCGTATTTACCGCCAGAAGTGTCGCCTCCACGATACTCCACAGTGCCGCCTTCCACATAGATTACTTCATCCACAACCTCTCCGTCGATACCACGGATAATCACACGTCCGCCAGGCAATAGGTGTATAAAACGCAGATAATTATATATGTATATGTCAACATCAATTATGAGAGTACCGGAAACATAGATATAATGCTTACAGCCACATCCATGCCAATAGATGTTTCTGAGTGTCACGGTAGAGCCTTTGTCTATATGTACGTCACCATCATTCTGGCGCACTGTGCCATCGCAGTCATCACTACTCTCCTCCTCTGATGGCATCTTTCCATAAAGAAGATAATACTGCAGGTCGTCACCATTGAAATTTACGTCTTTATCAACATCAAGACCACTGCAAGGAACATAGCCTTCATACGGGTCTTCTTCTGTGCCTGAGCCGTTTTCCTCGCCACCATCACCGTTGTTGAGATTATTTAGGAAGTCTTGTAAATCGTCAATGCCGATACGTGCACAACCAGGATATTTTGACTCAAAATAAAGTCCCATATTCTTGTCATTTACAAACTTAATCATATTAAAATCACTTTCCGACATAACATGTGAAAAATTATTATTCGACGCAGCATGTGAAGATTGTGACATACTATTTTTTGTATATTGTGGTGCCACATAAATTCCATACCCTTTTACAATTATGTCATTATAAGTTTTTAACGGTGCTGCTATTTGCATTTCCCGTTCCAATGGAGAACATAGAAATACTTTATTTTCCTTTCCCAACAAGTTTATATGCAACCAAATATTACCACTTGTATTAACATCTGAATATGTATTGATTGTTCCAAAATCAGCAGAACCTGTAAACATAGATCCACCACTTATACAGATATAAGACTTATTAGAATTACAAACAACTGGACCGGATACCCATCCATTGTCTTCAAGTATAAACCGATCATTATCGTTTGTCATAAATACAGCATTATCGTATTCTGTATATGAAATTCTTTCTCCGTCTATCCAGCCATAATCTTTTACCCGTAATGCACCATTCTCTAACAATATAATCTCATGTCCATTAATAATTTTGCCACTAATACGTGCTCTTGTTGAAGAATTTGAATTGGAACTTGCAATTTCTACTTCACTTCCGTCACTGATTTTAATTACAGGACCAAGCAATTGGTCCATCCTCGTAATGATTCCGTTAACAAAACGAATCTTTCGTCCGCCTGTAATTTCCAGTGTTTTTGTACGATTCTTGGCACTGAATTTTGACAAATCCACTACTGTATAGTCATTTGTATTTGTCGGCGTATTGTTGATGAACGTCTGCAAGTCATCACTATCACCTATATAAATGGCGTTGTCTTTCAGATAAGTGTTTAAATCTTTATTAGATTCTCGATCTCTAATCTTGAGTTTGCTGCGGTCGTTTTCTGTAAGTATGTAACCATTTGAACTTTCTACAACTTTTCTTCCGCTTTTAGGTTCCTCTACATATATACGAGAAGAGACTTGAACTGCAGAAATCAGTTTCACAATATTGCTTGTTCCATACAAATCTATTTGTGTATCAATATCTCCAACAGTCGTCACATCTGAAGAAGTGCAGATGTACCCATAATCATAATTACTAGATGTATTCATCATTCGCCCACCATTTATCTGGATTAAAGCTTTAGTAGATGCACAATAAACACTATGCCTCAACCATCCGTTATTTTCCAAATAGAATTTAGCATCATTATTTGACATGTTTATTGTAAAACCAAAACGGTTTACTGTCTCATCATATCCTCCATCTACAAATCCATAATCTTTAACCCGTAAAGTTCCGTCCGCTATATTTATGATTTCGCTATGGTTGGTAATATTATCATTGCATATTATTGCTCTTGTTGAAGTATTTGAATTGGAACTTGACACCTCAACCTCGCTACCACCGCTAATTTTCATTACAGGGGCTGATAACTGTGAAACCCTCGTAAGCGTACCGTTAACGAAACGAATCTTTTGCCCGTTCGTAATCATCAAGGTTTCTTTACGTACAGTAGCGGAGAACTTCGACAGGTCCACCACAGTAAAGCCGTCTGAAGCTCTTGTCTGTGCACCAGACGGCACATTGTTGATGAAATTCTGCAAGTCATCATTTAGTGCTGGCGACTGCTGTGTTTTTCTCGTAAGCCTACCGTTAACGAGACGCTCATTCCGCCCATTCGGAATCATTAAAGTTGTCACACGTCCAGTGGTAGAGAATTGCGACATATCCACAACAGGAATGCTATCTTGTGCATCACTTTGCGCCATGACAGGCAACAGCCCGACCATTAAAAACAGCCAACTGATAAGAGTTAATTTTCTAATCATAAACTATTTACATTTAAGTTAGCCTATCAACTCACAAAACTTCGGCATATTTAATTAATTATATTAAAGCTTAGATACAAGAAAAGGCGTGGAGTTTTCTACTTCTGCTTATCCCAATCGCAGGCTCTCGCATTGCCTATACACAAGGATAAGCAACGCAGTGAGCCCACGCCATGAGGTACTATATGATTTAAATGTATATGCAAATTCACCTTAGTCTTCCCGTGAAGGAAGATTTATGTATTCATCATATACATCTGTATATAATACACCCTGCGCGGACGTCCCGTTGCCGTATCTTCTTGTGTATTCTTGGCAAATTTGCGAGATTTGCGATTAGAAGATAACGTCCGTAAACGCCCTATTCCAGTAAATATTCACCCCACAGTCCCTTTCGGGCTACTGCGGTTTACACAAAAGCATTTTACTCCACTATATATCAGCGCTTGACTGACATCAGCTTATATAAAATACTATTTGTGCGTGCAAAGGTAATAATTTATTCTTATAAAACAAAATTTTTCTGAACTTTTATTAAAAAAGAAATGATTTCTAAAATAAATATGGAAAAACAACGATATTGGGGAATACGCCAAAAGGGAGAAATTTCTTGGCATTTTAAACAAAAAACAGTACTTTTGACACATAAATCTGTGTCATGACACAAAAATATATTGCAAAACCATGCTTTTGAACGTGAATATTATCTGGAACAGCTGGCATTGCCAGTAACAAATATGGTTCCAGTTATAATGAAAATGGCATCATGCAGGTTGGTCTTTACGATTTTCTGTTGGGAAAGAGTGATATATGGAGATAACGAATAAATAATTGAAAGAACTTTGAGCCAGCACGCATAACACCGTAGCCGTAATGAACTGAAGATTACGGTTACAACTCTTTCTCTACCATAATCATCCCTCTTGTTTATTATATTTTCGCAGTTTTACGACACACTTTATCAACAACAAAACACAGGCAACAAGTAATGTTACCAATGCACTTAATATTACAGGCATCCAAAAACGATGCGTGATATAAAAATCATTAAACCAACTGCTTGCAAAAAAATCCTTTGACAAGAATAATGTAAAACAAACAACAATGCAATAAAACAATTCTGACTTTTTCATATTTTTTTGTGATATACCATTAATTATATTGCCCCATATTCATCTGCCAGTATGATTCAAGAAGTTAAAAAATCTCGTCACATACCGCCATCTCTACGCCACGATAAACAACATACACCTTATGGAGAGTGGTCTGTCCGATGCTCTCGCCAACGGTGACAGTGTCGGCATAACGGCACACCTGCGACTTTGCCTGCTCTACGGCGACTGTCACCTGCTCATCGGTGGCTTGGCTCTTCAGATATTTCAGCTCGATGATATAGGAGTGCTCCATGTCACGATATATCTCGTGAAGGGGACGAAGGAAGATGTCGGCATAGCCGCCCTGATTGTCAAGCTCTGAGATGGGACGGTAGTAACTGCACTGGCTCGTAAGAGCAAGAGTATATCCATGAACAAAAGCCTCACCTTTCTGGCGGTCGCGCTGCGAGGCAAAGGTGTAGATGCTGTCGGCAATGTACTGGAAGAAGGGTTTGAAGTCGCCATCGTATGCCATGTTCTCCTCCAGCTGGCTTAGATCGTACCTGTCGGAACACAGATCGTTGTCCTTATAGTTGTCGAGAAGATAAGAGTAAATCTGCTCACGCACCACCTCATTGGGAATCACGAACTTGGGCTTTCCGCGATGAATGCCGCCAATGGTCACCATGCCAAAGTAATAGAGCAGGCTCACAAAGTTGTCGTTATCGGCAATGTTCTCAGCTGGGAATCCCCTTTTAAGCTCGCCGATGATATATCCCTGCGACACAAGTGTCTGTATGACGGAGGCATCATGGGCAAACTCCTTGTCCTTTCGGATGAGCATGCGCAACTTGTTGTAGTCTACGCGGATGTTCTCATCTATCATCTCATCGGGAATACGGCATCTGTTGTCTATATATTTATAAAGGAACGAGAGCACCATGTTTGAGTTGTACATCGTTGTCTCGCCGTATGCCTCTTTTGCAAAGCAATAGTTGTCATAATAGGGTTTCATCGTCTCTATCAGCTCATCGACAGTGTTGTGAAACTCATACTGGGTGGAATAGTACGTAAGCATCTCACGTACCTCCTGCTCGGTGAAGCCCACCATCTCGTTGAAGCCGTAGGCGAGTGAATAGTTAGTGCCGATGTTGAAGCCGCTGGTCAGGTCATCGAGAGTCACAGGGCTTACGCCAGTAACGAACACACGCTCTATGGAAGAATATGTTCCTGCCTTGATAGTGTCGAAAAAAGTACGCAGATAGCCTGTACCATGCGTTTCCCTTTTGTATTCATCAAGACGTGATGCATCAGAGAGAATGTTGTTGGTGAAGTGGTCGTACTCGTCAATGAAGAGGTATATCCTTGCATTGGTCTTCTGAGCCTCGCTATACAGATAGTCAAGCTGCTTCACACACCCGTCTTTCTTGTTCATCTCCTCCTTGATGCCCTCAGGAAGATACTGCCTGTAAACATCGCAAAAATAATTGAATGCTGTATTGCAATGCGCATCCATCGAGCCGCGGTAGTTGCCCAACTCTGCATCTATCACGGCGAAGTTGAGATAAATCACAAGATACTTATTGTGGTTGGGCGTGGGATTCTTGCCAATGTACAGGTCGCCATACAGCCGTTCAAACTTGTCGGTCTGATTTATGTCATAATAATGGTGCAGCATCGACATGGTAAGGCTCTTGCCGAAACGGCGGGGACGGATGAAGAAGAAGAACTTGTTGGCTTCCTCGACTTTCTCTATAAACCTGGTCTTATCCACATAGTAACAGTTGTCCTCGCGTATTGCCACGAAGTTCATCATTCCGTAGGGAATGCGGCGGGGCTTTTGTATGGCGGCTGTCTCTTCCATAATCACTCTGTAATTTATTTTCTCCCGGCAAAGATACATCATTTTTTCCATATATCCAAACAATCCTGCGGTTTTTCCTGCGGTTTCAATAAAAAAGAGAAGACCGCCAGGAGTGGTATAGCAAATTTTATGTAATTATCAACAAAAAATGTCTATTTAGTGCTGACATATAATAAATAATGTGTATTTTTGCAGCCGGATGAAATTTATAAAAACAATTAGCTATGAAGAAACGTATGAATAAGATTTTTATTATCGCGGCAGTCTTTGCCTGTGTGGCTGGGAAAGCCTTGGCATGTACCGGCATCACCCTGAAATCAGGTGACGGGGCAAACATTTTGGCACGCACAATAGAATGGGGAGGCAGCGATTTGAACAGCTGCTATGTGGTGGTTCCGCGCGGTCACGTGCAAACCTCTTGGCTGCTTAACGGCACAAAGGCAGGCATGCGCTTTGAGGCACGCTACGGATATGTGGGGCTGGCTGTGGAGAAGGCTGATTATGTGTCAGAAGGCATTAACGAGGCGGGACTTTCCGCCGGTTTGTTTTATTTTCCAAATTACGGCGAATATGAGCAATATGACTCAGCACACAGTGAATCTACTATTTCCGACTTGCAGCTGGTGCCGTGGCTGCTGTCAAGCTTCAAGACTGTTGACGAGGCTGTGGCTGCAATAAGGCAAGTGCATGTCACTTTTGCCGATTCACGTGGCTCCACTGTGCATTGGCGCATAGCCGACGGCAGCGGACGGCAGGTGGTAGTGGAGATTATTGGCGGAAAGCCTGAGTTTTATGAAAATAAGATAGGTGTGCTCACCAACTCGCCAGGATTTGAGTGGCATGTCACTAATCTTAATAATTATGTGAACCTCTATCCCGGAGCAGCCGACAGCAAAACCATGGAAGGAGTCACGTTGTCTCCGTTTGGCGCAGGTACGGGATTCCTCGGCATTCCAGGCGATGTCACTCCTCCATCGCGGTTTGTGCGCGCCGCCTTTTATCAGACATCTGCCCCCAAACAGCCAACAGCACTGAAAACCGTGCTGCAGGCATTCCAGATACTCAACAACTTTGATATTCCCGTAGGCATAGAGTTTAAGGACGGAAAGGTTCCGTCAGACATTCCAAGCGCCACTCAATGGACATCGGTGTCAGACCTGACCAACAAAGTGATTTACTACCGCACCATGTACAACAGCATGATACGGTGCATAGACCTCAAGGCAATCAATTTTGCAAAGGTGAAGTACAGGGCTATGGCTCTCGATGAGGTTAGGCAGCAACCTGTGAGCACCATTGTGATAAAATAATATTCTATCCTATAAAAAGTTGATGGCACTCTGTCAACTTTTTATAGGACACTGGTAATTATTCAGAAAGCATAATCCCGACATTAGCATTAAAGTTTCTGGCATGTGTGAATGTTTTCAGTTGCTGCATTCCTGCATAATCATTCCAGTTCACCCAATTCTCCTGCCGGTCTTCCCGTTTCTCCCATGTAACAGACCGCTGTTCTGAACCAGACATACGGACATGAGGATTATACATGACATTATCCATGCATCTGCCTTTTACAATCCATTCCAAAACCACAAAGATGCCGCTTTCCGGAAATGCCACGGGATAGTCAAGAGGTATTGTTGTGCGTCCATGGGATTTGCCCTCATAAATCACTCCTCCTTCAATCAAGGAATTTGACGACGGAGCGTTTGTCATGGGGTCTGCCAGCCTGAGGTCAAACCTCAGCGCCGCATTCTCGCGCTTCTCATAAACGCCGCTGACAAGAGCCTTTCTATCAAATAAGTCGGCAACAATACTGCAAATATATTTGCCGTCATACTCTTTCTTATAAGGAATATACACACCTATTGACACACCGCTCCTGCCGCCGGCATACAAACTTTCCTTCTTGCCCATAGGTCCTATCAGCCGTTGTCTGCCGCCTGTCCTCTTACCCACCACAACCGCTGGGATGTCATAGGTCTTTGGTGACAGAAAAACGACATTGCCACGGGCAGAGGAAAGCACAACCACCGTATCGGCATAACAGATATGGCTGACCTTTAAGGACGAGACCGTATCAGGAAGTTCCACACTCCCGTTGACGTCGCTATAATAAACGGTCTTTCCTGTGTAAACATTAGCATACTGCACAGGCTTTCCGCTTCCCGTCTCCTTAAGACTGACTTGTCTTTGGGAATATGCCGTAACAGGAAACAGAAAAAGAGAGGACAGGACAAATATCAAAGCTATAAACACTGTGTGATAAGCATATTTTTTCCTTTTCAATACAAACGTACATATTATCACAACCAACAACGAGAGTATTGCTATAGCATCCTTCAACCTTGGCAAATCCACATTCACAATCTTCTTCAGTTCTGCCACAATCTTATTGTAGCCTTCTTGCGGCATATATTCCATAGTCAGTTAAGAACGTATTACAATCTAAGAATGTCTTTTATTGAATAAATACGGCTCATGGCCTCAAAAGAAAAATATTGATCATCCATAATCATATAATCTTCCCGTTGAGCCCTGCTAAGTTTCTTTATGTCAGGAAACATTGACACAGGCACAATCACTTCACGGCCGTCAGTCAAATAGACCGCCATCGCCCCGCGTTTCACGCCAAAATCAATTTTCTTTATTCCTAAATTCACATCTTTATACTTACACATATCCTTTTCCTCCCTTATGTTACCATTTCAATATTTTTGTTTTCCTACCTGCAAAAACATCATTGATAAGTTCATTGAGAACATCCCAATGCTTGTCTATTGCATCCAATATCAAAGCTTCCTCAGCAGATGAAAGTTCAGACCAAGATATCTCGATATCTTTGACACCATCTTTCTCTATCCAAATTTTCGCAACAGTATTACCACGATGTGACTTTTTGCTGCCACGACGGACAACATGTATATGTCGTCTATTCTCATTTACATCTGCAGGAAATACGGATAGAACGAAACATAATAGCAAAGCAAGTTTACCCATGTTTTTATTTGCAAAGATACAATCTTTCTACTAAAAAGCAAAAATTTTATCAAACAAAAACAAATAAGCCAACCTTTTTTAACAAAGTGGCTGCGCATGGTTTGCATAAAAAAACATGAAAACGCACTGCAGCGCATTCTTTTTATACATTTACCTCTGTCACCACTCCCCCGCTATTTTTCGGCAACAGTGAATTCCGAGGACATTTCCCTGTAAACTCCGCTTTGGGTATAAGGAATGACTATCCGGTATTTTCCCGCCCTGTAATTATAGGCACATTTCAGCAGACTGTATGTTTTCTTTATGAAAGCATTAGGCTTTAAGGAATAGCCAACTAAATCATATGCGATGATATTTCCAAGCGTATCCCTATCCAGTGCAATCCTGTTCCACTTATCCGCTTCCCTCTTTTCTATATAATAGATATTCCCAAGCTCAACATCTTTATCGGTATTATTAATTACCGTTACTTCCAAAGTCTCCACGGATATTAGAATTACCTGTTTCCCGATTTCCATATACACACCAGATTTTGCAGTATCACACATGGATACCGTTTGAGTCTCCGCACTACTGTTCCCAACATCAACGCCGGTGACAACATTTTCATGTTTTATTGTCCTATTACAACAACAAAACAAGAATAATATGAAATATAGTATTGAATATCTTTTCATATTTCAAAAAAGTTCCCTTATATCCTTACTTACGCAAAAGGATACAAGGGAAAGAAATTTAATACATTGTAACGCCCAAAATTGAATTTATATTACTAGCTAATACACAATATGTATTTGAACCTGATATAGATTTAATAATACCAACAGGAATATTTTGACCAGATGTCGTTGTAACATAGGCTATACCTCCACTGTCACCAGACATACTTGTACAATTTACCCCAATCAGATCATTTGTTGTAACACCTGTTTTTATATCATAAACAGATACATTAATCGCAGTTACCAGCCCACTAGTCCCAAGTGTAGTGGCGCCCATAAGATTCACAGTTTCACCAAAAATGGGATTATATGTACTGGCGGAAAGAGTTCCTCCATCTATAGCAATAGTATTACTTGGGCTAACACCTGAAGCAGCAGAAACATATGCGGCATCTACATTATTATTAACCTGTGACAATATACATGTTCCAAGTGTTGTACTTCCATTATTTGTTGTCGCAATTTGCCCTGAAGAAATAACATGTCCAGATGTAATAAATCCATTACCTCCAAATTTTTTTGCCCTATACCCGAAAGACCCAAAGGTAGTAGAACTACCTACATAATATTTACTACCAGACCTTATTGCGAGAGCAACATCTTCCCATTTGTCTGATAATTCTTTGAAAACTAAGACAGGTGAATCTATTACATTATCCTTAAATTCTTTCACTCTAACACCATTATATTCTGTTAGATGAACTATAACTCGATTTTGAGCCGGACTAATATAATATAGCGTAGAATTCTCTGAGTTAAAGTTTCGAGGATTTACTTTGTGGAAATTATTGATTGCATCTATCGCACTAGTTAATTCATTGAAAGAAAATTCGCAAGGTACATATCTTATAGAATCGCTTTTTAAAATTGATTGAACTGATTTTACCTTTAGTAAATTCTTATCGCCAGATTTGTATAAAATGACAAGTTTTCCATTTTTATCAACAAAAGCCCCTCCATAAAAATCTGGATATTCACCTCCCGATTCTGACCTTGTTTGAGATTTACTGAAATAATCTAATAAATTTTCATAGGATGTTCTTGCATTCTCTGAATTCAGCACTTTACTATGAAAAGTTTTCTCCTGCTGAGCATCAGGTGATTCAACTTTGTTAAATAAATCTCTTTCATCATTGGTACAGGCAGATAATGTAATTGCTAAAAAGATTGCCATCTGGATGACTTTTGTAATACTTTTTTTCATAACAAATAAACTTTAACATAACCTACTCATAACGCTTTTCGGTTCCGCGCTTTTTATCAGTTTGGTCTGAATTATAATCATTGTCGACTTGATTATTCCTTAATATTTATTCCACGCAGAAAGTCCCTGTGATAATATAATCACCTATGACTATCTGCAGTTCATATTCTCCACTCAAGCAGTCAGGCAAAACAATATTGCCGTCAACTCCGACCGTATCCGCATATACTTCCTGCCCATTCTGAAGGATTGTCACTTCACTGCCAATAAATGAATCTTCAAACATCAGCGTGCGAGCGTCTATATATATAATAGGTAAACGTATGGGAGTACGCTGTACTGGTGTATGTTCACTTCCATATCTTATTTTCTGACTCCTCACAGGTACGACATCCGCCGCATACACATGTGATGAAATAAATCCAGCACATGCAAGAAATGTAATAAGTAACGTTCTTTTAATCATATTTGTTATTCATCTAAATTAAATTTTCGACAAAAGTACAGCTTTCCTGCTTTACTACAAAATTTTATAGTCAAAAGTTTTACACCTGTTTTACATCTTGTAAATTTAGCACATAAATATTCAAAAAGATAATACATCTCTTTTACATCAGTACTGATATAAAAGATTATTATTCAATAAAATAAGAAAGAACAGATAGTTTTAGTTCTCAGTTTCGCACAACTCATGCAAATTACGCGACAAAGTGCGGGCGCTGTCATCATTGAACAGCTTTCTGTTGACTTTACGCTTGAAGTTGGTGATGCTCTGCGATGTAGAATCGAGCAAAATCACAATGTCAGCCGGCGGAAAATTAAGGCAGACAAGCACACACGTCTTGCGCTCAATGTCGGAAAGTTCTTCATTGTTAAAAAGAAAGCCATAAAATAACGGCATACACTGGCGGATTTCGTCAAGGAGCAAAGTCCAGTCGTTAGCGGATATTCTATTCTTTTTAGAAGACACTTCGCATGCCTTTCTAAATTTAGCCACAATGTCGGAAACAAGTACCGCCTGCATGTCATCGGACTTTATTTCGAAATCATCAGCACCATTATCCGTCAGAACAGGAAGAGAATCCTCATTGACTACGGGCGGATTGTTCTTTAAAAGATGTTTTCTTATCTTTTTTCTGCAACAAACGGCAACTAATGCAACTGCAACAACTACGCAGATGCACCAAAGCACAGTTTCCAGCCATTCTGCCTTAGCAGACATTTGCGACATAGCCTTTTGATGACGTGCATAATTGTGGGCGGAAATAACTTTCTCTATTTTTTCTGTTTCCAAATTGTTCTGCTCCTCATCCAAGGCATCCTCAAGCAAACGCGAATATTTTAACACCGAATCCTTATTGTCTTTTTGCCGATATAGTTGCAGAAGTCCTTTGAAAGCCTCATAATTATAACCGTATTGAGGCAGACGATGGAATGATTTCTCGGCAGCGTCCAATCTGCCGATACCAAGATTATACATACCAACACTATAATAATAATGCTCATGCTGCTTCTCTATATTACCATCCTTATCAAAAAGTCCCGACTCCGTTTCAAACAGCCTCATCAGCTCACCTGCCTTGTCATAATTATATTGTTCAATATAGGCAGCAATAGCTACAGGATATACAGCGGAAGCCTTGTCTGTAAATCCATAACGTCTGTATAACCGTGAAACACTATCTGTAACTTGGAATACCTTTGCGGTATCGCCTGCAGAATAATACTCAGGAATGCAACGCTCCATGCCTACAATCCAATTTAGAGTATCACCCGCCAACAAAGCGTATTTGCTGTATCGGCAACATGCATCTATTGCCTTCTTTGGCATAAACTGCACACCATACACACCAGCCATTTGTCCATAGACACACGACAGGAGCTTATAGTTACAGTCGCTGCTGAGAGTATCTGCGCTCTCCACAGCCTCATAATATTCGTGCAATGCCCCAGCTGCATCGCCCATGTCACGATAGGCACAACCAAGAAGATAGTGAGCCTTTACACGCTCATTGGCATCACCGTGAACATCGTAGTAGGCTGAGGCAATCTTCAGCATACTGTCAGTAGTAAAGGATATATATGCCTTGTTGCCGGCATCGGCTGTATACAGTATATATTCCATGCGCAACGGCTCGCTTGCACAAGCAAAAAGGGAATCGCTGCCAGTAAGCAGGCTATATGCCGAGTCGGGATGCTCAGACATAATACGGCTGGCATCAGCCAAGACCCGCTTTGCCATACGGTCAGAATCACATGCCGCAAGCAATGCCGGAACAGCTAAGAGCAACAGGAATATATTCTTGAATTTCATACAACCTTTTGTTGTTATAAACTGGGAGTTATATGGATGTTTTAGAAATTAAGGAGTTAAGGGAGATAGAAGGAGATATACTTCCTTTATCTCCCTCTAACTCCCTTTTACTTCTTCTAATAATATCAGCAGACTTTCTCAAGGCGCTTCATCATGGCAAACATGAAGAGTGCTGCCACGAGACATACCGCCATGAACACTGCCCAGCAGCTCCAGAGAGGGATGGCTCCCCAAAGCACACCGCCAAAAAGTACGAGCTGGTTGCCGACGGCAGTGGCAACAAACCATCCGCCCATCATCATTCCCTTATACTTGGGAGGTGCAACCTTCGACACAAACGAGATGCCCATGGGCGAGAGCAACAGCTCGCCGAAAGTGAGGATGAGATAAACGGAGATGAGCAGGTTGGGAGAAACGTCTGCCACGTGCATTGCAACAGGTGTTCCGTCGGGACCTATCTCAGACTGAGGAATTGGCAGGTCGAACGAGAAGAACATGAGCAGGGCAAACGCAGCGGCAGCCACAATCATACCGTAGGCTATCTTGCGGGGTGCCGACGGCTCCTTGCCCTTGGCGGCAAGACTGCCGAAGATTGCCATTGACACAGGGGTGAGCGCAACGACATAGAATGGATTGAACTGCTGGAAGATTGGGGCAGACACCTCAACCTCGCCGGTGAGCTGCTGATATTTCCAAACAAGAATGCCCACGGCAGCCACAATCACGGCAGCCGAGATGCTCTTTGCCTTTGTGGTCTTACTTTGGAACAGTGAGAAACCGGCATACACTATGAATATCACGAGCACGAGATTCCACACATCGAACGCCATGCCCTGCACGCCTGAAGAGGAGCGAGCTGTGAACTCATCAGCAAAATAGGTAAGCGACAGACCGTTCTGATGGAATGCCATCCAGAAGAATATCACCACGGCAAACACAAGGCAGAGAGCTATGATGCGCTGACCTGTCTCTTCCTTCGACAGCTCCTCCACAGCCGCATCGCCCTTTACGGCATCCTTTTTGCCTCCCTCGGTGTGCTTGAACGTGCTGCGGAACGCATAGTAGATGGCAATGGAGAGAATAAGCGAGGCGCATGCCACGGCAAACGAGAAATGATAGGCGTCATTGGACGAATAGCCTAATGACACCTCGGCATACTCCTTGATCTTGACAGCCATCGTCGGGGCAAACAGCGCACCGATGTTGATTGCCATATAGAAGATGGAGAAGCCCGAATCGCGCTTTGAGGCATACTTGGGGTCATCGTAGAGATTACCCACCATCACCTGCAGGTTGCCCTTGAAGAGTCCCGTGCCGAAACCTATGAGCAACAGCGCCGCCAGCATCACCGACAATGCCACGGTGTCGCCGCCAAGCGGCACCGACAGCAGCAGATAGCCGCCAAACATGATGATGATACCCGTGGTAACCATCTTACCGAAGCCGAACTTGTCGGCAAGCATACCGCCAAAAAGCGGAAAGAAATAAACAAGCATTAGAAACGAACTGTAGATAATGCCGGCCATGGCAGCCGACAATCCATAGTTAGCCCTTAAAAACAATGCGAAGACGGCAAGCATGGTGTAATAGCCGAAACGCTCGCCTGTGTTGGCAAGAGCCAACGCATAAAGACCTTTTGGTTGTCCTTCAAACATAATTGATTCTTTTTGTTTTGTGATTATTTTTGATTATTTGATTCTTCACTCTTCATTCTCTTCATCATAAATCCTGTCGAACCAGCTGCGCAACAGCCGCTCATCAGCTATCAGCTGACGCAGCGTGTTGAGCTGCCTTTCATTCTCCGAGCCCTGAATCCACAGCTTGATATATCCGTTCACCGAATATTTTTCCGCCACGTGCTTCTTCATCCGCAGCCATTGCCCCTCGCGGTCAAGCCCGGGATAGTTGGAAAGTCCGAACTGCACCGTGCGCCTTATCACCGTCTCGGGCTCAAGACAGCGGTCGGCCTCAGCCACAATCTTGCCGTAGATGCTGCGCGGCTGGCGGCTGGCGCTGGCACGGTGATCCTCCACCGCCTCCTTCATTATCTTTATCTGCTCATCGGAAAACCAGCGGCGCAGACGGCTGTCAGCCTGAAGAATCTTGCCACTTGTGAGATGATGTACGGCACGCGGTCCCGACAGTCCCAAGTCGTGATAGGCGGCAACGACATACACCATGTTGATGTCGGCACCCGTGGAGCGCACCAAGTCAATGGAACGGCGTATCACCGCCATCACATGACTCAATCCGTGCGCCTTGTCGAAGTTGGCGTACTGCGGCAGAATGTTTTGCTCCACAAACTCTACCAAATCAAGACTTGCCGTGTTCTTTATCATAAAAAAACGAAAATATTTTTGCAAATTTACGAAAAATATATTATTTTTGCAAATCCTTTAGCGGAAAAACGCTTTTTAAGATACAAAAAGCCTGCAAAACGGCATCCGGCAACGGCAAAAAAGCACAAAAGGAAACAAAAACATGGCAATAATGACAAAAGAGACAGACATAAAGACAAACTCGGCAAAGGCGTGGCTATTGGCTGCCCGCCCCAAGACTCTGAGCGGCGCGGCTGTGCCGGTGATGATAGGACTGGCATTGGCATACACCGATGCAAACACTTACTATGCACAAGGCACATTCAAGTGGATTCCAGCCATTCTGTGCGTGCTCTTCGCCTTCGTGATGCAGATAAACGCCAACTTCATCAACGACTTCTTCGACTATCTGAAGGGAACCGACGACATTGAGACGAGACTCGGACCGAAGCGTGCCTGTGCCCAGGGATGGATTACCCTCGACGCCATGAAGCGTGCCATTGCCGCCACCACCTGTGCGGCATGCGCCGTGGGACTGCCGCTGATATACTACGGCGGTCTGGAGATGATTCTCGTGGGAGTGCTCTGCGTGGTGTTCTGCTTTCTCTACACCACCCACCTCAGCTATATGGGACTTGGCGACGTGCTGGTCATAGTGTTCTTCGGCATCATTCCTGTGTGCATACCTTATTATATAGAGCTTCACACGGTGACATGGCAGGCAATTGCAGGCTCGCTGGCTTGCGGCATGGTGATAGACGCACTGCTGATAATAAACAACTACCGCGACCGTGACACCGACCGCGAGGCAGGCAAGATGACAATCATCGTAAGGCTCGGCGCAAAATGGGGGCGCAGGCTATACCTGCTGACAGGCGTGGGCGCAACACTGCTCAACCTCGTATACTGGCAGAACGGCCATATCCTGGCATTCATCCTGCCGCTTATTTATCTGCCGCTGCACATCGCCACCTATTATAATATAAAAAGGATAAACAGCGGCAGAGCGCTCAACACCTGCCTCGGCGAGACAGCCCGCAACATTCTGATTTACGGGCTGATGGTAAGCATCGGTCTGCTGCTGGTGTAAGCCATCAGCGAAGATAAAAAACTATCCCCGCAGATAATAATAGTAAATGTAGGCAAAAATGGCTACCAGCACCAGCGTAACGATGGTGCGGAACAGGCAGCTCACAAATCTCTTGATGAGGATAACGCCAATGACTATCGCAGCAACAAGAGCAAGATAATATCCTAAATTTCCCATAGTCTTCTTTTTTACTTTAATGTTTAAACAGCATCCTGAACTGCGACGGCACAGGAGTCTCAAACTCCATCGGCTCTCCTGTCACAGGATGATGGAAGCACAGCAGGAAAGCGTGCAGGCACAGACGGTGAAGCGGATCATCACCGTTACCATATTTCACATCACCGCAAACGGGGTGCCCCATGTCGGCAGAGTGAACGCGAATCTGGTTCTTGCGTCCAGTCTCCAGCTTAAACTCCACAAGCGAGTGCTCCGTGGTGCGGTTATGAGTGAAATAATGGGTGACGGCATACTTGCCGCCATTGTCCACGGGCGATGAGTAGGTGACATACGCCTTGTTGTCCTTCAGCCAGTTGGCTATTGTTCCCTCGTCGTTCTCCATCTCGCCGCTCAGCACGGCAATATAACGGCGGTCGTACACAATGTCGTGCCAGTTGCGCTCAAGAATCTGCTCCGTCTCCATATCCTTGGCATAAATCATCAGCCCACTGGTGTCGCGGTCCAGTCGGTGCACCACATGGGCACGGCATTTCTGACGGCTCTTGTGGAAGTAGTCGTCGAGCACACTCTTCACGTTCAGCGACGAATGTCCTGCCGCCATCGACAGTATGCCGATGTTTTTCTCCACCACTACCAGCCAGCGGTCTTCATACACAATCTTCACATAACGGCTCTTCAGCCCCTCATTGTTTTTCTTAGTCATGCTCACCGCCACCACCATGCCGGGACGCAGGGCAAAGTCAAACTGTGTCACACACTTGCCATCAACCTTGATGCCCCTACCCTGCAGCGTTGCCTTGATTTTCGAGCGGCTCTGTCCCGCCTCCTCAATAAGAAATTCGAGCAACTGCACATCCCTGTCGACAGTGATGTAACGATAATCGCCCTTGTTACCCCTATAACCTGTATTTCGCATATTTCAGTTTGTTGTGTCTGTAAATTTTTCCGCACCACGGATATTATTCCTTACGCTGTTTCTCCATAGCGTCCGACCATGCCTGCAAGCGCTTATATTCCTTTTTTGTCAGCCGCATAAACGACCCGTGCTGTGGTGCCCCCACTCCCTGAATGTCCTGAGGGTCACTGAAGTTGCGCATAAATTTGTCAGCCTTGCAGATGCGGTAGTGCTTGGGGTTCGACGAATACTCAATGTAGCCTATGCGCCATGTGTCGTCGCCTGCAAGCTGGAACGCCGACACTCCCTCACACTTCTTTTTGCCCTCAAAGTAAATATAGTCGTCAGCCACAGGCTCCCCCCACGGTCCTGTGAGCGATTTTGCAGTTGCAGTGAACAATCCCGGCTGTCCGCCCTCCTTCTTTATCATCATGTGATACAGCCCGTCCGCCGGCAAGTAGTTTATGTCGGCATCAATGGTGGCATATCCCCAGTCAAAGAGCAGTTGCGGTTTGGTGAGGGTGGTGAATGTCTCGTCGGCATACGAGTAGTACATTCTGTCATACTTCTCCTCAGCCCTGTTCCACAGCGAGTAGTAGATGAAATATCCGCCCTGACGGCCGTCAGCCCAGCGGTAGTCTGGGTCCCAGAATATCTGCGGTGCCCATACACGGTTAACAGTGCTCCAGTCCTTATACACATCAGGTGATTCCGGGTCGCTGAAGATTCCGGCTCCCTTACGGAAGTCGAAAGTCACCGACTTCCAGTTTATCAGGTCATCGCTCCGCAACAGGTCTATGCCGTAGTTGTCCCATTTCTTGCTCTTAGCCACACACATGTCGGTGGTCACCATAAGATAGCCCTTGCCGTCGTGGGTGCGGCAGATATAGGCATCGCGTGTGCCGCCCTCAATCCTTGCATGCTCCTGCGGCGAGAATACCGGGTCACCGTTAATCAGGTCGTTGAAATGCAGACCGTCGCGACTCAGCGCATACGCGGTCCACTCCCCTCTCCCGCTCATGTGGCAGTACAAATAACCATAGTCACCCTTTTGCAGATTCTGTGCCGGCGCGGCAATCGACATCATGCCAGCCATAACAGCCAGTCTCCATCTCCTTATGCTCTTTTTCATTCGTTTTCTGTATTTAGTTTTTATTCTGCAAAAGTACAAAAAAAAATCGTAGCAGCCAAAAAGTTGGAGAATAAAGTTAACCTACACTCTTATTTTCTTCACTACAACCTTACCGTTATGCTTTACCTCTACCAGCACAATACCGTCGGCAGCGACAGTAAACTGCTCCACTGATGAAGATGCAACTCGACTGGTTACAGTCGCGCCAGATACAGAATATATTGTGATTACGTCATCTTGTGACAAGCCTTCTACTCTTACCATATTCCGCTTTGGACTAAAAATACGCAATACGTTATCGGTCTTGTCATTCAGCATGCGGTTGAAGCTTACGGTGAAGCGTCCTTCCACATCACCAGCCTCTGCTATAGAGAAGTCATACTGACCTTCCAGAAGATCCACCGTCTTGCCAGTCTCGTTGTCTTTCAGCACTACCGTCTCGTAGTCATCCACGTTGCAGTCTCCGGGGATGGCGAAGGTGTACATGCCAGCCTCGGGCAATGACACACCAACACTCACTTCTCCTTCTTTGTTCACTGCCGAGAGCAACGAGTAGCGGCCGCCACCCTGCCGGGCATAAATCTGCGGTCTGCCTGCCGACATCCACTTCACACCATCACCGTTTATGTCAAAGTCCGACCGTGACTCACCTACAGGCACAGCCTTCAGTTGCAGCCTGTCTTCCTGACCGTCTCCACCACTACGGGTATTGGCATGTGAAAGAGCCACTGCCATATCCTTACTTCCCAGATATGCCGTACCCGACTTCGTGTTGCCTGCCGTCGGAATCTCCACCTCAATGGTCTCTCTCTCCTTCAGAGTGGCAGTCTGTGTAAAGACAGCATCACCGGCAGGAATATAGCCTTCAGCATTATCGTCTATAGTATTGAGCGTGGTGTAAGCGCCGTTATGATAACCATACATCACCCTTCCATACTTCATATCACTGTAGTTCATGGCGCAGAGGTATGGCGAGCCGAAGAGGTTCCAGCTCATGTTCTCCTTATGTGTGAACCTGTTTCCACCTGACGAAGAAGAAGTCCATGGCTCATTGAAGTTATTCTTCAGCAACTCGATGCTCTTACCCGCATCCACATTCTCCACATAGCAGTTGCCAAAGAAGCGCACCTTGCTGCCTGCCATGCCTTCCAACAGCCAGCCTGTGGTAATCGGAGTCCTATAGGTGTTATAGTTTGTGCCCGTCCATGCGCCGTCTGTTCCACTATACTGATAGCTATAGCCCGCACGTGTGGCGGCATCGTAGAGACTGAGCATAGCCGTGCCTTCCGTCCTTGTCACCTCAAACGGCATCACAGCCATGTCTGTACCCGAGGCACCTATGTTTCTCTCCACGGCAAAGTGTGTCAGACCTACAGCCTTGTTGTTGGCACGCAATCCTGCATGATGCTCCAGCAGCAGGAAACCGGGATTGAAAGGTGTGGCATCAGTATAATTCTTTGTAATCAGCA
Source organism: Prevotella sp. (assembly GCA_030539375.1). GTDB lineage: Bacteria > Bacteroidota > Bacteroidia > Bacteroidales > Bacteroidaceae > Prevotella. The sequence continues at coordinate 56,112 of JAUNSB010000001.1, forward strand.
GCTCGGCACCGCCATCATACACACTGCCGTCATTGCCGGTCCCATCGGTATGGCGCACATACACCACCGACTTGCCGTGAGGATAGTCATCTTCCGTAACCACATTGTCCGCTGTCATTTCCTTTGTAATGTTCCATGTCTCAAAGCAACCGTTGTCCACAGTGTTGCGGATACGTTTGTTGCCTGCGATGTCACGGCTATGACCTACCATCGTGATATAGTCAATAATGTCGGTTGTTCCTGCGTCAATATCTGCGGATGTCTCCATCAGCTGATATTCCCAGTCATCTGTGGTGACATATCTGTTGTCACCCGCAGCGCCCGTGCGGTTGTTGTCGTTACTCGTGGCAGTTTCTATTTCACCCGTGGCAGTCACATTGACAGTCTTCACACCGCTCACACTTCCCTTCACCAAAGTATTATAGAGAATGCCGTCAGCTGCGCCGATAACATCTTTGGTTACCACAGAAGTAGACAATATACCTTTATTAATAACAGGAGAAACATTCACCTCAAAGCCATCCACGACACTGTTATCACCTGATATGACCAGTCCGCCGTTCAGTTCCGAACGGCTGTCCCTTTCCAATAAGCCAACACGTTTGTCCAACAAATCCGTCACAATCTCGTCCGTTTCGGTATCGGTGGTAGCCTCATCATTCATGCCTCCATACACCTTTACACCCTGATATTTCACCTGCAATGTCTCTGTGTCTTTCAGAGTATGATGCGCAAAGACGTATGCATTTGTTTTATCCTTATTAGCATTGACATACATTCCAGCCAAATCCACAGCATCCTGTAAATCATCAATGGCATTGTCCCAATCCTTGCCAGACTTATCACTGTTCAGCAATCCGGGTTTTACATATATAATAGGACGCAGATCTGACTCAAACTCATATGCGCCTATATCTATATTACCTACCACACGCACCACATTGTTGAGATCTTTCTCCGCACTCATGTCCGCAACACCAGCCTTAGTCTTATATGTAGCCTCATTACCCATATTCAGCAAAGTGAAGTTAGGCCGGATACGATAATCTCTGTCTTCCAGCTTTGCATTATCCGGGTCACGGAAACGGGGACCGTCATTCAGGTCATCATTCACCGTACCCGCAATAAACACCTTATTATAATATATATTATCCTTTTCTGTAACATTGTCAGCAATCATGTGCTGCGTTGTATTATTCCATGAGGTAGAATTATACACATTCAGCAGACTCTTGCTCATATCCGTACCATTCTGGGCAAATGTAGTATTTACCAGAGTGATATTATTTCCCTCTACACTTCCCACATTCAGACCATTTTTCTTATTGTCGGCAAATAGCGTATTGACCAACAGAACTTTTCCCGTATTCTTATCAAACAGTAAGCCGTCATCGTCACATGCCCTGATTGCCACATTCCTCAATGTCAATGGAGCAGAGTTTGAGGAGACATAGATACCGCATCCCGTATTATTGATAAACGTGATACCAGAGAGGAATACATTCTTATCAGAAGATATATCCAACAGTTTTTGAGCCTTTATGTCCGGGTAATTATGTATCACCGTAGGCGCACTGAAATCCTGTGTCTCCCGCACCTTGTTTTCTATTGTAGTACCTGTGCAAGAACCATATATCTCAAGGTTTGTCCATTCCAAACCATTTTTATCACCCGTATGCAAGGCGTATGTCGAGCCAAGAGCCACTAACGGATCCACATATTCTCCTGCCTTCACAAAAACACGTCTTGTTTTATTATTGTTTGAAGTTGGATTGGAAGCACCGATAATGGCACCACGCAAGTCGTCGGTGGCATTCATCCAGTTCTGACCATTTCCCAAACCTTTATTGAATACGTCAACATAGATGGCGTCCATAGTAGAGAAGTCCTGCCTGTACTGATACTCATACAGACCGATATCTATAGGACGGCTATCCGCTGTCCCGTCCTCTTTAAGAGGACCGGAATAGCGAAGATAATCGGCATTCCCCATGTAGTCACTGATATATTCTTTGGCATACAGCTTAAACCAGTCTCTATAAGCCTGCGCATCACCAACGTATGTTGCATCCTGCGTATAGTCACTTCCATCAGGCGCCACCTTACCGCTACCCGTATCTGTCAGTGGTGACTGTGCTATCGGGTTCCAGTTGCTTACCGGATTATAGTTCGCCGCACCCACTTGCATGTTGGGATTAGCAAAGCGCGGTCCCGACAAATCCATATTGTCTGACACTAACTTAAAATTATGCCACGTATTGCCTGCGGCAAACAAGTCATTATAGTCGATGTCACTTGCAGAATAGGTTATATCCACAGCCCCGGGGATTGTGCTGTCTCTGCCACTGTCAGACTTATTGTTCCACAACAGGGTGTTGACCATCTTCACTTTTTTATTTGCATCAGAGCTGATGACAGGTCCCGTTGCGGTCTTGTTGCTCACAATGGTGTTGTTCATCAAGTCAACAGAGCCTCCAGCCACATGTATTGCACCACCTGTTCCCACCGAAGTGTTGTTTACAAAGATGGTATTCACGGCACGGAAAGTACCTATAGGCTCTGTAGCTGCCCCGATAACAGCCATATACACACCTCCACCTGCCGCATTTCCACTCTTGTCATCTACAGTGCTGCACCCGGCAAAAGCAGAGTTAATAGAAGTAAGGTTGCCGTTGCGCACATAGATACCGCCGCCACGCACAGCCTCATTGTCCATAAAGCGGCAGTTCACAATCTTATAATCCACACCATTGCTGTATAGTCCAGCTCCACAGCCTACCTCAGAGTTATCATCTCCACCTGTCTCACTATACAAAAAGTCTTTCGTCTTGCCATTCATCACGGTCAGACCGTCAAGTGTCACGCTTTGCGTTTCAGGATCACCAGTACTTGTGCCCCTGTCACTATACAGTACATGGTAGGTGTTCTGCTCATTTCCCTCCATATCAATAGCTCCCGACAAGATTGTTCCATGAGCCATTTCCCATGGCTCCAGAATATTATTGCCGTTATAGTCGGAATATTCACGCTTGTCAAGTATGTCCTTCTTTATTTCTTCCGCTTCATAACCGGTGATATCAACAAACGAAAGTGTCCCGTCAACTCCAGCAGGACTGTAACTTCCGCCATCCTCATGTGAGCAATACGTCTCATAACCAGAGAACCCTCCATATATCTTCACGTTATATGGAACGCTAAACGAGTTCTGCCTTTGATCTGTCACACCACCAGATACAGTATGAGCATCAGCACGCCTTCTTCTTGGCTTATAGGTTCCACTGGCAACGAATATCTCAAACTCAGCCTCCTTAGCTCCCGGCACATTATTCTCACGCACGGTCCTGATATATTCCAGAGCATCGCCCAGCCAGGAGAATGGCGTATAGAATGATTGTCCGATATATGTACCGTCGCCCATAATCACATTCAAGCCTCTTGATACAAACAAACGCTTTACCAGCTTTTTGTCTTGAACCTTCGCATCTATCACAGCGTATGCGCCACAATCTACAGATATATTTTTATCGTCCGGATAATCTACTCTCTGTACTCCTCTCATGTCGTATGCAGCCACACCCAGCAAAGCCTCCAACTGCTGCTGGAAATAGGTGGTCATACCATGACTGATAAGCAGCGAATAGGGCTTCGGAGTATAGTCATCGTCATCATTGAAATAAGTTGTCTTGTCGTTTATCATAGACATATTGAAGAAGTTGCCTGGCAACTCCACAGCCTCCACATAACATTTATTGAAAGGATACCATTCTTCAATCTCCGACGTTCCATCTGCTTTCTTATACACCTGTTCAAACAACTCAGCCTTTGTTGGATTGAGGTCTGCCGAGACATTCTTGTTACTGCCGGCATTGTTGCCGAATATCACAGAATTGGCAAACATGGCTGCTCCCTTCTCGCTATACACACCGCCAGCCAACTGCGCCTCGTTATCGGCAATAGTATTGGAGATGAGGTATGCAGGATAGCCTGTCGTCAGACCTTTTGCGGAGACATAAATGCCGCCTCCCTCCTTTTCTGCCGTATTATGGAGAATGGCACAGCCACTCACTGTTCCTCCTGGCAGCACATATAGTCCGCCACCATACATGGCAGTGTTATTCTGTACCACACAGTTTCTCACATGTGCCCATGCCGGCACAATGGCACCACCGCCCTGCGTATTGGGATTACCCTCACCTGCCAAAGAGGTGGCGGCACCACCTTCCAGATACACACCGTCAATAATGGTCTTGACATCTGCGCCTGTCCAGTCTTGAGGTTTCTCCATAAAGGTAACAGCATGGTAACCGTTTATATCCTGTGTCGTCGTAGCCGTAGCTTTCTTAATTGGACTCAACACCGTAGGGAACTTCATAACGTCACGTATCACATTGCCGTTATCGTCTTTCTTTCTGTCTGCACTGTCATTCCAGTCCGCTGCCTGGTCATTAAATCCACCCATCAAGGTAACACCGTATGGCACAGAATAGCTATAACTCTGTGGATCTTTTTCGTCTGCCAACTTCGTGGCATGATAGGGAGTGCTTTCTGCATTGGTGTTCGCATAGCCAGCCACCTTTACAATTACGGCATCCACCTTATCTACTTCACCTTTTGCAGACTTTCTTGCATATTCTCCAGCTGCATCCAATACTGTCTGTAGTTTTGTGGCACAGGCTGCATTGGCAAGGCTGCTTCCGCTCATGTCACCCGTCTCATTACCATTCTGTGTAACATAATACACCGCCATTTTTCTATTAGAATCGTCTGCTGCAATTACGATTTCAGGTGTAGTGCCCGCAATGTTCTCAAACTCGTATGCACCTATATCTACTCTACAGTCTTTAATACGGTCGGTGTAATCTGCATCGTATGATGGCAAAGTAACCTCATTACCATTTAAATCCTTGCCAAGTACATCTGTTCCCTTATTAATAGCAGGAGATGTTTTATGCAAAGAATAATCTCCTACTGACTGATCTTGAAATAGCTGCGCACCTGGATAGTCATCCATATAATAGATGTTTTTAATCCCAGCATATTTATTAATTCCGTCTTTATGTGCGTCACTGTTTTTCAGCAGACAATCTGTTATCTTTATTGCATCAGCTTGAGTTTCAAAATCCAATTCTTTTGTGTCTCCATATGTCGGATTATTCGTTGGTGTATTGCCATAAACAATCGTATTATAAATCTCCAATAATCCCGAATAACCGAACTGTGCAAAATAATTCCCGGAATAAACCGTGCTCGCACCGACATTTCCCGTAATAGTATTATTATAGAATTTTGCGACCTCAAAAAATATCGCAGTACCTCTTGGGTCATTACATTTTGCTGACAATTTATTTCCAGAGAACAACGTATTGAATACAATTCCACTTCTTAGATATAAAGCACTGCCATAAACATATTGTCCTGATTCTCCTACTATATCGTTTTCTGAGAATATACTATTCTCTATTATACCGTCATTTTGGAAACATCCGCCACCACGAGTACTCCAGCTTGCTGTATTCACATTATTCCTAATAATACAATTCTTAATATGCCCATTATAACGAAGTGCTAAACCTGCACCTCCATCACGTTGATGGCGAATCCTTACCCTTCCATTTTGAATAATAAGTCCATCCCAAGAAGTATCATAGACAAAACCATGAGCAATATTATTTTTCAACTCCATGTGAGCTATGTCACTACCACCTACCTTACTATCATAAACATAATATGGGAATGGTTGAGTAAGCACCCTGCTACCTTCATATGCATCTTTATAACCATTAAGGTCATGAGTTATATCATAATACGTTGATTCTGCCCCATATTCACCATTTATACCAATCTCTTTAATATCAGCATAATCACTATTTGACGGATTAGTAAATACAAGCTTCAAAAAACGTGCATTGACAGTTTTTCCTAAATTAATTGTTTTAGTTTTTGTATTGTTATTATCTGATGATGCGTATGAATCAGAAGCAATTAATTTTGCATCTATATCATCCAGCGTTTCAGACAAATAAACTTTTACCGTAAATCCATATCGACGATGTTTAAGATTTACCGTCTTAATATTCAAGATTTCCCCTAAGTCAATTGTGATATGGTGAGGATTTTTCGTTTGCGTACCATTACCTGAGTTATATATTGTATGCCACAATGTATTTTCGTTACCATCTATAGCGTTAGCAGCCATACCATTTTCACCACCAGTTTCTTCCGAAGAAAAATCAACAACTTTCCATCCCTTTGATTTTTCTGATATATAGTCCCCGGTATCAGTTAGATATTGTCCCCAATTATTAAAATCGGAGCTATTTACTTCTTCTGTTGTATTTGTTTCAATTATAGTCTCATAAGTACGTGGTTGGCGCTCATACGTTCCAGGATTTCCTGTAGAGGGGAAACCGCCGAACACATCTACACCATCTCTCATAAAGAAGCCTTCACGACGCAAATATTCTCCTTCTGCTACCCACACCTGCACCCTGTTTGCATCTACAATAGAAGACACTTGTAAGGTGGAAGATTTCCATCCTGAGCCTGGTGTTTCCGTCTTATATACACTTTTTCCTGTATATTCTATCGAATTATCCGCATTTCGTTTTAATGACCTATAATAAGCCTCATCAACAGCCCACTGCAAACCTGTCAAGAATTTATTTTCCTTGTACAACTCAGCATCATACCCTTGGAATCCATGATTATTTCTATACGATGTACAATTTCCGTTTATCGCCTCACTCCATGACGAGCCGTCACCACCAGGTTCTGTGGTGTTACCGTAATCACGTACATAGATTACCGTTCCTTTCTTCGGCAGTTCCGCCTCATAGGCTCCAAGGTCGGACACACCACCTAAGTCACGGTCATTAAGAGTGGTGATATCCTGTGTGTTTTCTGACGATGTGCCCGTTGCCTTGTTTATGATAACAGAAACATCATTGGAACTGGTCAACGGACGGAAGACAGTATAACCGCCAAGATAAGTGTCGAAACCTAACTTGGCACCCACATCATTGGTGGGGTTGGCAAAGTTGAGTTGACCTTTTTGTCCTTCACCCATACCTCCAACTGTTGCCACATCTAAGGTGTTGCCTGAAGTATTGCCGGCGGCAAAGGAGCTGCTGCCTGAGACTTTTGCAACACCAACGTTATTGACAATGGTGACATGCTCCATGGTCAGGTCGTCTGCCACAATGAGAGGATTGGTTTGTGTGGAACAAGTATTGTTGTTCACCACACAGTTACGCATAATGACCGTTGTTGTGGAGGGTGCATAGATGGCGGCACCCGTAACGGCAGTGTTGTCCTCAAAGGTGCAGTTAAGCAACGTTACCTTTGCATTGTCGTATGCCAGCAGCCCTGCGCCATGCGGCATGACAACATCTGGAGCGACATAGCCGTTGACAATGTGCACACCGTCCAGCTCTATGTCAGCACCTTCCTCTACAGTAACTACATGATAGAAACCATTTTCCAGGGCTTCTCCGTCTGGATTACCGTTCAACACCGACCTATGCTCTATCGGGGCACGCCTAACATTATTGCCATCCCTATAATAGCCGCCCACGAGGCGAAGCTTCGCACCACTCGCAGTCTTCTTAAATATAATGGTGGCACTACGGTCGTCTTCATCTGTATAGGCATAACGGGGCCACAGGTCACCCTCCATAACCCTTACCTCCAGCGTCCTGCCGCCAACTTCAGCCTTAGGAAGATCGGCAAGATAATTGATGGCATTATTGATGGAGCGATAGGGATGGTCCCAGTCACGACCATCGTCATACGTGCTTGCATGACCATAAGCCACATATACAATCAGCTTGTTCTGGTCGGTCGTCGCATCATACCGTATATCTATATTATCACCACGGAAGGCACCAATTGTAGGCTTTTCGGCAAAAAGTCTTCCCTCTACATCCAGCTCAGGAACCAGCTGCACCTCATTTGGGAACTGCGGCAGAGGCATACCTGCCGACCAAAGAGAGCTTCCCTTCATTGGCTTCCAATAATAATCGATGTTTGTCCAAGTCTGCTGTACTCCATAAGTTTTTTTCAATACATCATTTGAAGTCATGACACCCCCTGAGGAGAATGCAGGACCGTTCAGGGTCTCATTAGATTCCTTTTGATTTTTCTCCAATATGCGGACAGTTCCCTCCTGTGTGATATAGTTCCAGATGGCATTGTCGGCACCCGATATGGCATTATATAAAAAACGCACCTTGGCGTTAGTAGGATTTTTAGCATATACTGGCACATCCGCAGGCTCACCCGTACTGCCAAAACGGTTGTTCCACAACACTGAGTTGACAAGCAGCGCATACTCGTTGATATACACGCCACCCGTCTGTGAAGTATTTGTATAAGCGGCATCTACAGACTTCGGACAGTAGTTGTTGGCAATGGTGTTATGCAGCAGCACACCTCCAAGGTTGCAATACACAGCACCGTTGTTGCGGGCAGTGTTGTTGGTGATGACATTGGTAGATGCCGTCACGGCTGTGGGCTTGTCGGCAATGGCATTCAGATAAATGCCAGCACCGTTGTCACCATAGTTGTTTGCCAGCATACAACGGTGTATCAGTCCGTCATGCTCCACATAGGCTGCACCGCCATCGTCGCCAGCATTATTGTTATAGACAAGTGATGTGCGCAGTCTGGCGCCATCTGCCATATAGACACCTCCACCATGACGCATAGCCGCATTCTCCTTGATGATACAGTTCTCCACCATGATATTCTGCCCCTTCATGTATATGCCGCCGCCACGGTCTGTAAGGAAGTCGGTCTCTCCATTACCACCCTGGGCATTGCCACCCCTAACGGTAAAGCCTTCCAGTCTGGTAAGGGTGGAAAATTCCTTTTCTGCGCCGCCATCGGGCAAGAAGGGAGCAAACCACACCACATGACGTGAGTCGCTGGAAACTGACAGTTCGTTATTGCCCCATGTCACTGAGCCTATATAGCTGGCTCCCTGCAGCGTGGTCTCGTGAATAAAGTCCCAAGGCATGCCGCCATCTTTCTTCTTACGTTCGGTCTTGTCTTTCTCTGTTCCCGCAAAACCTCCATATACACTTACGCCGTCTCTCATGCGGAAGGTAGCAGTATAGGGCAGGCTCGACACAAGTGGCACCTTAGGCGAATAAGTACCCTCGGCTACCCACACTTCTCCTCCTCCGCTCTCTGCCAGCTCGTCTATCATTGCCTGCAGGTCATTGGAGGCATCGCTCCAAGATGCTCCACGCCCCATTCCGTCTATACTAACATAACGTATGCGGCTGCCCGACACAGGCTCATACTCATAGGCGCCAATGTCTATCTTATCATTATACACGCGGGGCTCGTCGTTCATATCCACACTGCCATAACGACTGGCATCGTAGAGACTGTTGTCACCACTGTCCACAAGAATGGTGACACCGTTCGGTTCCCAGTCCCAATAAGGATAGAGGTCATCCTCAAGCAACTTGAAGTCAGCATCATAACCTCGTCTCAATGAAGGCAATACAAAATCTGGACCTTCCGTGTCCCTGTTCCTGATACTGAGATAGATGTTGCCTTTCTGCTTGTCCTCATCTGTGGCACGGGAGAAGGCGGAATGATAAAAATCAGGCTTGGTGTCCTCACTTGTCGTGAAGATGGTGTTTCCCCAGATAACGGTGTTATAGACCGGCATGCCAGGACCGTCTATGCCGGAGCCACTGTTGCGGGTGACGCTGCAGCTTACAATCTTTGCCTTTTCAGAGTTATCTGTTTTTGCCGTTGCCCTGACACCACCATTGACATTGTTGAATATCACACTGTTCACCACCGTAGCCGCACCGGCTATATACAATCCTCCACCATTGTTGGCAAGTACGTTTTGTGAGCCTGCCACATTATTAAATACGGCACAATGGTCTATCAGATTCTCGCCCAAGGCTGTTGTCTGCACATTACTGTCCACATAGATGCCGGCACCTTCGGCTGCACGGTTTTCCACTAAGCAACATTGCTCTATGTGAAAGGCACCGCCCTGACTGTTGTCACCAGTTACAAAGATACCACCTCCTTTTTCTGTGAAACTGCTGGCATTATCCTGCGGCAAGTTGTTGCTGAGCGACAGACCGTTCACTATGGTTGGCAGAGTGTTGTTGTTGCCCGACTTCGCAGGATCGAGATCCATGGTAAGCACATGGTCTATGTGAGAATTAACCTCACGGCTGATTAAAGAACGGTATCTTAGCCTATATTGTTTCTTTCCCTGATACTCACGCTGACCGATGCCGGTCTCATTACCCTTGAAGCCGCCATATACCTTTACGCCCGACTTCACAGTGAGACCTGCCGTAATATGATAAGCCTTAGTGACATCATCAGAGCCTTGTATCCATATTTCATCTCCAGATTTAGCTTTACTGAACGCGTCTGCCAAGGTTGTGACTGTCCGCCAGCCATCGGTGACTGGTTGCCCGTCGTACGTCACATAATAGACAGTAGCCTTTGCCGCCAAATGAGTTGACAGCAATAGAAAAACAATCAATATATTGCGTAAGTGTCTCAGCATATTATTTTTTATCCTTAATTATTCAGTGTTATAGTAGTTGCTCCCGTCACCCCACGGATAGTGGTGTTCACCTTATACCATGTGGATTTTTGTATTTTGTCAGGAAACTGGAAGGTGTAAGAATCCTGTCTCACGGCACCGTCCTTTGTGGCAGAAAGATTAAATTTCACATGAGGGGTTCCTTTACTTGGGAATACATAGTGATACACACGCCCGTTGCGCTTGCTGACAGCTGATGTGTTCACGAATAGGGACTGTCCTGCAAAAGTCTCAGTCCCTGTATATAATTCAGGGAAAAGACACCCCTTGCCTTTGCCTGCTGCTGCCTCTTCAGATGTATTATAAAAGGTGAAGTTCTCAACCTTCACATCTGTATATCCTTGTGTGTAGGCATCCTGCGCGTCCCACTGTATGTCTATCTTCGTGGCTAAGCGGGTGAGGCGCATGGAGGGAATGGGCTTCAGTTCTCCATTGTCTGCATCCTTGCTTATCTCATATTCCGCCAGATTGCCACTTTGGTCGTCCTGATAATATCCCGTGGCAACACTCAGGAACTTCTCTGTCTGGCTTGCATCTCCCGAGGCATAGTCGTTGGAGATGAGCAAAGCTTTAACTGCCTCATCCGTGGTACACCCTTGAATGGCAGCCTTAGGACTGTTGACAGCATCGCTGCTATAAGTCACGCCGTAGATATGCACCTTACCTTTCTGTACATACAACCTGAGCTGTCTGTAAGTGGTGCCCGTATATACAGGCAAACGCTCAAAGTCATCCTTGGTCAGGATTTTCACAACAACGGGAAGATTGCCGGTGTCAGTCTCATCCTCCAACTCCGTATAAGCTATGATGACAGCCAGCTCGTCCCAGTACTCGCCTTCACTTACTGCCTCGCCCGGGTCCCCCACTGCCCTTGTGCCACTGCCTTGCGGAGCTGCAATGAGAAGCGTAATTGTCTCTGCCGGCTCTTCATTTATAGAGCCGGCATCATCGTGGCTGCATGAAAGAAGTGACATCAAGCACACCACCATTATTATATATATGTGTTGTTTGCTCTTTAACATTTTCTTCTTCATAGACTTCGTCGATTCTTCACTCTTCACTGACTTCATCGATTCTCGGCTGCACCTCGGGATAGCTCAAGCAAGCTTGGCTCTCCACTCGGCTTGCACGAGAATTCTTCATTTATATCTCTATCTCATAGTCACCGCCGGGTTTCCAGTCGAGTGTTACGCTTACACCCACCTCAGGTGCCTCGGTAGTAACACTCCCGTCAGGATTGAGATTTACCTTTATTATCTTTAGTTGGGCAGCCTTCAAAGGCTCTCTGACATACAGTTTTGTCTCCGTTATCTTTCCGTTGACGGTCACATACACATGATAGCTCCAGATACCATCAGCCTCACCCGCTCTTAAACGCATACTGTCAAGAGAAGGAAATCCCGCTGTATGCAGACAGGTGTGCCCCCCCTCATCCATACGGGTGGTGCGCACAGCTGTTGTACGTTCATGGTGATACACACTGTCGTTTACGGAGAAGTCATTGGCAAGTCCAACCACATACGCCTTAATGTCATCCACGACTACGCCATTGCGGTTGATGACCAATGCCGTAGCACTGTTCTGCATATACAGGGGAACGGTGAAGGTGTAGTTCTCTGACTTTACGGGCATGTCCTTGCGGGCAGTGAACAGTCCGTGACTGTGCCCGTCGATGGTGTCATTTGGCACATTGGCTATATTTACCTGCTGGTCTGTATCCTGTCCGGAGAGGGTGAGAACCGGGTTGGCAGCCACATTTGCCCATGCCAAATGACGATAGTCAGCTGCCTTAAGATAGATGGTGAACGAGGCATTTGCGGCATTTATCTGATGTGCCTCATGATGTGCCTGTCCATTATTAGCATAGAAATTGATGTCCAGATCGCGAGCAACATCAGAGAAAATGTCTGCCAAGGCTTGTTCCAACCTCCGTGCCATCGCCTGCTCCTCGGGTACCGACAGCTCTGAGTCTATCTCCGTCTGCATATTGGTATACAGCCGCACCTGATACTTGACGGTATAGTCTGTGCCACAGTCCGACATATCCTCATCAATGCAGGAGCTCAATGCCAATGGAAATACCATTGCCACCGCTATCCGCCACATATTATAATGTAATGTCCTCATCATCGTTCAGTTTTTTCTCCCTCAGCCCTTCGGAAGATTAACGGTTATCCTCGGGCTCTAATTGAGGGCTTTGTTGACGACAGCCCTACGAAAGACTGCCGCCATGTTTTTGTCGTCTTAGAAAGTATGTTAAGATACTTTGCCGTTTATCCTAAGATACTTTGCCAAGTAAGTTAACATGCTCGGAAAATCCGGCTTCCTGAGAATACTTTGTTTACTCAATTTCTACATCAAAGGTAATACCCTTCTTCCACTCCAAATCTACAGAAAGACCGAATTCCAAGTTAGTGGCACGGAGGTCAGGAATCACGTTATAGGCATTCTCCAAAGAAGTGATAGTAACCTTTGCTGTGGTCTTATAGTCAGACTTAAAGACATCAGTAACAGCATTAGGATTATATTCAGTATTATTCTTATATGAGGTAGGGTCAAGCTTACCCAAAAGATAGAACTTACTTCCCTTATAGACAATCTGATTATTATGTCCAACAAACTCTACATCAGAGTTATTCTCAAGCTCAATGGCAAACTGAACAATATTTGGACTTTCTTTGGTATTTGGCAGTGCCAAAGTATAGTTGCAAATTTCAGCATCACCGTTCACATAATTTGCATAATACTTTGGGGTTTCATCAATATTTAACTCTACCTTATCATAAATTGTTTTTCCGAAAGTAGCAGTGGCAGAAGGCGCAAACTTATAATCCACCTTATCAGGCTGACCGCCGACAAGAATTGCCGTAATAGGGAAGGTTTTGGCACCTACTGTTATCGTACGCTGTACATCGTCGACTTTCTTGTCTGACAAAGTCGTCGCACCAGTCTTAACTGCCAATGCAAGATTACCCACACCATAATTGATATTGTCCTTCATTGCTATAGAACGGGTAGTGGCAAGCACCGCATCTTTCCATTCGGTGGCTGTAAAACCGTTTGACCAGTCTGTTGTTGTTGTTGGCCAATTAGCCACAGAGTTATCAGAAGCCTTAAGTGGTGTGTTCGCATAATAATACAACGATGCAGGATAGGTTACATTTGCGACATTTATGTTATTATCTGCACCAGGAGTGCCTATGATTTGACCTGTGGTAACATAAAGAAATTTACCACTGGCATCTTTATCATAATTAACAGCCACCGCACCATCAGGCAAATTCAGATTTTTAGGGAAACTCAGAGTTGTTGACAATGTATAACCACTTGTGGCATCACCTAAAACAGTAAATATACTGCCATTTGTAATTGCTGCCATAATCTTAGCTGCAACATCATCGTCTGTAGTTTTCAACTTAGACGCAGCATTATACAGACTCTCTAAAGCTGCCTTTATGCTGGAGGCAGAACCAGCCTTCATCTTCACAAAGTCATCATACAATTTTTTTAATTGCGAATCGTCAGCAGAAGCATCCCACCCCTCAACACTTTCAACACCATTCAAGACACTCAGCAAAGCTACAGCCTGTTCATTGTCAGAAGGCACAGTACTAGCTGGAAGGACATCCTTCAAAGCGAAAGTGATATCACTCACACTTGTAGCACCATCAAACGTTGTTGTCAAATTGCCATTGGCAAAGTCAGTTGCAGCCTCTATTGCTGCCTGACCATAGAACAGGAAATGATTGGTGCCTACAGGTATTGTGACATCGCTGTAAATCTTGCTGGAACGATTCTTGTCATCTGTGCCATAAATATCACTTGTCGTAAGAGGGGCCAGTGTGATTACAGATGCGATATCCTCTGTGCCCGCCATATCAATACCAGCCAAGGTGAAAGGATACAGACGTATATTCTTCATTCCCAAGAAGCCTGTCCCGTCTGCCTGAGTATTGTCACCCGTCATACGGGTTTTTACCTGTGCAGCACGCGGTATGTTGATTGCAAACTGCGTCTTCACACTCTCCCCATCGAATGACGGATTCACGTTAACCACTTCCTCATCAGATGAACAAGCTGAGAAAGCCATTGCGCCAGCAAGCAGCACCGCCACTCCATAGGCAAAATTCATGTTAGTAAACTTTTTCATGTCAAAACAATTTTATTGATTAATATTTCTTTTCCTTATCTGTTCAATGTTACGGCGTGCGTTCTCATTACCCTCATCTGCAGCACGCTGCATATACTCCATACCTTTCTGCTCATTGCCTGTCATATAATAAGCCACTCCGAGCGGACTATGCGAACGCTTGTCACATGACACAGGTTCGAGCAATGTGAGCGCCTCAGCATATTTTCCTTCCTTCATCAAGTCTACAGCCTTGTTGATGATCTTGGCTGTGGTGTCGGGCACATAGTCATAGTATATGCGCACATAGCCGGAGTTACGCTGGTCTTTCAGTATATACTCCTTCAGATATGCGTATGCCTTGCCCTTGTCGAGTGCCTTTATCATACGCTCCTTCCTGTCGGGAGAGTTTCTGGAGTCAATAATATCGAGCAGTCTCTCACGCCATTCAAAATCTGTATCACTGATTTGGTCGCGCAGCTCTGTCCACGCCTCACCGCCGTTTACCGCCTCATACATGCTGTCGGGAGTGCGTACCTTCTGTTGCATATACTTCTTCAATGCCTCGGCGCGGTTGGCAGACAATGCGGAGTTACGCTGCTGCGGACCTTCCACTGACGCCAGTCCTATAATCTGTATTATCTTTACCGACGATGTGGTGTCTGCCATTATCGCCTTGGTGATGTATTCTATCCGGTCGAGCGTCTGGGCATTGTCACGGAAATCGTGCAGCAACGTTGACTTTGCCACAGGAAAATGAACGTAGAGCGCGCCTTCCTCCTTGCGGAGGATGCGTGTGTCGTCATAAGGCAGGTACTTGCTTATGTGCTGCAGCACGGGATTATTCTTCTGTAGCTCGCCAGCCTTGCCTGTGTTGTCCTCCACATACTCCAGCTGCGGCATGAACGGCGGGATATAGACGAAATGTCCGATACTGTCATGAGGCATGTCCACCACATTGCAGCATCCCTCCATCTCTTTCTTAGCAGCCATCTCTATGCGTCCAGTCCACAGCCATGGATAGCGGTCACGGCTGAGCGTCAGCTCACGCTGTTGTGTGGCGTTTAGCGGAAGCCCGGAAGCCGTGGTCTGCGGCACACTGTCGTAGAACCGGCTGCGCTCCATATATCTCATGTTTCTCTTTCCACGGAACACTATCGGGTCGAGAAACAGCGAGTCACCCTTTGCGTTGCAGAGGAAAGGCGTGAGACACAGGGCATAGTCGCTGCCCACAGTCTGGTCTCCGGCAAGCACGTATGTGATTTTCATTGTCGAGTCATCAGCCATGAAGCCGGTAAGCCGGCTTTCAATGGCTGCCTGGGCAAAGGCGGTGAATGCCGCCGCAAATATAATTGCCATAATCAGTAATCTTTTCATCCTTACACCTTTATTTTATATTATATATAAACGATATTGCAAGCTTGGTGGGCATGAACATGCCTTTCGTCTCGTCGGCAAGTTTGCTGCCGCATTTAAAGCACCTGTATTTAGAGTATCTCGTTATGCCATAGCCGATGCCTATCTCCGCCTCTATGCTCCATCTCTTTGACGGAAGCATCCAGCTGTAGCCGTAAGCTATGCCTACTGCGCCGAGATCGCCCTGAAAACGGTTGTCCTTAAGCTCGGGAAACAGTCCGAAAGGAACGTCTATTCCTCCAACATTGAAATGCGAGTAAACAAGATGTGCGCCGAAAAAATGTCCGGCAAAGGCATGACAGAGCCAGTAGCGCGCCTCGGGCTGCACGGCAATGTGGCGGAGCTTCTTGTTCTCTGAGAATGTAAAGGGATTATATCCGAGTGAGAGGTCCACAGTCCATCTGTCGGCAACCTTCTTCTCAACAGCTGCGTTAACCGATGTCGTAGCCCAATAAAGGGTGTTGGTCTTCACAGCCACATTCTGTGCCACTACCGGTGTCATATACAACATCAGCAAAATAGTCATAGTCGCAGCCATGCAAAAACCTAAAAAACTATTACAACGTCTCATATATAACATATTTAAAATTTCTACAAAATTAGTCATTATATTCCATTCCTACAAACTTACACACTGGACAACCATGCAAAATTGGTCTTTGTCCATTAATCTGTCCATTTCAGAATGACCGAATATGGCCTTTCTTCCATAAAATCCAACCGTTGCATCCCCCAACAGGCAGAAACGGTAACATTGTCTTATTGTCTTTCACCTGCCATTGTCCACCGTTTTTCATACGTCAACAGTTACCCCGTCATAACATTTCGAATGCAAAAATACAAAAAAAATTCTGCATTGAGCAATCCCCCCCCACATTAACCATAATTAACCCGATAAAATCATATATTTTTACAATTAAGTTATTTCCATTCCCGTAATACGTCTTTTTCTGCCATTATACATTTTATATTCATTCTACGATTTACAATGCAAAATTACGTATAACAAAACAGAAAAACAAATACGTTTTTCCATTTTGAACCATTTGAGACTACATTTTTACTATTTGAGACAAAAAAAAATGAAAATTACCAATAAAATAATATTTCTGTGGCGATACCCCCAAAGAACATATGTTCGATGATTGAAGAACAAATGAGGCGTTTCCAAGATATAAAACACATCACAAATCGTACCAAGTTATATTTTTACGTCACATATATAATAAATTCTCAGAAAAAAACTGTAACTTTGCAACCAAATAGTAAAACATAACAAAAACGAGACAATGAACAAGGCTATTATTACTGTGGTGGGCAAGGACACCGTGGGCATTATCGCAAAAGTTTGCACTTATCTGGCAGAGAACAAAATAAACATTCTCGACATCTCGCAGACTATCGTGCAGGGGTATTTCAACATGATGATGATTGTTGACATGAGCAAGGTTGACAGCACTTTCGAGACCGTCAGCGGCAGTCTGATGAAGATTGGCGAGGGCATGGGCGTGGAGATAAAATGCCAGCGCACTGAGATTTTCGACAAGATGCACCGCATCTGAGCATACACCTTATTATATATATAGGAGATATGATAAATATTGCTGAGGTCAGAGAGACCAACATGATGATAGAGCAGGAGAACCTCGACGTGCGCACAATCACGATGGGCATCAACCTGCTGGGCTGCGCTGACAGCAGTCTGGAAAAGACGTGCAACAACATTTTTGACAAGATAACATCGCTGGCGGGAAACCTTGTGAAGACAGGCGAGGACATTTCGCGCGAGTTTGGCATTCCCATTGTCAACAAGCGAGTGAGCATCACCCCCATCTCGTTGGTGGGAAGTGCCTGCTGCAAGACTCCCGACGACTATGTGGAGATAGCACGCACGCTCGACCGTGCCGCCAAAGCCATTGGCATAAACTTTCTGGGCGGCTACAGCGCCGTGGTGTCGAAGGGAATGACGCAGAGCGACGAGCTGCTTATACGCTCCATACCCAAGGCACTGGCGCAGACCGACTTTATATGCTCGTCGGTGAACGTGGGCAGCACAAAGACCGGCATAAATATGGATGCCGTGAGGCTGATGGGCGAGATTGTGCGCGAGACAGCCATAGAGACAAAGGAGCGCGACTCGATAGGCTGCGCCAAGCTGGTGGTGCTGTGCAACGCGCCCGACGACAATCCGTTTATGGCTGGTGCTTTCCATGGAGTGACTGAGGCTGATGCCATAATCAACGTTGGCGTGAGCGGTCCCGGAGTGGTGAAACACGTGTTGCAGAACATCCACGGCGAGAGTTTCGAGGTGCTTTGCGAAACCATCAAGAAGACTGCGTTTAAGATTACACGCGTGGGGCAGCTGGTGGCTCAGGAAGCTTCGGCAAGGCTCGGAGTGCCGTTTGGCATCATCGACCTGTCGCTGGCACCTACGCCAGCCATTGGCGACTCGGTGGCAGACATTCTGTGTGAAATAGGATTGGAGCACGCCGGAGCACCGGGAACAACTGCTGCTCTGGCTTTGCTCAACGACCAGGTGAAAAAAGGCGGTGTGATGGCATCGTCGTACGTGGGCGGACTGAGCGGAGCGTTCATTCCTGTGAGCGAGGACCAGGGTATGATAAATGCCGTGGAGGCAGGAGCGCTGACAATAGAGAAGCTTGAGGCAATGACCTGCGTATGCTCGGTGGGGCTCGACATGATTGCCATCCCTGGCGACACACCATGCACCACAATAGCTGGCATCATTGCCGACGAGAGCGCAATAGGAATGATAAACCAGAAGACCACGGCTGTGCGCATCATACCGGTGATAGGCAAGGGCGTGGGCGACAGGGTGGAGTTTGGAGGTTTGCTGGGCTATGCGCCGATAATGCCGGTAAACAAGTTCAGCTGCGCCGATTTCGTTAACCGCAAGGGAAGAATCCCCGCACCTATACATTCGTTTAAGAATTAGGAAAAACTGATGATATGCTGAAAAAGATTTCTATTTTGAGTTTGCTGTTGTCGGCGGCAGCCGGAGCAATGGCATGCACTAACCTGATTGTGGGCAAGAAGGCGAGTGCGGACGGAAGTGTGATGTGTACATATTCGTGCGATGACTACGGAATGTTCATCAAGCTGCAGACTTACCCTGCGGGTAAGCATGCAAAGGGTGAGATGCGCAAAATCTACAACTGGGAGAACGGCAAGTATATGGGTGAGATTCCCGAGGCTGCTGAGACCTATAATGTGGTGGGCAACATCAACGAGTATCAGGTGACGATAGGAGAGACAACCTTCGGAGGACGTGAGGAGATGTGCGACACAACAGGACTGCTCGACTACGGCTCGATGATTGCGCTGGCGCTGCAGCGGTCGAAGACGGCAAGAGAGGCGATAGGGGTGCTCACCACCCTGGCGGAGACCTACGGATATAACAGTGAGGGCGAGACCTTCACCATCTGCGACCCCAACGAGGCGTGGATAATGGACATGATGGGCTGCGGTCCTGGCAGCAAGCAGTGTGTGTGGGTGGCGCTCCGTGTGCCCGACGACTGCATCTGCGCCCATGCCAACCAGAGCCGCATCACCACCTTCAACCAAAAGGACAAGAAGAACGTGATGTGCTCGAAGAACGTGGTGAGCTATGCCCGCAAGATGGGATGGTATAGCGGCAAGGATGCCGACTTCTCGTTTAACGCCGCATACGCCGCTCCCGACTTCTCGGGGCGCAGGGCGTGCGAGGCGCGTGTGTGGAGCTATTTCAACATGTATGGCGACGGCATGGACAAGTATGTTGACTATGCGGCAGGTGTTAAGAAGGATGCCGAGCCGATGCCCCTGTGGATTGTGCCAAACAAAAAACTGTCGGTGGCTGACGTTGAGCGTGCCATGCGCGACCATTACGAGGGAACACCGTTTGCCCTCGACGGCGACATGGGCGGCGGTATATGGGAGATGCCCTACCGTCCGACACCGCTTTTCTACAAGGATGGCGACAAGTCGTACTTCAACGAGCGTCCGATAAGCACTCAGCAGACGGGCTCGGTGTATGTTGCCCAGATGCGCTCGTGGCTGCCCAATGAGATAGGCGGCATCCTGTGGTATGGCAATGACGACGGCAACATGGTGGCGTTCACGCCTGTTTATTGCTGTGTGGAAAAGGCTCCACGCTGTTACAACACTCCGGGAGCCGACGGCACACACTTCTCGATGGACAATGCCTACTGGGTGTGCAACTGGGTGAGCAACATGGTGTATCCTCGTTACAGCCAGATGTTTGGCGACCTGAAGTTTGTGCGCGACTCGCTCGACAATTCTTATTTCAAGAATCAGAAAGCCGTGGAGGATGAGGCTATGGCTCTCTATAAGGAGTCGCCAGCCAAGGCAAAGGCTTATCTCAGCAAATACTCGCATGACAGGGCTGAGGAGATGCTGGCGGCATGGCGCAACCTCGCCACCTATCTCATAGTGAAGCACAACGACATGACCGTGCGTCCTGAGACCAGCCGCGGAGTGTTCAAGATGACAAAGGAGGGACTGCCAGTGAGGGTTACCCGTCCAGGTTATCCTGCCAGCTATAAGAAGAAACTGATAGAGACCAGCGGCAATAAGTTTGCCGTGCCGGAATAAAATTTTATCTTCGGAACTCACTAAGCGTGACGGCTGTGGCGATAGCGACATTAAGGCTTTCGGCATGGTCGTCACTTTTTGTGAATGAGGGTATGAGCAGCTTGCGGGTCACGAGTGCCCTCACGGGCTCGGATATTCCGTTGCCCTCGTTGCCCATCACTATTACGCCGTTGGCGGTGAGCTTCTGACTATAGATGTTGCTGCCGTCGAGCAGGGTGCCGTAGACAGGCACGCCGTCTGCCGCAATGGCAGTGAGCGTCTGCACAAGGTCACAGTAGACAATATTCACCCGTGCTATGCTGCCCATGGTCGCCTGCACCACCTTGGGACTGAATGCATCGGCGGTGTTCTGGCTGCACAGGATGGTGTTGATGCCAAACCAGTCGGCAATGCGTATTATCGTGCCGAGGTTGCCGGGGTCCTGAACTCCGTCGAGGGCAAGAATGATATTATTTTGGGCATCAGTGGCATGAGAGGGAGCAGGCAGGGGAAACAGTGCCAGGACCTCCTGCGGATGCTGCTGGAAGGAAATCTGTCTCAGCTCACCCTCGCTCACACATACGGTATGGATGCCGTCGTAAGAATTTCTGTCAAGCCATTCCTGTGTGGCAAAAATCATTTTCGGCTGCATTCGCCGCATCAGGTCACCCACCGTTTTGGGACCTTCTGCCACAAAGAGGCTGTTTTGTGTTCTGTACTTCTTTTGCTCCAGAGAATGTATCAGTTTCAGTTGATTTTTGCTTATCATGCTCAATTTATTGTGTCTAAAATGTTGAAAAAATCCGTTTCTTTTGCAAAGTTACAGATTTTTTCTTAACTTTGCACATTATTTCTCAGATTTTTCATGCGTAGCATAACATATATTCTCATATTTGCAGTATTGGTGCTGTTAGAGGCATGTTCACCGTCAAAGTATGTGGCTGACGGCGACATGCTGCTCGACGACATCAAAATAGAGGTCGACGGCAACTATCCTGACATAAATGTCGGGCAGCTGAAGTCGTATGTTCACCAGCGTGGCAACTCGCGCTGGTTTGGCGCATTTAAAATACCGCTCTCCACCTATTCGCTCTCTGGGCGCGACAGCGCCGTGTGGATAAACCGTGTGCTTAGGCGCATGGGCGAGGAACCTGTGATATACGACTCGCTGAAAACCATGCGCAGCTGCATGGACCTTCGTACAGCCCTTCAGAACCAGGGCTATCTGCATGCCACAGTGGATGCCGACACCGTGACGTTAGGAACCAAGAAGACCCGGGTGAAATACACGCTTCATCCAGGAGGTCCTTTTTATATAAAAGGTGTGAGCTACGACATACGTGACTCGGTGGTAGCCCGGACGCTGGCGCAAAAAGGCGTGACAGAGAACAGACTGACAGACGGAATGCGATTCAATGTGAACAGGTTGAACGATGAGCGTAAGCATATCACCGACATATTGTTGAACAATGGCTATTACAAGTTCAACAAGGACTTTATCAGCTACACTGCCGATACGCTGAGGGGTGACAGCAGCATTAACCTTACGCTTCACCTTATGCCCTACCGCACACATGCGGTGGCGGACACGCTGCATCCTTTCTACCGTATAGGCAAAATAAGATACATACCCGGCGTCACTGTCGACGGCAATGCCGATGACAAGATGCACCTGCGCCTGAGAGTGTTGCGCAACAACACCAGTCTGCGCGAGGGGATGCCATATTCCTCAAATGACCTGCAGAATACATACAACAACTTCGGCAGACTGTCGGCTGTGAGATACACGAACATCGATTTTAAGGAGTGTCCTGGCAATATTCTCGACTGTAACATTCAGGTAAGCACCAACAAACCTCATACAATCAGTTTTGAACCTGAAGGCACCAATACTGCCGGCGACCTGGGAGCCGCCGCATCGCTGACATATCAGAACAGCAACCTGTTCAGGGGAAGTGAACTGCTGAGCGTGCAGGTGCGTGGAGCCTACGAGGCGATACACGGACTGGAGGGCTACAGCAACTCCGACTTCGTGGAGTATGGAGTGGAGGCACGCCTGTCGTTCCCACGATTTTTGTTGCCATTTGCCAGCACCCATTTCCTGCAGCGTTCCGACATGAGCACCCAACTCTCGGTGATGTACGATAACCAGGAACGTCCCGAATACCACCGTCGTGTGCTTAATGCCGCACTGAAATACAAGTGGGCAAACGCCGGTCACCACGACCGTTATCAGGTGGACCTCATTGACATGAGTTATGTGTATATGCCGTGGATTTCGGAGACATTCCGCAAGGATTATCTTGAGGACAATAACAACCGCAACGCCATTCTGCGCTATAACTACGAGAACATGCTTATCATGAAGCTGGGACTGGGCTATATATATAATAATGGTACGCGCGCGATAAAGCTCAACCTTGAATCGGCGGGCAATCTGCTCGGAGCATTTGCAAAACTGGCAAACACATCGAAGAACGAATTAGGGCAGTATCGCGTGATGAACATCGCCTTTGCCCAATATGCCAAGGCGGACATTGACTACACCCGCAACATCAGGCTTGACTACAACAGCCAGCTTGTGCTTCATGCCGCCTTGGGCATTGCCTATCCCTACGGCAACAGCAAGGTGCTGCCTTTTGAGAAACGTTACTTCTCGGGAGGTGCCAACAGCGTACGTGGATGGAGTGTGCGCTCACTTGGTCCTGGAAAGTTCCGGGGCACCGACGGAAATATCGACTTTATCAACCAGACCGGCGACCTGAAGCTCGACCTCAACATGGAGTATCGCGCCCATCTGTTCTGGAAGTTCAA
The DNA here is from genome assembly GCA_030539375.1 of Prevotella sp. Classification (GTDB taxonomy): domain Bacteria; phylum Bacteroidota; class Bacteroidia; order Bacteroidales; family Bacteroidaceae; genus Prevotella. Next base: position 79,655 of record JAUNSB010000001.1, read on the forward strand.
CGGTGCCGTGTTCATTGATGCCGGCAATATCTGGACACTGCGCAATTACGAGGAGCAGCCCGGCGGACAGTTCAAGATTGATGAGTTCTGGAAGCAGATAGCGGTGGGCTACGGAGCCGGAGTGCGCCTGAACTTCGACTATTTCATTGTGCGTTTCGACTTTGGAATGAAGGCAGTCAATCCTGCCTATGAAAATCATCGCGACCACTATCCTATAGTGCATCCGCGCCTCAGCCGTGACCTCACTTTCCACTTTGCTATAGGCTATCCATTCTGACAAGCCATTTTTTGCCGTGCTTAACCATGACGAACGACACCTTCATCCCGCTGTTCACTATAGGCTGTTCATCAATCATTTTTGCCAAAACATAGTTGTTGGCGGTAAGCTCCACCGTGGCTGTGGTGTCACTGGTCATTGTGATGTTGTCCACACTCACCGTTGCCGCCTTGTCCTGATTTCTGATTGCCTCCACCACAGCGGTGTCTACATTGCTTGCCACCAGCTCTATCCATTTGCGGCTGTCATCAGTGACCATGGCGGCAGCCTCTTTCAGCTCGTAATTGAAAAAATGATTGCCAAACTCCTCGGCTGTCACCTCTATCTCTCTATCCTTAGAAGAGTAAAGGGTGCATGAACTTACGGCCGCTGTCATGGCAGTAAACGCAAAAAATGCTGTAACCGATTTGCGAAAAACACAAAAATACATCTTCATCAATTTAAAATTATTGAAATTTTCCACAAAGATAATGATTTTATTTTGTATTTCTCGTTTTTTTTGCTAATTTTGCAGAAAATAATAACCAAAATGCTGAAATTTATCTCATTCGGCAGTGGAAGTAGCGGTAACTGCTATTATTTGAGTACTGCTACCGATGCTATTTTAATTGACACGGGTGTTGGAATACGCCTGCTGAAAAAGCATGCAAGGGAGTATGGCGTAAACCTGTCGCTTGTGAGCAATATTCTTATCACTCACGACCATGCCGACCATATCAAGGCTGTGGGGGTGGTGAGCCACGAGTGTCATCTGCCTGTGTGGACCACGGACAAGATACATCATGGCATAAACCGCAACTATTGTGTACCTAAAAAGGTGGATGCCGCGCTTGTGCGCAATATCGAGAAGGAGCGCACATATCAGGTTGGCGAGTTCAGTGTGACCGCATTCGATGTGCCTCATGACTCCACCGAATGTGTGGGCTACTGTATTGAAGCGGAGGATGAAACCGTGTGCATAATCACCGATGTAGGTACTATCACTGACACCATAAAAGGCTATATAAGCCGTGCCAACCGCCTTGTGATAGAGGCAAATTACGACCGCGAGATGCTTGTGAACGGCAAGTATCCGAATTTTCTCAAGAAACGCATAATGAGCAATGTGGGGCACACCAGCAACGACGAGTGTGCAGAGGCGCTGGTGGAGAATCTCACAGACAGGATAAAAACCGTGTGCCTGTGTCATCTCAGCGAGGAGAACAATCATCCCGAACTGGCGCGCAAGTCAGTGGAGACAGTCATGCGTGCCCACGGCATCATACCTGACAAGGATTTTGACCTTATGGTGCTCAGACGCACGCTGCCAACAATGATTTTTGAAACAAATGACAACGAAGATGACTGAGACAATACTCAATAAACTCGGCATAGAGGCTCTCAATGACATGCAACAGTCGGCTTTTGCTGCAATTACCGAAAACAGTGGCGACGTGATAATTCTCTCGCCTACGGGCAGCGGCAAGACTCTTGCATATCTTCTGCCTTTGGTGCAAGGGCTCGACCCCAATGGCGGTGTGCAGGCTCTTGTGGTTACGCCTGGCCGTGAGCTGGCGCTGCAATCGTCTACCGTGATGAAGAATATGGGCAGCGGACTGCGCTCCACGGCATGCTACGGCGGGCGCACAGCCATGGAGGAGCACAAGACTCTGCGCGAGGTCAAGCCGCATGTGGTGTTTGGCACTCCGGGCAGGCTCAACGACCATCTTGGCAAGAACAATATCAATCCCTATGGCATACGCTTTCTTATAATCGACGAGTTTGACAAATGTCTTGAAATGGGATTCTTCGATGAGATGTCGCGTCTGGTGAAACAACTTCCGGGAGTGCGCCGGCGCATACTTTTGTCTGCCACAGATACTGAGGACATTCCGCATTTTATAAGAATGCACGATGCTGTACGGCTTGATTTCACTGATGACACCGAGCAGGTGAGCGGACGTGTCACTATATATAAGGTGCAAAGTCCGGTAAAGGATAAGCTCGACACCCTCAGCCGTCTGCTCCGTAGTCAGGGCGACAGCAGCAGTATAGTGTTCCTTAACTATCGTGACGCAGTGGAGCGCACCGCCGACTATCTGCGTAAATGTGGTTTCGCCGTGAGTGCCTTTCATGGAGGCATGGATCAGAAGCTGCGCGAGGATGCGCTCTATAAGTTCAGCAACGGCTCGGCAAACGTGTGTGTCAGCACCGACCTTGCCTCCCGTGGTCTTGACATTCCCGACATTGACAACATCATCCACTATCATCTGCCTCAGACCGAGGATGACTATATCCACCGTGTGGGACGTACCGCCCGTTGGGAGGCAAACGGCAAGGCATATTTCGTGCTTGGTCCCGGGGAGCATGTTCCAGAGTTTGTAAAGGCTGACCTTGAAACTTTTGTCATCGACGACGACAACCTGCCGCCTCCGTCAGAGCCGCGTATGACTACCGTTTATATAGGCAAGGGCAAGAAGGACAAGATCAGCAAGGGCGACATTGTGGGATTTCTCTGCAAGAAGGGCGGACTGCAGTCGGGCGAGATTGGGCGCATCGACGTGATGGACCGCTATGCCTACGCTGCTGTCAGCCGTAAGCGTGTCAACGCCTTGCTTGCCAGTCTGCGTGGTGAGAAGATAAAAGGGGTGAAGACAATAGTGGAATTGGTGAAATAGTAACATTTCTGCATTGTGCAGATTGCAAAATGATAGATAGTAGCCCTAATTTTATGAATTGTTGCTAAAATATTTGGCAGTTTAAGATAAAAAGTGTAAATTTGCAGCGCAATTTATAAACGTGACATAAAAATTAAGCGTGAATAATAAGAAACGAAATAAATAATCAAAACAAAATTAACTATGAAGAAGTATAATTTTAATGCAGGTCCTTCGATGCTTCCTCGTGAAGTGATTGAGAACACCGCAAAGCAGTGTCTGGACTTCCAGGATTCAGGTCTCTCATTGATGGAGATTAGTCATCGTGCCAAGAATTTCCAGCCCGTTGTTGACGAGGCAGAGGCTCTCGTGAAAGAGCTCCTCCAGGTGCCAGAGGGTTATTCGGTATTGTTCCTTGGAGGTGGCGCCTCGTTGGAATTCTGTATGATACCATATAACTTCCTGATCAAGAAGGCTGGTTATCTGAACACTGGTGTATGGGCAAAGAAGGCAATGAAAGAGGCTAAGCTCTTCGGTGAGGTGGTAGAGGTGGCTTCTTCAGCTGACGCCAACTACACCTTTATCCCGAAGGATTGGACATGCCCGTCAGATATCGACTACCTGCACATCACAACCAACAATACCATCTATGGTACTGAAATCCGTAAGGACCTTGACGTGAATGTGCCCATCATCGCCGACATGTCATCAGACATCATGAGCCGTCCTGTTGATGTAAGCAAGTATGACTGCATCTACGGTGGTGCCCAGAAGAACCTCTCTATGGCAGGTGTAACATTCGTAATTGTGAAGAACGACGCTCTCGGAAAGGCTCCACGCGAGATTCCTACAATGCTCGACTACCGCACACACGTTGAGAAGGGCTCCATGTTCAACACTCCACCTGTAGTTCCAATCTACTGCATGCTCGAGAACCTCCGTTGGATCAAGAAGAACGGTGGTGTTGAGGCTATGGCAAAGAGGGCAGAGGAGAGAGCTGCCATCGTCTATGGTGAGATCGACCGCAACAAGCTGTTCCACGGTACTGTTGAGACTGAGGACCGCTCGCTGATGAACATCTGCTTCGTGATGAACGACGAGTATAAGGAACTGGAGAAGCCGTTCTTTGATTTTGCCACTTCAAAGGGTATGGTGGGCATCAAGGGGCACCGCTCTGTTGGCGGTTTCCGTGCAAGCTGCTACAATGCCCAGACCATCGAGGGTGTTGAGGCTCTCGTTGCCTGCATGAAGGAGTTTGAGGCAATGAACTGATAATAAGTAATAAAAAGAAATTATGAAAGTTTTAGTAGCTACAGAGAAACCTTTTGCAGCCGCCGCTGTGGAGGGAATAAAGAAAGAGGTTGAGGCTGCAGGCAATGAGCTTGTGCTGCTTGAGAAATATACGGAGAAACAGCAGCTTCTCGATGCTGTTGCCGATGCCGATGCGCTTATCGTGCGCAGCGACAAGGTGACTGCCGAGGTGCTCGATGCTGCAAAGCAGCTGAAGATTGTGGTGCGTGCCGGTGCCGGTTACGACAATATCGACTGCGAGGCTGCAAAGGCAAAGGGCGTTGTGGCTGAGAATACTCCTGGTCAGAACTCCAATGCTGTGGCAGAGCTTGTGTTCGGTATGCTTGTTGCCGCCGTGCGCAACTTCTACAACGGCAAGGCAGGCACTGAGCTTTATGGCAAGAAGCTGGGTATCCTCGCCTTCGGTAATGTTGGCCGCAATGTTGCCCGTATCGCCAAGGGTTTTGGCATGGACGTTTATGCTTACGATGCTTTCTGTCCTGCCGACGTTATCGAGGCTGCCGGTGTTCACGCCGTGGCAAATCAGGACGCTCTCTTCGAGACCTGCGATGTGGTTTCACTCCACATCCCGGCTACTCCCGAGACAAAGCAGAGCATCAACAAGGCTCTCGTAGGCAAGATGAAGAAGGGCGGCATCCTCGTGAACACAGCCCGCAAGGAAGTTATCAACGAGCCTGAGCTTATCAGTCTCATGGCCGAGCGTGCCGACCTGAAGTTCGTCACCGACATCATGCCTGATGCCAACGATGAGTTTGCCAAGTTCGAGGGCCGCTACTTCACCACACCTAAGAAGATGGGTGCGCAGACTGCCGAGGCTAACATCAACGCCGGCATTGCCGCCGCCAAGCAGATCAACGCCTTCTTCAAGGACGGCTGCACAAAGTTCCAGGTGAACAAGTAAAGAATGTGTTTTAAATGAATTGATTTTTCCGTCATAGCAGGTGTGGCTTTGAGCTGCACTGTTATGACGGATCTTTTATCTTATTGTTTTTAGAAATCCATCAATTTCTTTAATGTATGCTTCGTTGATACTATTGGCAGAAGCAAAATCAGAAAAATGATGAACTGTATATTCAACATCGTTGAGTATGGAAGTTGCATTTTTTACGCACATCTCCTCACCAAATGCAAGAATGTCACTGCTGGTTATATCCCTGTCTTTCCCGCATAATGTCAGTTCGTGACGATGATACAGTGATGACCCGTGAACATCTACTGTGAAGTTCAGGTCGTATGCAGGTGCAAAATGCCATTGACCGTCTTTTTTCATGAGGAATGAGAAATTCTTGTTATGGTCATCCATATTTGCAGCCAAAATATTGAATGCAGCAAGCCGGAATATCTCACAGACTTCACAGTCTGGAATATTCAGCATACGCGCAGCTTTCATAAGCTCCTCATAACTGTCAGCCTCAGGATACATTGCAGCCAATGTCTGGATATGTATTTTTTCTTTTCCCTCACGGTCAAACCGCTCAGTCAGGAAATGCCGGTGTCCGTCTATTGTTACAAGTTTCGACGGCATCATCTTTATACCACACGATACAGCCATGTCGTAATATGTTTTTTCCATCTGTGAGTAAGGGAAACGCCCGTTTCTGTCAAACTTTAATATATAATATTTGTAGTTGCCGTCTAAAGGTATCTGCCCTGATTTTATAGTGCCGTCATCCTCATTTATTGCTATTATTGCCTTTGGCTGCATGCCACCGGCTGATGTGCCGACAAGATAAAGGCTTTGCATGCTGGCTGCTGAAATATGTTCCTGAACTTTTGTTCTCTCATTGAGAATGTCATCTGCAATTTTATACAGACTCGACAGCTCAACCTCAATAGGCTTGTCCCATTCTTCAAGGCATGGCTCAAACTCCAATGCACCCATAGCACGTTTGCCCATAAATGCCAGTGCATCTACAGGAGTGAAATGCACATTAGGCATATTCTCTTTGCTCCATCTTGCCATAAGTGTCTCTCCCCATCTGTCAGGAAGTGAGTCGGCAAGAAATTCCGGTAATCCCTTATATATTTTTTTGTTGGTGTTACCCTTGTATATTCCGCCTTGCCTTAGATATGGATTTGAGATAGATGCAGTTAATGGCGCAATATCGTATTTCTTCGCTGCAAAGGAAGGGGAAAAGCTGAACAAAGCCCTGCGTCCTTTTTTATCCCACGCGAGTCTTCCCACATCATTGCCCCACAGCTTTACTTTCAATATGTTGTCCATAATTGTCGTTTCTTTTTTTAATGCTTAACTCTTTGCCTTTGCTTTCCCTTTAGTATTTTCTGAATCTCCTCCATTTCAAAGGGTGATACAGGCAGTTCGGGCAACACTGCCTCTATCTGTTCGAGAATACCTATTGCCCTCATCAGTCTCAACAGTGAGTCAAGAGTAATATTTTTAGCCTTGCCGTTTTCAAAATTTTTCACTGTGGCAATGCCCACACCGGCATTTACTGCCAATTCCTGTTGCGTTAGATTGGCGGCAATGCGATAGCGTTTGCAGTTCAGTCCCATTCTGGATATGATTTGCGCATTAGTGTCTCCATATATCACATTCATGGTGCAAAGGTATAAAATATTAGCCGTAAATGCAAGATTCTATAGTTAATATACTATAAATTATACTATAGCCATTCTTCTGACCTAAAATAACAGAACAATTTGATGGAAATCGCCACATTATAGCTTTTAAACATTTCTTTTCATAAAATATGATTTTGCGATGCAATGTTTTCTCCGATGTTGCATTATACAGGTGAACGAGAAAAAAGAAACATGTATAACCAATAAAAAAGGAGAAAAGGAATTATGAAAAGAATGAAACTTACAGCTTATGTGCTGGGACTTTTGACTGCAGGATTCACTTTGCAGTCGTGCGACAATGATGATGACGACAACTGGGAGCTGCGCCGCCCTACGGCATTAGTGACTGTGCGTCCTCAGGCTGATGGGAAATTTACGCTTCAGCTCGACAATAACACAACGCTGTTCCCGTCGAACATGGACAAGTCGCCATACGGCGACAAGGAGGTGCGCGCTCTGGTGAACTACACCGAGGAGTACGGCGACAACGTTTCGCCTACTGACAATCGGGTACGCTCGGTGCACATCAACTGGATTGACAGCATAAGGACCAAGATGCCCGTGCCCACGCTCGGCGAGGAGAATGACGCCAAGTATGGCAAGGACCCGATAGAGATTGTCCGTGACTGGGTGACGGTGGCTGAGGACGGCTATCTCACACTCCGCATCCGCACCACATGGGGAGTGGTAAACACTCCGCACTACATCAACCTGCTCACAGGCGTTAACCCTGAGAATCCTTACGAGCTGGAGCTCCGCCACGATGCCCGTGGCGATGTGGGAGGCTACTTTGCCGATGCGCTGATAGCCTTCAACCTGAACGACCTGCCGCGCACCGACGACAAGAACGTGAAGATAAAGCTCAACTGGCAGTCGTTCTCCGGCAAGAAGTCGATAGAGTTTGAGCTCTATCTCCGTCCGCAGGAGGAGAAAGAATATCCAGTGATGGAGCACAACAAGCTTGTGAAATAAGAATTTATTTACGACTATAAGTTTTAGCCGCACAGCTATAAGTTTTAGCTGTGCGGCTAAAACTTATAGCTACAAAACTAAAACTTGTATTTATAAATAATATCACTAATAAAATTTTTTTATTGTTGTCCGGAAGAATTTTCTGTCTATATTTTTAGACAAAATATGCTTACTGTTGTGTGACACATTTTGCAATTGTAATTATGTGTCTGGACTTTGGGCATGTAAGCATGGCAAATGTCTCTTTTTAATCTTTCTGCCGCAGAGGTCGGCATATCCGTCTATTTCTGAATTATGACATGGCGGACTCTGAAAAATATGTAGTATTGTTTGGCGGTTACGGATAAAAGTGTTAACTTTGCAGCCGAAACAAAAGATTTAAAAACTGCTGAATTAATTAAAGACATAATTATGATGAGAGTGGCAGGTCAGAGACAATGGCGTTTCCGGTTTACTTGTTTTATTCTTACGCTGATGCTTGCTGCCGGCGCCTGCATGGCGTCTGTCTCCTGTCTGTGTCATACCATTACAGCCGAGGAGGGGCTGACCAGCAATTCGGTTCTTTCGGTGTTAAAGGACAAGACGGGCTTTATCTGGGTAGGCACGGAGAAAGGACTTTTGCGTTTTGACGGAAATAATATAGTGGGCTATCCCGTCACTGCCGACGACGAGATTGTGGCAATGGACGAGATGGACGACGCACGGCTGCTTTACGGCACAGTGTCGCAGTTGAAGTCGTTCAACCGCTACGACAACACCGTGAAAACATACGATATTCCCTCCTCATACGTAAGGGCGGTGAAAACCGTTTCTTCCCGGGCGGCTCTTGTGGGCACCGACAACGGGCTGTTTCTGCTCAACGGCGGAAAGATTGAGAAACTGATGCTGGAGACCGGTCTGTCGCTGAGCAACGAGATTACCGGGGTGAAGTCAGGCGGCAGGGGCATCTATTGGATTACCACTGCCGACGGGCTTGTGCGCTTTGACCTGAACAGGCGTACAAACAGGATATTCCGCCTGCCGGGCACCGGTGCCAAGACCAACTATTTCACCTGCCTGTCAATCTGTGGCGACAGGATTTTTCTCGGGACATTCAACAACGGCCTGTTCTCGTTCGACCTTAAAACGTGTACGTTTGCAAACATCCCCGGATTTGAGCACAATCTTATACAGACAGTCTCCGCCCATCGTGATGCAGTATATATCGGCACCAATGGCAGGGGGCTGAAAATACTTGACCGGAAAACCTCGCACATAACCTCGCTGACTATAGACAAGAACCGCAACAACAGCCTGCACTCAAACACCATCACCTCGTTTCTCTACGACAGCGGAGTGCTGTGGATAGGCACACAGTTTGGAGGACTCAGCTATACGCCGAGGTCGGAGGACATGTTTAAAATCTACCGCCACGGCACGTTTAACTCAGCCGACTACCGCGTCACCTCGTTCTTCTTTTTCGAAGACGGCTCGAAGCTTGTGGGCACCCGCGACGGCTTGTTCTATTTAGGGAAAGGCGACAACGGGCAGGTGACACATTACACGATAAACAAGGAACAGTCGGGACTCCGTTCTGACATTATAACATATATAGGCAGGACAAACGGCAAGATTCTGGTGTGCACATACGGAGGCGGAATAGTGGAATTTGACAAGCCCGGCCTGAGGCTGCGCGATATTTCCAGCAACGATATGTTCAGATTTGGCTGTGTATTCCAGTTTGAGCCCGACAGCGCCGGGAATATATGGGTAGCCACTCAAGAAGGACTTTATCATGCCACTGCCGACGGCAGGATACTGAGCCACCTGAACCATCTGAACTCCCCGCTGCCCACCTCGATCGTGAGGCGTGTCAAGTTCGACACAAAGGGCAGGCTGTGGGTTGGCACCAAGTTCGGTCTGTGTCTCCTCGACACCGTCACCGGCAAAATCTCTGTTGACATGCTCGACCGCCCCAAGCGCGACCACATCCATAACCTTTATCTTTCAAATAGCGGGCTGATGTTTGTATGCGGTGCAGGAGGACTGTCGATAGTAGGTCCTGAGCTCAAGACGCTCCGTCATTTCGACAAGTCAGGCTGGCTTAACGGCAGCTGGCCAGTAAGCGTGGCTGAGGGATGGAAACAGGGACAATACTGGATAACCACGGAGAAAGAAATCATCAGCTACACGATGAAGGACACCGTGATTCAGCGTTTCTTGAAACAGGACGGCCTGCCCTCGCTGTCGTTCAACTACAACAGCAGGATTGCTGCCGACGGCATAATCTATTTTGCCAATGAGGGGGGACTGGTGTGTTCAGACCTCCGCATGCCACGGCGCAGACTGAAGTCGCTGCCAGGCAAGCCCATCGTTGTGTCGTGTGCTTTCAACGACACGGTGGTGGATATACTGCGCATTCATGAAAGCCATACTTTCGTTATTCCCCACGATGCCGGCACTGTGACTTTTAATGTCTCAAACATGAATTACACGCTGCCCTATTCCGACATTTACGAATACATGCTTGAGGGATATGACAGCGGATGGCGGCGGCTGGCGGGCAGCAACGTGATAACCTACAGGAATCTGCCTGCCGGCAACTATGAGCTGAAGTTGAGAAATCCCGACAACGGGCAGATGTCGGAGGTCAGGGTTGTCGTGGAGCGCTCTTATCTCAGCATTGCCGCCATTGCCTCTGCCGTGACAGCAGTGTTGGTGCTTGCCCTTTATTTCCTGAATCAAATCAGGGTGCTGCGCATCCGTCTGCACCGTGAGCGCAAAATATTTGCCTCCACAACCAAAGGCGCCAAGGCGGAACAGGAGACGGGACTGCCGGCTCCCGATCCCGTGTTTGACAGACTGCTCGACCACATGGACACCGTGAAGCCCTACCTCAATCCACGTCTCAACATAAAGGATGTTGCGGCAAGCCTTGGCGTTGCCGATATAGAACTGTCGAAATCGCTTCATAATTGCATGGATGTGAATTGGGCAACGTTTGTCAACACCTATCGTGTGAACGAGGTGAAGAAGCGCATTGAAAACGGCGAGCTCTCAGTGCTCACGCTTCAGGCACTGGCTGAGAAATGCGGCTTTGGAAGCAAGGCAACTTTCCACAGGGTGTTCAAGAATCTTAACGGCATCACACCTCTTGAATATTGCGAGAGCTTAGGCATAAAAGTCACAGATAAAAACTGATTATTACCAGTCTCAAAAAAAATGAGACACTTTTGTTACTTTTGTATATATTTGCTAATTAGTGCTTTATGTGTAATTGATACCTGTCTCTATTTTATTGGGGCAATCTTGTGTAAAATGGTGTTGGCAGGACTGTTTCTTTTATATAATTTTGCACCGTGAAACAAAAAAATGGGCTGTCTCCGGGCGGTTCTGATGTTTCCAGACAGGCAATTATATGTAAAAGTATTAAATAACAAAAAAACTAACATTATGAAACATCGATTAAGCAAATGGGCATCACAGATGCCGATTCTGTTGTTTCCCCTGGGAGCGGCATTGTGTGTGCCTGCCGTAGTTACGGCGGCTCCGGCAAGCGCTGTCCAGGACAAGTCGGAAGTTGTTTCCGGTGAGGTGCTCGATGCCTCGGGAGAACCTTTGATTGGGGCAAGCGTGCTTGTGAAAGAGACCAAGCAGGGCGTAGTGACCGATTTGGACGGAAAGTTCCGGATTACTGCGTCGAAGGGCTCAACATTGGTTGTGAGCTACATCGGCTGCAAGACAAAGGAAGTGAGAGTTACAGGTCCTTCGCTTGTCATAACGCTCGACGACGACAACTCCGTGCTCGGAGAAGTCGTAGTGGTGGGTTACGGCACCCAGAAAAAGGAAACCCTCACAGGAGCGGTGACAGTTGTGGGCGAGAAGTCGCTTGCCAACAAGGGTACACTTTCAAGCCCTGTGCAGGCACTTCAGGGACAGGTGCCCGGCGTTGTCATCACCCGTGGCAGTTCGGCTCCGGGCGATGAGTCGTGGAACATGTCGCTCCGCGGTGCCGTGTCGAAGAACTCCACTCCTCCGCTGGTAATCATCGACGGCGTTGAGTATGAGAGCGTCAACGAGCTTCGCCTTCTCAATCCGTCGGATATTGAGTCGATAAACTTCCTTAAAGATGCCGCCGCCTCAATCTATGGAAGCAAGGCAGCAGGCGGCGTGGTGCTGGTGACCACAAAGAACGCCAAGGAGGCAGGCCGTGTGAAGGTAGAATACAGTGGCTCGTATACATTCAAGAACATTGGTCTCTCGGCAGAGCTCATGAGTCTCGACCAGTGGGCTGACGCTGTTGTGGCTGCACGCACCAACGACGGCTACGGCTCTGACGATACCTGGATAAAGTATGCCAAGATGGCAAAGCAGTACCGCAACAAATACATTGACCTCAGACATTCTGTGGACCCGATCGGGCTTGGCGACATTGACGACCTCGTGTTCTTCGACACCGACTGGCAGGATATCATGTGGGGCAACTCATGGTCTACGCAGCATGAGCTGTCGGTATCGGGAGGCACGGAGAAGAATCTCTACCGCCTGTCGGGAGGATATATGTATGATGACTCAAACCTGAAATGGGGCAACAACCACAACCAGCGTGTGAACTTCCGCCTGAACAACACCTTCAAGCTCAGCGACAAGCTGACACTCCAGTCGGTGATTGGCTATAACCGTCAGGACCAGGTGGCGCCCACGCAGATTGGAAGTGCGCTGAACACCAATTCACAACAGCCAGGATTCCCCGCATCGACCATCGACGGCAAGCCTTACGGATGGGGAGGCAGCAAATGGGCAACTCCCAACTGGCTGTGCGAGCTTGGCGGCGACAACTGGCTTAAAGTGTCGGCAATAAACATCAGCGAGACTCTGCGCTATGAGATTATCCCCGGTCTTACAGCCAACGCTGTGGTGGGCTACAACACTTCGAGCGCTACACGCGATGTAAAGTCGGAGGCAATCGACTTCTATAACTATGCAGGCGACAAGAAACTGTGGCAGAAGCCAACACAGAGCGACAGCTATTATGAAAGCTCGTTTGGCAACACCGATTTCTATTCGCTGCAGGGTTATCTTAACTGGAGTCACACTTTCAAGAAGGACCATAGTCTGGCATTGATGGGCGGCTGGCAGTATAACTACAAGACTTATAAGTATGCCAAGACAAAAGTAAAGGATATACAGTCGTCGATGGATATTCCAAACGGTTCGGGCGAGGTTACAATCCCTGAGGCTCACAACTGGGAAGAGGCAATAATGTCATACTACGGCCGTCTAAACTATGGATTCCAAAGCAAGTATCTCATTGAGGGACAGTTCCGCTACGACGGCAGTTCAAAGTTCCAGGCTGATAACCGTTGGGCATTCTTCTGGGGCGTATCGGCAGGATGGCGTATTGATCAGGAGAAATTCATGGAGGGCACACGCAATTGGCTTTCCAACCTGAAGCTCCGCGCATCGTATGGCAATGTGGGCAACCAAAGCGGCATTGACCGTTATTCAGGACAGATGCTCTATAAATTCACCCAAACGGGAAAAGTGATGATTGGAGGACAGATGGTGAGCACCATCGACACTAACGGCAAATTGATAAGCCTTGACCGCTCGTGGGAGCGCGTACACAACTATAACGTGGGTCTTGACTTCGGACTATTCGACAACAAATTGTCGGGTACAGTGGAAACATTTTGGAAAAAGACAAACAACATGCTTATCGACGTGACCTATCCGCACATTCTTGGAGATGCCGCACCCACAGCCAACCTCGGAAAATTCAAGGCATGGGGCTATGAGGGCAGTGTGAGCTGGAACGATAAGATCGGCGATGTGTCATATCATATAGGCGGAACATTCACATACGTTGACAATGAGCTTGTCGACAATGGCGGCAGCGGTGCGCTGAAGAATGGCGTACGCTCAGACCGTGAGGGCTATCCGCTCAATTCTGTATTTGGCTTGCGCTATTGCGGAAAGATTCAGACAGAGGAGCAGCTCCGCCGCTATAAGGAACGTTATGCCAGCAATTCGAGTGTGGGCAATATCGGTCTGCTGCGTCTCGGTGACAATATGTTCCAGGATGTCAATGATGACGGGAAGCTTGACGCAAACGACTATGTGTATCTTGGCACTGACGACCCGAAGATACAGTTCTCGTTCAATCTCGGAGCTGAATGGAAGGGATTCGACGTAAACTTCATATTCCAGGGAGCAGCCAAGCGCACGGTATGGAGAACCGACGGCAACAACAATCCTGACATCTGGCGCATACCTCAGCGTGCCGTGTACATGAACCAGAGCAACCACTGGATAGGCGATGTTTGGAGTCTCGACAATCCCGGCGGCAACTATCCGTCGCTTACCAACCAGAGCGACATCAACACCTATAACTATCAGTGCTCGTCGTGGTCGGTGGAGGACGGCAGCTATCTGCGTCTCAAAAATGTCACAGTTGGCTACACTCTGCCTAAGAGCTTGATTGCAAAGACAAAAGTTATCTCTAATCTCCGCATCTATGCCACCGGTACCGACCTGTGGGAGATAAGTCATATCAAAGACGGCTGGGATCCGGAGGCTGCACGCACGATAACTGCCGCACGCCGCTATCCGTTCCTGCGTACATGGACAATAGGCGCCAACATTACATTCTAACCTTTAAAATATAGAACAACGATGAAAAGATTTTTCAAATATATTGCTGTGGCAATCCTTTCTTCAGGTATCTCCTCCTGTCTGGATTTTGACCCCAAAGAGCAACTTGCCGACGGCAACCTGTGGGGAAAGCCAGGCGACTTTGAAGCTGCCGCCAACCTGTTTTATGAATGGACTCCAGGCTTCGGACTGGCATTCAACGACTATATCCATTCCGACCAGCGCAGCGACTTAATAATAGACAAGAGTGCAAAGAACGTCTACAGCAACGGTACAAACACCGTGCCTGCCTCTGACGGCGACTACACTAACGGTTACAAGCACATCTACCGCTGCAACCTGTTGTTGAAACACTCGGAGAACTATTCCAATCCCGATGAAATCCGCCAGTCGGTGGGTGAAGCATATTTCTTCCGTGCATGGAGCTATTTCCAGTTGGTGCAGAAGTATGGTGACGTAATAATTGTAAAAACTCCAATTGACGTAAATGATCCCGCAATGAACGCCAAGCGCGATTCGCGCAGCGATGTGGTTGACTTTATTGTGGACGACCTGAACAGGGCTGCCGAATATCTTAAGCCTACATCAGAGGTGGCAGAAGGCCGCGTGGGCAGCGAGGGTGCGCAGGCATTCCTCAGCCGTGTAGCCCTATATGAAGGAACGTGGCAGAAATTCCGCGGCAACGAGAGCCGTGGTGTTGAGCTTTGCGGCATAGCTGCCGATGCCGCGAGGAGCGTCATAGACTCAAGGCAGTTTGAACTGTTTGCACCCGAGGCTCTCGGTGACAGTGCACAGAAATATATGTTCATTCTTGAGGATGTGAAGTGCAACCCTGCCGGACTGACCAAGAGCAGCAACCGTGAGTATATATTCAAGCGCTGCTATGACCAGACGCTCAACCCCAACGGAAAGAATCTTACCAAAGCCATATTGTGTAACGCACAGCTTGTGTCAGCCAAGTTTGCAAATATGTATCTCTGCTCCGACGGTCTGCCTATCGAGAAGTCTCCAAACTTCAAGGGCTATGAGACTATCAAGAGCGAATGGGAAAACCGCGACAACCGCATGCGCTATACTTTGTGCCGTCCGGGCGACTTCTTCTGGAGTAACAATAATCCGCGTATCGACTGGAGCGGCAGCAAGGAAGAGATAGCTGTGTCTCAAACCGTAAGCGTTAATCCTGCAGCAATCTCTACAGGACTCATTCCTAATGGCGGTACAGGCTATTATCCGCAGAAAATGGCTACTGAGCGTCAGGTTGAAGACCGTTATGAAAGCTATGACTGGCCTATCATTCGCTATGCCGAGGTGCTTCTCAACTATGCCGAGGCTGTGTTTGAGCGCGACGGAGCCATCTCTGACCGCGACCTTGACATCTCGCTCAATCTCACACGTCAGCGTGTAAACAAGAAAATGCCAAAGCTGTCGAACAGTTTCGTTACAGCCAACGGCTTGAGCATGCGTGAGGAGATACGCCGTGAGCGCACCATAGAGCTGTTTCAGGAAGGTTTCCGCATTGACGACCTCAAACGCTGGAAGACGGCTGAGGTGGAAATGCCAATGGATTTCCTCGGTATCAGGTGGATAGGCGAGTGGCGCAGCAAGTGGGGCAACATGTCGCTTCCGGTAAATGCCACCGGCAACATCATCTATGAGTCGGGCCGCAAATGGGAGGAGAAAAATTATCTTTATCCTCTGCCGGTGGACGAGCTTCAGCTGAATCCTAATCTTGGGCAGAACCCGGGATGGGCTGGAATTTAAAAATATAAAACCATAAAAAAGAAACAGTAATGAAAACCATACATAAATATCGTGTTTTAGCTTTAGGGGTGAGTCTCTTCTCCATCGGAGCAATGATGACTTCCTGCAGTGACGACAAGGAACTGACTCTTGACGGTGAAGAAGCCCGTCTGGTGAGCGAGATAACTTTTAAGGTGAGCGAGACCCTCCCACTGGCGATAGGGCAGGACTCAACTTTGGTGTACACCGTAGGTCCTGAGACAGCCGACGACATGACCATAGTGTTCAAATCGTCTGATGAAAGTGTGGCAACAGTAGGTCAGGACGGTACAATCCATGGCGTAGGGCTTGGCGAAGCCGTGGTTACAGCCACTCCTCCAATCGGTTTCGGTGCCATTGCGTCTGTTGTGGTGAAAGTTGTTCCCGAAATCATAAAGGCAACGGAAATAAATGTAATCAATACTACTCCTGCCGGTGAGGACGGGGTATTCTATGAGACAGACGAACTGCAGCTCAAGGCAGAGATTCTTCCCGCCGACCATACCTATTCGTATGTTACATGGCATTCTTCCAACGCCGAAGTGGCATCGGTCGACGAGAACGGTCTTGTGAAATGTCTTGCTCCCGGCAAGACGGTCATTACAGTGACTGCCCACGACAAGAGCGGTGTGAAAGGAACATTTGAGCTTGATGTCAAGCCGTATATAGCAGCCACTGCCGTAAACATCACTCCTCTCACCGAGCCTGTCTGCCTCAGCCGCGGAGCAGTGGCGCTCAATGTTACATACACACCGGCAAATGCAACTGCCGGTTCGGTAGAGTGGACATCTTCAGATGAGAGTGTGCTCACCGTTAAGCGTGGAGTGGTTACTCCTACAGGCTTCGGTACCGCAACCGTTATGGCACGCTGTCTGGATAACGGTGAGACAGCAACCACACAGGTGACCGTTGAGCCAGGCTGGCTGATATTCGACGCACAGAACAAGTGGAACGGATGGATTCCGTCAAACAACCAGGCTGCCGATGAGCGCGGTGACAAGACATGGCGCATCTATTTCCCCGATGCAGGCTCAGGCAAATGGCGCCGCGACATAAAGGTTGACTGTAGTGCAAGCAAGCCGTTTAAACTGGGACTCGGCAAGTATCCTGTGATGGCTGTACGCATCAACAAGCAAAAGGGCGGCAATGCGACACTCGACATGGTGGAAACTACACTTGGAGGTGGCGGCAACCCAAATCCCAAGGATGGTATAACACTCTCTGACGGCACACAGCTCCTTATATATAATATAGGTGCAAAATATTCTGGAGCCGATTTGACATCATTTAGAGTATTCCAGATAAAGATGGCAGACATACCTAACGGCAACGTTGACCGCAATGCCATGTACTATGACATATACTGGATACGTACATTCAAGTCAGAGGATGACGCGAAGGCTTTTGCCGAACAAGAAATAGCTAATCAATAAACATTTATCAACGATTGTATTATGAACAGATTCTTTTTGAATATTATGATGCTAACCTCAGTACTCGGAGCAGTCTCATGCTCCGAGATTGAGGACGGTGTCAGCGACATAGACTCCTGGGACATTCCTGAGGTGTACGAACCGCAGACCTACAAGTTCACTCATCCGTGTCTGCTCCACTCTTCTGCCGACATTAATTATGTGAAATCGCATCTCACCGCAAGTCCTTGGAGCGACGGTTATCAGAAACTCCTCTCAAGTGGCTATTCAAACGTGGGCTATAAGGCTTCGCCCGTGGAATATCTGGCGCGTCTTGACGCAAATAACTGGGGCAAGCTGAATGACCGATGGCAGAATGCCGGCATCGCCGACAAGTGGTATGAGGGCATACACAACAACTACACCAACTTCTTCAAGGATTGTGCTGCCGCCTATCAGCTTGGTCTGAAATGGCAGTTGGCTGGCGATGCAGCTGCGGCACAGTCGGCAATCGGCATTATCAACGCATGGGCAACGAAGAACAAGGGAATCCTCACCAACAAAAATGGTGAGCTGATAGATCCCAATGAGAATCTTATAATGTTCCAGGTACACCAGATAGCCAATGCCATGGAGCTTGTGCGCGACTACAACAGCTGGGGCACTTCTCCTGAATTTACTGCAGCGGTGAACTGGCTCAAGACTGCGTTCTATCCTCTCTGCTCTAAGTTCCTGAAGGAGCAGAACGGCCAGCATTACTGGATGAACTGGGATATGGCTCAGATGACAGCTATCCTGTCAATAGGAATTTTGGCAGAGGATCAGAATATGGTAAACGAGGCGATACTCTATTTCAAGCAGGGAGTAGGTCCGGGCAATATCAACGGTAAGGCAATAGTAAAAGTGTTCGACGACCCTTCCGGTTCTGGCGAGAAGCTGGCTCAGGGCAATGAGTCAGGCCGTGACCAGGGACACAACACCCTCTGTGCTGCCATGCTTGGCGCATTCTGCCAGACAGCATATAACATTGGCGAGGATCTCTTCTCGTTCAAAGATGGCAGAGCAATTGCCTTTGCACAGTATGTGGCAAAATATAATCTTGTGAAGAAAGAGGCTGGTGACAATTACAATACGGCAAACCTCGCTGCCGATATGTTTGTATATCCTGAGTCGTCACTGCCGTTTGCCGAATACACTTACGGCGATAAAGGCACTATGAAGAAAATATCTTCGGAACAGCGCGGCAATGTACGTCCGGGCTGGGACATCTGGGCAGGCTATTGCAAGGCTCATGGCATAAAAGGCAAGTATGTGACGGAGATGGCTGAGCGCTGGACTCCTGATGGCGGTGGCGGTCACTATGGACCTAATTCCGGCGGATTCGATCAGCTTGGCTTCTCTACCTTAATGCACCATAGAGAATAATCATTATGCTGAAAAAGTTTAAATATTAAGGTAAAAAGACTGTGAAGTGAAAGAGTGTGATGCCGTTCGGCATCGCTGATGACATGCGGCGTTGCACTCTTTTCAAAAATAACGACCAATGTAATAACAGCCAATGACGTAAAAACAATGAAACATTTTTTCACCATATTCCTGTTGACTGCTTGTCTGAGCACCAGCGCCCGTATTGTAACCTATCCCGCTCCAGAGGGAGTGAAGCTGAACAATACGTTCAGCGTAGAGGTGAGGCAAGATGGCACAGACTGGCAGTCTGTTGCCGTGTATAATGTAATTGCCGACGAGGTTGTTGGAGCCAGGCATAAGGTAAAAAACACCTCGATGGCATATTTCGATTTTTCCGGCTGTGTGGACGTGAGGGTTATCTCCTCAGTAAAGGTTAATACGGCAGCAGTCCGTCCGTTGAGCTATGGCATATCTCCGGCGACAAGCGGCGACACACTTATGTTCAAGGTGGAGCGTCCGTGCCAAATGTCGGTTGAAGTGAACGGCGACCGTTTCAACAACCTTCAGCTCTTTGCCAACCCCATTGATGATTCTGCTCCGAAGAATATCAGGAAATTTCTCAAGAACAAGAAAAACATCTACTTTGCGCCTGGCTATCACCGGTTTGACACCCTGCAGGTGATGAGCGGCAGCGAAGTCTACATAGCAGGCGGTGCCTTTCTCGACGGTGTCATTGAGGTTGACGGTGTTCGTGATGTCAGACTGCATGGCAGGGGCATGATATATCCCAGCCGCAAGATGGGAGTGAGGATAAGCCGTAGCCGCAACGTGTATGTTGAGGGACTGTTCACAACGCAGTGTGCCGTTGGCGGTTGCGATTCGGTGACCGTAGACAATGTAAAGGTGATGAGCTATTACGGATGGGGCGACGGTTTCAATGTGTTTGCTTCCAACAACGTTCGTTACCGTAATATATTTGCCCGCACGTCTGATGACTGCACCACCATTTATGCCACACGAAAGGGATATGCCGGCGGATGCCGTAACATAACCACGGAGAATGCCGTGCTGTGGGCTGACGTTGCCCATCCGTTTATGATAGGGCTTCACGGCAGTGCAAAGGAGCTTGGCACTGATGCGCCTGCCGATACCATCAGCAACATTGTGTACCGTAATATTGACATTCTCGACATGAATGAGCCGCAGATAGACTATCAGGGAGTTTTTGCCATAGTGGCTGGCGACAACAACGTGGTGAGCAATGTCACCTTCGACAATATCCGTGTGGAGGACTTCCGCCGTGGCAAGCTTTTTGATATACGCATTGCATTCAACAAAAAATACTGTGCGGCTCCGGGGCAGTGCATAGAGAACATAACATTCAATGACATTTCATATAACGGCAGTCATTCAGAGCTGTCACTCATTGCAGGATATGATGAAAGCAGGAAAGTCAGGGGACTGCATTTCAATAATCTCAAAATCAACGGCAAGTGCTATTGGGATGAGATGCCGGAACGCCCCAAATGGTACAAGACCGGCGACCTTGCCCGAATCTTTATCGGCGAGCATGTGGAAGATGTCACATTTACTGTAACCAAATAAAAAACGTATAATCAATGAAGAAACTTTTAATTACTGCAGCCATAGCCTCATGCCAGCTCTGGGGCAATGCAGCCATCAAGCACCCGTCGCTGCTCTTCACCAATGCAAAGGTGGAGCAGGCACGCCGTATGATGGCAACAGATTCCTTGCAGTCGGCATCATGGCGTCACATAGAGAAAACTGCCAATGAACTGCTCAACCGAAACGACATAATGAAGATGGAGTATCTGGCTCTGGCGTATCAGATGACCGGCGACAGGAAGTACAGCGACAAGCTGCGCTCCATGCTCCTTAATATCTCGGAGATAAAGTCGTGGGCTGATGCTGAGATGATGCAGCGCAGTCCACAGTGGCGCAGTGAACTGCAGATGGCACACCGCGCATATCAGATAGCCGTGGCATACGATGCAATATACGCCACCCTCTCACAGTCCGACCGCAGCAAGATAGCCAAAGGCGTGTACCGTCTGGCTGTGGAGCCGTTGCTTGGCGACTGGCTTCTGGAGCCTTCACGCATACACTCGCTTAACTCAATGGGGCACAACTGGTGGACCTCGTGCGTGTGTATGGGCGGACTCCTTGCTCTTGCCATTTCCAACGAGATGCCGCAGGCTTACAGTGGCGCGCAGCGGGTGGCTGAGGCTTTGCCCGAATGGTTTGACTTTGCCGGTGATGCCCTGCAAGGCAAGTCGAGGACATTCGACAGGGGAGGCGGAATGTATGAGAGCATCAACTACGCCAGTTTTGGAATAACAGAGGCATTGCTCTTCCGCATGGCATGGCTTAACGCTCACCCCGGCACAAAACTTGAGGATATACGGCAGATGGCGCTGCTTCCCGAATTTTTTGCTTCGGTGGCATATCCGCGCGACGGCATGCTCTACAGCATCAACTTTGGCGACAGCCACAAGAATGTCACAGGTGAGAGCTCCATGTTCCTTGCCTACGAGATGGGAGTAAAAAGCCCCGTTACACTATGGTATGCCACACAGATAGAGCAGGGACAGCACCGCGAGGGATTCCCGCGCATATTTCCCATGGGATTTCTCTATACCCCTAATCTCAGTAAGGCTTCATCGCAGCCGGGACTGCCGACATCGAAGATCTGGAATGACTTCGGATGGGCAACGATGCGCGACTCATGGTCAAAGAACTCCACAATGCTGGCAGTGAAGAGCGGAACAACCTGGAACCATTCGCATGCCGACGCCAATTCTATGATTCTCTTCCATAAGGGAGTGGACATAATCAAGGATGCCGGCAACTGCAGTTACGGGAAACAGGAATACCGCAACTATTTCTTCCAGTCGGAAGCCCACAACGTGGTCAGGTTCGACGGCAAGGGACAGCCCCGCTATCAGCAGTATCACGGCACGCTGCTTCCCGGTTCGCTCCATTATCTGCTCGACGGCAACGGCGTGAAATATGTCCTTGCCGACGGCACAGGTCCGATGGCGCAGCTCCTCGACAGAAATCTGCGCAGTTTCCTGTGGATGGATAATGTGATATATGTAGTTGACGACCTTCATTCACATGATGTCGGCAGCTTTGAATGGCTGTGGCATCCTGGAGGCGAGACTAAGAAAAAGGAAGGTGACATCATTGTGACCAAAGACAAGTCGTCGGTGGTGATTCGTCCGCTCTATCCGCAGCCGCTTGCTCCAAGCAACTTTGTACATGATTACCCGGAAATGCTGTGGTGGGAGGAAATAGAGGCTCCCGACGAGACTCTGAAAAACACTGAGAAATACTGGTCGCTGCATCTTCCTGCCAAAACCGACCGCGTGAAGGCGCTTACTGCAATTATTCTCAAGGACTCGGTCAACCAAACCGTTCTTCCATTGACAAAGAAGACCGAGGGTAAGGACTGGATAGGACTGAGGATAACCAGCGGCGACAATGTCACTGAACTGTATATCAATCAGCTTGCCGACGGGCGTTTAATGCACCTCAACTCATGGATTGATGCCGACGGTTGGAGCACCGATGCCTATATGTTTGCTGTGACATACAAGAAGGGTGGCAACCGTGCCAATCCCGACCGTATATTCATCAATCACGGCAGTTCGCTGCGCCGTGGCGGAGAAGTATATTTCTCGTCTCTCTCAAAACTCAATGCCGTTTACAACCCTTCTTCCAGGAATATGCGGATTGAGGTCAACGGACAACCGCGCATTAACTTCAGTGTGAAGGCTTCTCCGTCGGGTCTCAAGGTGAATGGCTCTGATTATAAGATAAAGAAAAACAATGGAATGGTTTCTATAAGAATACAGCATGAAGATTAAGAGTTTTATCATTGTATTGACTGTGTCGGGGGCTTGTTCTGCCGTGAGTGCCCAGTCGCTCTATCCCGGACAGCATAAGGCAAAAGCAGTTGCAGGCATGCATCAGCCCACACCCGTGGAGTGTTTCGACCTCAGCGAGGTGAGGCTGTTGCCGGGCAGGGTGCGCCAGAACCTTGAGCGCGACCCGGCATGTGGTGTACTGGAATATAGCCCCTGCAAAATAAAGACATAACATAAGAATAAGACGACAGGCAATGAAAAAAATAATATATATTGTCATAATGACAGTCTTTGCCATAGGTGCAGGGGCTGCACGTTACCAGTGGAAGGCAACTGCCCATGGCATAGTGTCGGGAGAGAACGGACATGAGCCTGAAGGGTTTCTGTGGATTCCGGAAAAGTGCAATACTGTGAAAGCCCTCATCTTTGCTTTTCAGAACATGAATGAGGAGACGCTTTTCTCTTCTGAGAAATTCCGTGATGACATGAAGCGGATGAATGTGGGAGTGCTGTGGATTGCGCCCGGATTTGGACAGGAATGGGATGTAAACTCGGGGATTGTCGAACCTTTCTTCGGTCTTGTCGACTCTCTTGCAGAGAAAAGCGGACACCGTGAGCTGACATCTGTGCCGCTGATTCCGTTCGGACATTCGGCGCAGGCTACAATGCCTTGGAACTTTGCGGCATGGAATCCCGCCCGCACTCTATGTGTCATTTCATATCACGGTGATGCTCCACGCACCAACCTGTGCGGCTATGGACGCTCAAACTTAGAGTGGGGGCGCACGCGGAATATCGACGGCATACCCGCACTGATGGTCATGGGCGAATATGAATGGTGGGACGCGCGGCTTCGTCCGGCACTTGCATTCAGAATGATGTATCCCAAAAGCTGCATATCATTTCTCGGCGATGCCGGACGCGGACACTTCGACCTCAGCGACAGGACAATAGAGTATATCGATAAGTTTATAGAGAAGTCCATTCAACACCGTTGTGGTGATAACGGTCTTGTGAAAGTGAATCCAGCCGACGGATGGTTGGCGCAGACGTGGAAACCGTCGCAGACGGAACGTGCCATGGCTGCACCTGTGGCTGAATATAAAGGCTGCCGCCATGAGGCTTTCTGGTATTTCGACCGCGAGATGGCTCTCCTTACGGAGCAGCGCTATGCAGAGACCAAGGGAAAGGTGCCATGCTGGATAAACTTCACCGGTGCAGACGGGAAATTCATGTATTATAATCCTGCTGGACATTGTAAGGTGAGCGCAAGGATAAAGGCTGACAAGAATGGTGTGTTTACGCTTTCAGCATCTTTCTGTGACAGCACACGGACGATGCGCGACACCTCACGTCCCGACAATATTATTAGAATAAGGTATGTCAGTGGTCCTGCCGTGGAGACAGGACGTAACACTTTCCGAATTGACCGCAGCCATACAACGTGGAACAATCCGCGCCGGCGTGGCAAGATAACTCTGTGTGCCGAAGCTCCGGGCGATGACCAGTTTAAGGAAACAGTACAGGAAATAGAAATAACCATAGATTAAGTATAAAAAATTATGAGAACATTTGCATTTATATCATTGTTTTTCGCAGGCTTCATCGGAGCTGTTGCACAGCAGACTGTGTTGTCGCTTGAATCACCCGACGGAAGGAATAAGGTGATATTCCAAAAAACTGGTGATAAACTTCAATATGAGATGAAGACAGACGGTGAGAGCGTTATCCTCCCCTCACGCGCGGGGCTCGAGCTCGACAACCGCACATGGGAGATGGCTCTCGGCAAGCGCACGCTCCAGCAGCCGGCAAGCTGGATGGACCTGCTTGTGGCAGACAGCGTGTCATATCACAAGCCTGTGGACACCACATGGCAGCCTCTCTACGGCGAGCGTTCCGAAATACGCGACCGCTATACCTCTGCCACGCTCCATCTTAGCCGGCATGATGAGAGCCGTTACCGCCTTGACGTGGAGGTGAGGGCTTACGATGAAGGTGTGGCGTTCCGCTACTTCTTCCCCGAGCATCCCGATGCCGTATTCCATAAGGTGACGGCTGACCTCACCGACTACGCTCTTCCGCAGGGCACCATGGCGTGGAGCGAGCAGTGGGCACAGGCGTTCTTCGACTATACGCCGGTTGACAGCCTGCACTATGCCGTGGAGCGTCCCCTTACTCTTGAGCTGCCGTCGGGCAAATGGGTAGCCTTGCTGGATGCTGACGTTGACGACTGGTGTCTCACCAAATTCAAAGCCCGCAAGGGACATCCCGGCACTCTTGAATCTGTTATGTATTCACCTGTGGATGTTGTGACATACGCCGCAACACCGTGGAAGCTCATCATGGTGGCAGATACGCCGGGCAGGCTCATCGAGAATAATTATATGGTGGACAATCTCAACCCGGCTCCCAAGGACGGCTCTGACTTCTCATGGGTTAGGCCTGGCAAGATTATGCGCTGCACTAAACTCACCACCGAGGCTGGCATGAAGGTCATCGACTTCTGTGCAGAGCACAATATTCCTTATATGCTCTACGACTGGAAATGGTATGAGCCATGCACCAGCCACGACGGTGACGCCACGCAGGTGATTGGTGCAATCGACATGAAGCGTGTGATTGACTACGGCAGGGAAAAGGGCGTCGGCGTGTGGCTTTATGTCAACCAGCATGCCCTCGGCAAGCAGATGGACGAGTTGTTCCCGCTCCTCAGTAAATGGGGTGTGGCAGGAGTTAAGTCGGGCTTTGTGCAGTATGCCTCACACCGTTGGGCAACATGGCTCCACGACATGGTACGCAAGGCTGCCGACAACCGTCTGATGATGAACATCCATGATGAGTTCCGCCCGTCGGGATTCTCACGCACTTATCCCAACCTGCTTACTCAGGAAGGCATTTGCGGCAATGAGGAATGGCCCGATGCCACTCACAACGTCACTCTGCCGTTCACCCGCATGCTCTGCGGCGCAGCCGACTACACCATCTGCTATTTTGACAAGCGCCTGAGAAACACCCACGCCCATCAGCTGGCTGCATCGCTTGTGTATTATAGTCCGCTGCTGACCATATTCTGGTACGACACCCCCGACCTCTACCATGGTGAGCCGGAGATTGAGTGGTTTGAGAGACTGGAGACATCGTTCGACGAATCGAGAGTGCTTGAGGGCTTTCCTGGTAAGAACATCGTAATGGCACGCCGTAAGGGCGACACATGGTGGGTGGCTGCCATGACCAACAATGATGCCCGCAGGCAGACCGTCGACTTCTCTTTCCTCGAAAAGGGCAAGAAGTATATAGCGCATATCTATGAGGACAATCCTAAGGTGCGGACGGCAACAAAGGTGGAATGCTCCACCCGCAGGGTCAAGTACGGCGATGTGCTCAGTTTCCAGTTGCAGGGCAAAGGCGGAGTGGCTATATGGCTTGAGCCGGCTAAGTGATTTTTTTTAACGTAGAATATAATATTAAGGTAACAGATAATGATGAAAAGTAAGATATTTACAGTTTTTGCCATGACAGCCATGGGCTTTGCCTTGGTGTCGTGTCATGATGCCAAGGATGATATAAATGCGGAGGAACAGCTGCAGTGGTGCCACGGCAAGGTGTTGCAGTCGCTCGCATCGCTGGGAGCTGACTCCGGCTCTGCCGACTACAGTATGCAGCCGCGTAATATTGAGGGCAACGCCACGCAGTGGCATTGCCGCAAGTCATGCCCTGAGGAGTGGTGCTCAGGTTTTTGGCCCGGAATCCTCTGGATGGACTATTCCGCAACGAAAGATGAGAAGGTAAAGAGACAGGCGGAACTGTACACTGCCTCTGTGGGCAGGATTCTTGAGCAGCCTGTATTCGACCATGACCTCGGTTTCCTTATCTTCTGCAGTTACGGGAAAGGGTATGCCGCTACAGGCAATCCTGAATATAAGAAGGTGATTCTTGCCGCAGCCGATTCGCTGGCAACTCTCTTCAATCCCAATGTGGGCACCATTCTCGCATGGCCGCGCCACATCAAAGACTTCGGAGGCCACAACACCATCATGGACACGATGATGAATCTTGAGATGCTGTTTTGGGCTGCCAAGAACGGCGGAGACAGCACACTTTATGATATGGCTGTGCGCCATGCCGAGACTACCATGAACAATCATTTCCGTCCCGACGGTACCTGCTATCATGTGGCTGTGTACAATCAGAAGAGCGGTAACTTCATACGCGGATGCACCCACCAGGGATACAGCGACAGCAGTGTGTGGGCGCGCGGACAGGCGTGGGCGGTCTACGGATATACCGTAGTCTATCGTGAGACCAAGGACAAACGGTTCCTGAAGTTTGCCGAAAAAGTTACTGACGCCTATCTCTCGCGGCTTCCTGAGGACTATGTGCCATATTGGGACTTCGACGACCCGAAGATTCCTAATGTCTCGCGTGATGCCTCGGCTGCCTGTGTGGTGGCATCGGCACTTATCGAACTGAGCGGCTATGTGGGAGGTGAGAAGGGTGACCGCTATCTTGCGGCAGCCAAGAAGATGCTTGCGTCACTCTCCTCCGGCAGTTACAGAACAGGCGATTCCAATCCAAGCTTCCTTCTTCACTCCACAGGGCACCGTCCGGCAGGAACGGAGATCGACGCTTCCATCATCTATGCGGATTATTATTATATAGAGGCATTGCTGAGACTGGCGGCTTTGCAGAAAAATTAACAGATACAGAAAAGATATATATGGTAAGTTTTTCATTAGAGGGTAAGGTGGCACTTGTCACAGGAGCAGCCTACGGCATAGGGCTCGCAATAGCCAAGGCATACGCCGAGGCTGGCGCAAAAATCGTGTTCAACTGCTCGCGTCAGGAGACTGTCGACCGCGGACTGGCTGCATACCGCGAACTTGGCATTGATGCGAAGGGCTATGTGTGTGACGTTACTGACGAGGCAGATGTCAGGGCAATGGTGGCTGACATAGAGAGCACCGTGGGCACAATAGATATTCTTGTTAACAACGCAGGCATTATCAAGCGCATTCCAATGGAGGAGATGGCAGCCGAGGATTTCCGTAAGGTGATAGATATTGACCTTGTGGGACCGTTTATCTGCTCAAAGGCTGTGATTCCGGGGATGATTAGGAAAGGGCATGGCAAAATCATCAACATCTGTTCGATGATGAGCGAGCTTGGCAGGGAAACGGTAAGCTCATACGCCGCGGCCAAGGGTGGGCTTAAAATGCTGACGCGCAACATCTGTGCGGAATACGGCGGGCACAACATTCAGTGCAACGGTATCGGACCGGGGTATGTTGCCACTGAGCAGACTGCGCCGTTGCGTGAGCGTCAGCCTGACGGCAGCCGTCATCCTTTCGACAGTTTCATCATCGCCAAGACACCGGCGGCACGCTGGGGTGTTCCTGAGGATTTTGAGGGACCGGCTGTCTTTCTTGCATCCGACGCCTCAAACTTTGTCAACGGACATATATTATATGTGGATGGAGGCATCTTGGCATATCTTGGCAAACAGCCGCAATAGGCTTGAAAGCATTACGTTAGTTTATTTTCTGCATTAGTACTGTGAAGGTACTGCACGTGCCACCCCACTGTCTTAAATGTCGGTAAATACAGGCATTCTGCAGGGTGGCATTTTTTGCCTAAACATAGACACATATCACCTGCTTTTTACGCTTTTGCCCCCAAAATACCACCTGCTTTTTACAAAAGTCTGTTAAATATGCTTGGTTTACAGATATTTGTAGTATTTTTACAAAAAGTTTGAGAATTTTGCAGCAACTATGCCATAGAAAGTAAAAAAGAGTTAAATATATGCCGTGCAAACAATTTTGTTTGCAAAATGTTTGCACAATTAAAATAGAAGTATTATTTTTGCAATAGGAAATCCCCTCGCATGACGAATGCTTGGGTTAGTTGCTCAAAAGCAGCTTAATTATCACATTCGGGTGAGACATACCGAAGTTTAAGTCCCCGAAAGGGGGCTTTATTTTATACCCCTATGGAAAAGAAGAAAGTTATTGTTTATGTTGATGGCTATAATTTCTATTATGGTCTACGAAACGGAAAGAACGCATGGAGACGAGCCTATTGGCTTGATGTTGTTAAGGCACGCTTTATGCAGTCTATGTTACCAAATCAAGTGACTTTGTCCAATGGACACACCGTACAACGCCCTTCTAATTGGTGGTAATACTCGCATGAAGGTGTGTCGACACACCTTCATGCGAGTATAATATTGTTTTTAGGAGTAAATATAGTTGACACTCAGATGATTATATACATCTTCGTGTGAGCCGTGGAAATATCCGTGAGCAAACCTTGGGCGCAGAGGGCGGCAAGGTCCTTGCGGGCGGTGTAGTCGGTGGTGCCGGTGTACAGGCGGTAGAGGGAGACGGTGACGGGCAGCTGCGAGAGAGGTTTGGAGAGATTCTCGCTGTCCTTTATCATCTGCGCAAGAAACACACGCCACCTGACGGTGGTGGTGGAGACGGTGCGGTTGATGTCCTTCACCTGATGGATGCTCTGCCGCGACACCTTGCGCCGCACGTTCTTGGAGACCTTGAACCGCACGCCCTTTACCTTCACGTCCTGAGTGCGCACATCGTCGAAGTCCTTCGCCTCGGGCTTGCTGATGCCGAGACGGAGGGAGAAGGTGCCGAGACTGTCGATGCTCACGGTGCAGCCCTCGGCAAGGCGCTCGCCGATGATGTGGAAGGCATCGTCGATGACACTCGGCGCTATTGAGCCGTAGCGCTCGCGGAGCTTGTCCTCAAGATGCTTGGTGGTGAAGGCTTGGGAGTCCACCTGCTGGGGATAGACGTTGCCTGTAAGCCGTGACTTTAGAAACTTAAAATGTATCATGGATGTTATGTTTTTTGACGGGTAAATGGTGAAAATAGTTTTGTTGACGGGTGAGATTTATTTTGACGGCGGGTGAAAGCCCGTTTGGCAGCTGGCAAAAGACTGTCGGGCAGCAGGCGCAACCTATGCCGATGGCTTTACCTTACTGTATAAACCGTTCTTTATTCTTGTCACACATCTGAAACGCGTCAGGAAAATGCCTATCATGTTCTCGGCAGTGCGGCGCGGCATGTTGAACTGTTTGGTATATGCCAGCACGTCCTTGGTGGTGAACTCATCGTCCATGGCATCGAACACCTTGCGCTGTATGTCGCTCATGGCAGTCATGCGGTTTTCCTCTTGGCGGGACTCGTCGTGGCGCAGCAGCGTGGCATATACCATTGCCGTGTGCGATATGAGGATGTTCACTATTTCGATTGCAGTGTTGAAGTCGCGGTCGTCGCACTCCACACTCTCCACGCTGTCCCACTTCACTGCCTCTTCGTCCACTGAGCGCAACACTGTGAGAATCATGGCTATGCGGAAGCATACCAGACCGAGACGGCGCACGCTTGCCACCATGTCGTCGCCTATCTGATTTGCCTGTTCCGACTGCAGTTCCTTGAAAAAACTGTTGAGGCGGCGCTTCTGCGCAGCAGTGAGCCGGAATGTTACTGGATGTTCCTTTCTATCCCTCATCTGATGGTATACAGGGAGGTACCGCCTGCCCAGATCGCGGATTACATCGTCGATAATCACGTCGTCGTTGCTGAACACATCGTGCCACTCTGTCCTGCGCTCAATCATATAGAAGATGAAGCGCGAGAAGAGTCCGTTCTCGGCATCGGGCACAAGGTTCACCACCTGTTGCGGAGTGCCTGTGAGCAGCACCGCCCACCGCGGTTCCTGAATGTCCACATGCTCATTGTCCTTGCGGCGGTTGTACACTATCGGCTCATGGTGGAAGGCGGCACGCAGTCCGGTGGAATAGTCGCCGTAGTCGCTGCGCATGGTGGTTGCCATCACGTCGCCCTCGGTCTCGAAGGTCAGTCCCTCGCCCCCGTTGTCGTTTAATGCCTGATAGGTGGCAGTAGATGATGAGTTGGCAGGAATGAACAGCGAGCGGTAGGGCGGCTCCTGCGGATGGTCGGCGGGATTTGCCTTGCGCCCGAGAGCCTGATACTCTGCCATCTTCACCTTATAGTCGGACATCTCGCGGCGGTTGGCGGCACGGATTTCCGACTGTATCGGCTCCAAGAACTTCAGGCATGCGGTAAGCCTGCCCTTCGACGATGCAGGCGGTGCCACGATGCAGCCATAAAGTGGAGCATACACGCGGCGGCGGTCGTAAACTCCGCATATTCCAGGCATGGCTCCCGACACGGCTACAAGCATTCCGAGAGTCATCATGTCGGCCTCATGTCTGGTGTCGCAGCATTCCACAAGCCGCTGTACTATCGGCGGAAGGTCATCGTGAGCAATTCTGTCAATAAAAATTCCAGTTTCCACCATTTCCACCATTTCCACCAACCTTGCGGAAACTACATTTTCGGTATCTTTCGCTATGCTGATTTCGGCATCCTTCGCCATCTGGAAAAGAGTGGCTACGGTGACTCCTCCGGCTCGTCCCGAGTCCCTGAGACAGGCGTCATACTGGCGGTTGCACTCCTCTTCATTATACTGCGCGTTCATTGCGCTAAGCCGGTGATACATCTCACGACCAGCCTCACCTCTGCCGTCGGCAAGGGCAAAGCCAAGCCTAAGCCAGTTGTCATAGCCTGCGGTGATGTCGCGTCCGTTAGTAACGATACGGTCTACAACTGTTTCTACGTCTATTCCGACGCCAGCCCACAGTTGGGGGCAAAATTTTTTCTCTTTCATATTTATCATTTTTTAATTTAGTAACTGTTGATGTTTGTCTTTTTGAACAGTAATGGTCAGAAATGAACCAGTAATGTTCATAAATAATAATGTTTGCTAAAGCAAATAATTGCCAAAAATTTATGTTCATTAATGGCATCCCCACAAAAAATATTTTTTGAACATTGCTGGTTCATTTCTGGACATTACTGTTCAAGATAACATTCCGGGTCATGGGGAAGGAAGCAGCCCCTCGACTCGTTGGCACACTTGGCATCGGCTTCAAGGTGATAGCGAGCCGAGAGATAGTTGCCTACAGAGCGGAACCACTCGCGGTGCGGAGCTTCGGCGGTGTCGATCTCCACCACCCACTTCACGCCGTTGCCCGAGGGCGATGTGAAGAGCAGACGGGTGGCAAGCAGCGGGTCGGCAATGAGCACACGCTTCAATGCACTGACATCATCCACGTGGTCGAAGTCGAGACAGAGCAGCTGCGAATGGCTCACCATGTCGGCATCGCTGCAGCGGCTGAACACTCCCGAGAAGGTCACATAGTCGAAAGCACCAGCCTTGTACTTCTTTGCCTCTGCGGCATCCTCAATAGAGCGCAGGCGGAGGGTTCTCTCCCGTGCCTGCTCTCCTCTCACATAATTGTAGACATCCTCCAGACACATGGTCCGCTCGGGTGTCTTGTTCCATACCGGGGAATGGAAAAAGCTGAATACATTTTCATTCATACACATTTTATATTTTAAATATTGTACATACAAAACAATTGCAGCAGAACCCCATTGTTGGAATTCCGCTGCAAAGATACAAAATGAGATTTGTGGAATGCAATAGCTTTCCCCGGTTTCCCTACCCCTATTCCCCGGTGTTTTTATAAGATTTTAAGATTTCGGAATAATCTTTTGAGGGTGTTTCGCCCTTTTGCGCCGTTTTCGATGTCTTTACGGTTATCCTGAATGGCGATTCGAGCACCTTCAGTATTCCGTTCACCTCGGCGCAGGCATCACTGTGGTCGGAAGCCCTGAGATAGGGATTCTGTTCCGACAGCATTTTCTGAATGCTCTTGTGGTTGGCAATGTGCAGGAGGTTTGACATGAGAATCGATGCTGCCGTCTTGTTCCTTGTAATGTCAATTCCCGCCCGTCTCATAAATACCTGCAGAAGTTTCAACTGCAGTTTTCTCTTATAGAATCGCCCGTCTCCATCTGTCTCCCCTTCTTCACCGCGCGCCTCGCTGTTGCTCTTGGCATCTTTCAGCTCGTCCTCCAGGTCCACTATGCGCATCTTCAGCTGACTAATCTCCGCGAGAGCCTCCACAAGCTGCTGTCTGATGTTCTCCTCAGGCACATTCTCTAATCTTTCGAGCTGTGCCGCGGTCTCATCGTGAGGAGGCAGCACCTCAATGAGTTTCTTCAGATGCCCCACGCCTCCGTCCTCCTGTATCATGGGTGCAAAGCGGCTGTGCAGTGCAGGAAGCACATATTTGGAATAATCGGAAATGTCCCTATACCTATAATATATAACGACATACATGACGAGTGCCAAAAACATATTTGAGGACTTCTTCCCCATTCCGCTGATTTCAAAATCATCGTCACCGCCCAACACGTCTGTAAATCCCATATAAAGCTTATCCGCCATTTCATATATCTTCATCTTGGGATTCTTTGCATTCACAAGCTCATGCAGTTTCCCCTTGATGCAGTGAAAGAAAATAAAGATGTGAAAATTCTCGCCGTCAGTCACCCCTTCTGTCTCGTCCGTGCCGTCATTCGGAAGCTGTGTTATCAGGTCTTTCGCGTATAGTTTGACTGCCTCGATAACAATCCGGCAATACTTCAGCTTATACACCACTTCGTTGAACAGCATTGAAAACTCGTCGGGAGTGACTATGCCGAAGTCGGTAAACATATCACTGAGTTCTATTCTTTCTTCTTCCATAAAACTATGTTTGTAAATTATTATCATTCTTTTCCGCTGCGTTTCCACCACCACCACCATCTTTGCGGAAGTTGCGGAACTGGTGGAAACTCCAATTGTGCCTTATTCCCTTTGTGTTCCTAATTTTGCCCCTATCCAGTTAATCTGCAGATGTTTACATGGTGTTTGTAGCACTTCGTTAGCTGAAAGTGATTGTTGCACGTTAAAATCTTTATTATTCAGACCGTTGTTAAATAAATTTTGTTGCAAAGATACGCATTAATTCTGGAATGTGCAAGGAAATCGTGAAAAAAACATCGGTACGCAAATAAAATTACGAATAATTCTCTGTAATAACGAACATAATTTACTGTTACTTTGAAAATTTTTTCTTAAAAAGTTTGTACAATATATATTTTTTTGTAACTTTGCACTGTGAAGATTGGAGTAGCCGGTAATTTGAGAGCCTGCTCTCATTTACGTAATCTTTGCAACTGACATTGCAGGAGGCGGTTTTAGGCTGCCGACTCTTTGTCTGGTCTTGGCACACGCCGATACCTTGCGGATTCGTCCAAGAGGGGAAGGGTGGGTGAGACACGACATATTAAAAGGCGTTTACTCAGCGCTTCGTCTTTGGCTATCAAGAATCTAGCAAGTTCAAACACTGTCAAAGGACGTGGCAACGGTAGATGTCCAGGGTGTGATTATATCTACCCGTGAGTTCTTGTGTAAGCACAAACTGTGTCCTTTCGGGCGCAGGTCTTGTCGTTTTATATAAGTGCTTTGCGGTAATGTATATATTCATATCGGCGTGGGCTTCTAACGTTGTTCTCCTTACAGTGTGGGCAATGCTAGAGCCTTTGATAGCGGGAGAACAACAGGCACGAATCTCACGCTTTTTTATGCCCATAAATCTATACCTAATTTATAATAGGACTGTTACAAAATTCAAATAAGTTATATTATGAAGACAATGCTACGCTCTATGTTCCCGAAGAGGCTCTGGAGGCATACAGGAATGCGGAGTACTGGAAGAAATTCCAGAACATAAAGGGCTTTGAGCCTACGGGAATACAAGGCGTTGAGGCTGACGAAAACGGCAGACAGGATGTTTATTATGACCTCAACGGCCGCAGGCTCAGTGCTCCGAGGAAGGGACTGAACATAATAAACGGCAAGAAAGTGATAATAAAATAAGAGAGACAAAAAATAAACATAATACATAAATTTAAAAAATATCAAAAAATGGAAACAATTACAATTAAAGAGCTTTTCTCGCTCTTACGTGAACTTACAGAAAGTACAAGGAACCGCAGTATCTTTGTAAAAACGGATTGCGTCATGACAACAGACGTCATTAGCTCGTTTGCCGGAAAAATGGAAAAGATACGTATACGTCGCGATGATATCTCAGGGAAAATTGAGCCACAACACCGCGTACTGCTGGATCGCAATTATGGCTTTTCTGGGAAAAATGCACATGAAAAGCTGCTTAAGGATGTGAAACTCTATGAAAAAGAGAGCATCAGTAAGGTGTTTGTCGTAGAATACGACTATGAGGGTCCTGTCCCCAGCGGCTTTGAGGCATACATCTGTAGAGATGATAATGCCATGAATGTAGGGGCTGTAATAAAAGAGCTTGAGGCAATAGAAAACAAGCAAGCCTTTATGGTATGTAAGCAAAACTATGTAATAAAAGGCTTCCTGACTCCGCATTATAATACAGCCCCAACGGATGGCAGTGTGTGTTTACATTGTGGTGATTTTGAATTGTATCCCGTAAGTGCAATACTTGACACTTTAAAACAACGTAATCCCGAGGCGGTATTTATGACTATTGGAAATCAGTTATGTTTAGTATATGATATAGAAAGCTATGATGACTGTGAACAGGAGCATGGATATGGCACTGTACATCTGAACTGCATGAGCATAGAGGATATTATTGAGTTTTACGAAAGATGACATAATATGAAGACAAAGGTTATAAGAACGCTGCTGACAATAGCGTGCCTGTTGTGCAGCATGCAAATGTCGGCATACGATTTTGAGGTAGGCGGTATCTATTATAAAATTGTGTCATCAACAGAAAAGACGTGTGGAATCACTTATGGGGATTCTAAATATTCCGGGAATATAAAAATTCCCGCAAATTTAACATACAATGGAAGAACATGGACTGTGATGAGCATTGGAGAATCTACATTCTCCAGTTGCTCTGGCTTAACAAACGTTACAATACCCAACTCGGTGAAGAGCATTGGAAATCATGCGTTCTATAACTGTACTGGCTTGACAAGCATCACAATACCAAACTCCGTGACAAGTATTGGAATTTATTCATTCCGAGATTGTTCAGGTTTGACAAACGTAACAATACCCAACTCGGTAACGAGCATAGGAGAGTTTGCGTTCTGCAATTGCTCAGGCTTGAAAAGTGTCACAATACCCAATTCTGTGACGAGCATTGAAAGGTCTGCGTTCTCTGGTTGCTCAGGCTTGACAAGCGTAACAATACCTAACTCAGTAACAAGCATTGAAAGGTCTGCGTTCGGAGGATGTTCAGATTTGACAAGCGTAACAATAGGTAACTCGGTGAAGAGCATTGGACAGTATGCGTTCAATGGCTGTGGGGCATTGGAAAAACTAATTATCAAAGATGGGTATGAAATATTAGAGTTTGAAGAAGATAATTTCTTTCATAGCCCGTTGAAATCTCTATATTTAGGAAGAAGCTTATCATATAAAAGATCTCCTTTTGGGAACAAGTCAACACTCACAGAAGTGAGTATAGGCAACTCTGTGACGAGCATACCAAAGGCTGCGTTCGAGGGTTGTTCAGGCTTGACAAGCATCACTATACCAAACTCAGTGACGAGCATTGAAGAGCGTGCGTTCAATTGTTGCTCAGGCTTGACAAGCGTTACAATACCAAACTCAGTGAAAAGTATTGGAATTCAAGCGTTCTCTTACTGCCCAGACTTGATAAACATCACAATACCTAATTCTGTGACGAGCATTGAAAGGTCTGCGTTTTATGATTGCTCGGGCTTGACAAGCGTCACAATACCAAACTCAGTGACGAGCATTGGAGAGTTTGCGTTCAATGGTTGCTCAGGCTTGACAAGCGTCACGATACCTAACTCAGTGAAGAACATTGGAATGTGGGCGTTCGATGGTTGCTCAGCCTTGACAAGCGTTACAATAGGCAACTCGGTGACAAGTATTGGAAATAATGCATTCAAAGACTGTGAGGTATTGGAAAAACTAATTATTAAGGATGGAGATGAAATATTAGAAATTGGAGAAGATAATTTCTCAAAAAGTCCGTTGAAATCTCTGTACTTAGGAAGAACCTTATCATATAAAAGCTCTCCTTTTCGGAGCAAGTCAACACTCACAGAAGTGAGTATAGGCAACTCAGTGAAGAGCATAGGAGATTATGCGTTCTTTGGTTGCAAAGGCTTGACAAGCATCACAATACCTAACTCAGTGACGAGCATTGGAATTCAAGCGTTCTCTTTTTGCCCAAGCTTGACAAGCGTAACAATACCTAACTCTATAACAAGCATTGGAAGTATTGCGTTCCGTGGTTGCTCAAGCTTGACAAGCGTAATAATACCCAATTCAGTAACGAGTATTGGAGATTATACGTTTTATGGCTGTATTTAGATAGGTGTAACCAACTGC
Source organism: Prevotella sp. (assembly GCA_030539375.1). Lineage (GTDB taxonomy): Bacteria > Bacteroidota > Bacteroidia > Bacteroidales > Bacteroidaceae > Prevotella. The sequence continues at coordinate 116,865 of JAUNSB010000001.1, forward strand.
ATACAAAGAGAAATACTTGCAAATAATCCACTGATTATCAGTATTATTTGAATTTTAACACTTCACGGTCAGTTTTTGGTGCTTCGACATTTTCCGCATAATTTTGTAACGTATTTCTATCGCGGTGAATGTGCGGGGCTTTATTTTTGCCACAAAATTCAAGTCCGTCGACAAAGGTTGACAACGGTTCACAGACAGCGACAAAAGGCTGGGCGAAATGCGAAGGTTGTCACAAAAGTTAAGCAGGTTGATAACAAGTGACAATAGTTGACTTCCGTTCACTTCCCGATGGAATACACAGAAAAGAGTGTAAAACATTAAAATAAGGGAAGAATGAAGACAACCAAGAAATGCGCATTTTGCGGCAGGACATTCACGTCCAACAGCGGTATGCAGAAATACTGTTGTGTTCGTTGTGCTGATGAAGCTAAGAAAGCGAAGAAGAAACGACAGCAGGACTTGCTTAATGCCGTAGGACCAGTTTTAGAGATACAGCGTCAGGAGTATCTCACCTTTTCAAAGGCGGCTATCCTCATGGGATGCTCGCGCCAGTACATTTATAAGCTCGTGTCACAGGGCAAGCTGAAAGCCTCACGCATCAGCAACCGCATGGCTATCATCCGCCGTGCTGACATCGAGAAGATGCTGGATGGCAATCCTTATAATAAGGTCGTGTTTGGCAACCGACCGAAACCAATAGTTCTTAAGCAGCGTCAGAAGAAGCAAGAAACCGTACCTGTTTCTGGCGAGCCTTTGACTTACCTCTCCGGCGAGGAGGTGATGTCCATTTATAAGGTAAAGCAGATGTGGCTTTACACTACAGCCAAACGTAACCAAATCCCCATGTGCCGCATTGCCGGAAAGAACTATTACAGCAAAAACCATGTGGAGGAATGCCTCGGTCTGACCGTTGATACCTCCACTATCACAGAATGGCTCACCACGGACGAAGTGTTCGAGGTGTTCGGCATGAAAGCTACCGCCATTCGTGCCTACGCATACCGCCACAGCATTCCCACGAAGAAGGAATACGGCATCACCTATTATTCAAAGACGCACCTTGCGGAATTGCGACAGATGGACATGCTGGCAGATGAACGGTATTACACCGTTGATGAGGTGTCAGAGAAATACGGACTGTCAAAAGCAAACATACACCATATCACCAAAGTTTATGGTATAGAGAAGAGGAAGGTGGGTGTGAGGAACCTGCTACTTCGTGCCGATGTAGAGCGTGCAATGGCGGAAAGAGCCGCAAAAGGACTGTAAATTCGTTCATTTTCCATTGATAACACGATTATCTGTCAATTATCATCATTAACTGCTATCAACGGCATATCATTTAGTTCCTTTGCAAAAGCGAAAACAGGCTGCACCTCGGCATAATTCAAATAAATTTGATTCTGCTCTCAGTTTGCACTGTCTTTGCAGCGTGGAGATAGTCTCCACCAAGTAACATTCATAAATAACAAAGAAAAGACTATGAGTAATATCTGTAAGACCGTGAACCTTTATACACGGAAAATCAAGGGAGGCAAAATGCTGTCCTACTTTCTCGACTATTATCCCGGCTACCGTGATGAGACTACCAACAAAATGCTGCGCCATGAGTCGCTCGGCATCTACATCTACGCACACCCGAAGACACTGCGTGAGAAGGACTACAACGCACGGCTGTCGGAGAAAGCCGAAGCCCTGCGCTGCCGTAGATACGAGGAGATTGTAAACGAGCGTTACGAGTTCTTCGACCGCAATAAACTCAACGGCAGTTTCATTGATTACTTCAAGAAGTATGCCGGGAAGAAAAACTCGCGCTATGAGCATGCCTTCCTGCACTTCAGTCAGTTCACTGGCGGTAAATGTACCTTTGCCGAAATCACAGTGGAGCTTTGCAACAAGTTCCTTGAATACCTGCGCACCACGCATCAGGTAATCCACACCAAACGCAAGCTGCACACTAATACCATAGCCAGCTATTGGTCCGCGTTTCTCGGCACGCTCCATGCAGCCCACCGTGACAGGAAGATAAAGGAAAATCCCTGTCCCTATCTGGAACGTGCCGAAACAATTCCGACCGACAAGGTGGGACTGTCAGCTGATGAACTCATACGGTTGGCAGAAACTCCGTGCGAGGTTCCTATACTAAAGACCGCCTTCCTTTTCTCATGCCTTACAGGACTTCGAAAGAGCGATGTCAAGCCATTCACATGGGAAATGATACAGCCCGAAGCCGACGGCACACTTTATATCACCGACCGAATGCAGAAGACAAAGCAGATTGTCCACAACCCGATAGGAGACGAGGCGCTGGCATTGATAGACAACGGTAAAAGGGAGGGACTTGTATTTCACGGCTTCAAGGACAGCATGACACAGACAGTACTCAAACAATGGGTGAAGGCAGCGGGCATCACCAAGCACATCACCTACCATTCGAGCCGCCACACCTTCTGCTCTCTGCAACTTCAGGCAGGGACAGACCCCAATACCGTAAAGGAACTTGTCGGTCACAAGAACCTCACCACCACGCAGCAGTATCTTGACAGCGTTGACAGCAGGAAGAAGG